>JAYSRO010000541.1:0-23073 GCA_043720995.1 Candidatus Eiseniibacteriota bacterium
GCATTGCCCGAACGCAACAGTGCGATGGCGTCATCGAATTGCTCCATCGGCATCACATGCGTCAGCGCTGGGCGTACATCGAGGCGGCCCGAGCGCAAAAGGGTGTCCATCTGGAACCACGTCTCGTACATGCGCCGGCCGATGATCCCGTGCAGCGTGACGCCCTTGAAGATCAGCAGGCGGCTCCAGTCGAGATCGAAGGGTTCCTTGGGCAGCCCGAGCAACGAGAGCCGCCCACCGTTGCGCAGCGCCGCGAGCCCATCTCGCAAGGCCTGCGGATTGCCCGACATCTCGAGCACTCCGTCGAGCCCTCGCCCGCCGGTGATCTCGGCGACGCGATCGACGAACGATTCCTTCGACACGTCGATCACGGCATCGGCGTTCATCTTGCGCGCCAGCTCGAGCCGGTAGGGCGACACGTCGCTGGCGATCACTTGCGAAGCGCCGGCCGCGCGCGCGACGCCGATGGCGAACAGCCCGATCGGACCGCAACCCGTCACCGCGATGCGGCAGGCCGACAGGTCTCCGGCGAATGCGGTGTGCACGGCATTGCCGAGCGGCTCCATGATGCCCTGCACTTCGATGGGGATGTTCTCGGGAGCACGCCAGGCATTGCTCGCGGGTACCGCGACGTACTCGGCGAAGCCGCCGTTGACGTCTACGCCTAAGATCTTCGTGTTCTCACAGACGTGGCCGTTGCCGGTGCGGCAGGCGATGCAGTGACCGCACACGATGTGGCTCTCGCACGAGACGCGTTCGCCGAGCGCGAACTCGGTCACCCCCGCGCCGCATTCCACGATCTCACCGACGAACTCGTGGCCCAACGTCACGGGCGGCTTGATGCGGCCCTGCGACCAGCGGTCCCAGGTGACGATGTGCAGGTCTGTTCCGCACACGCCCGCGCGCAACACGCGCAGCAACAGTTGCCCGGGCTGCACGGTGGGCACGGGGACTTCTTGGATCTCGGCACCGGGTGCAGCCTTCGATTTGACGATCGCCTTCATGGTAGCCGCGCGCGTGCCCTGCGCCGGGCGCGGCGTTCCGGTTGTTGCCGTGGTCGTGGCGTTCATGAGTCGCTCGAGGTTTTCCATCGTGAGGGATCGCGGCCCCACCGTTGCCCGATCAGCGGCCCGGCGCAACCCACGAAACGTGCCTCACGCAATCGTGAGGCGGGTGCATCGCTGAAGTTTGCAGCTTTCGCCTATCGCTGTCACCTGTGGCGGCTGGCGGCCCGCGCCAACCACTCCTTGAGCGCCACTCCCGTGTGGGAAGCGCGTACTTTGGCCACGGCCTCAGGGGTCCCTTCGGCCACGATTGTTCCGCCGCCATCGCCACCCTCGGGCCCCATGTCGATGATCCAGTCGGCGCACTTGATCACGTCGAGATGGTGCTCGATCACAACGACGGTGTTGCCGCGATTCACCAACGCCTGCAGCACGTCGAGCAGCACGCGCACGTCCTCGAAGTGCAAGCCAGTCGTCGGCTCATCGAGAATGTAGAGCGTGCTCCCCGTTTCCACCCGCGACAGTTCGGTGGCGAGCTTCACGCGTTGCGCCTCCCCGCCAGACAAGGTCGTGGCGGACTGGCCGAGATGAATATAGCCGAGCCCGACGCTGCGCAGCGTCTCGAGCTTGCGCCGCAACGCGGGCACGGCACCGAGGAACTCGACGCCCTCCTCCACCGTCATCTCGAGCACGTCGGCGATGGACTTGCCTTTGTAGTGGATCTCGAGCGTCTCGCGGTTGTAGCGCCGGCCGTTGCACAGGTCGCACTTGACGTAGACGTCGGGCAGGAAGTGCATCTCGATCTTCTTCAGCCCATCACCCTCGCACTCTTCGCAGCGGCCACCCTTCACGTTGAACGAGAAGCGGCCCGGCGCATAGCCCCGCACTTTAGACTCGGGCAATTGCGCGAACAGGTCGCGGATGAAGGTGAAGCAGCCCGTGTAGGTCGCGGGGTTGGATCGCGGCGTGCGGCCGATCGGGCTCTGGTCGATGGCGATCGCCTTGTCGAGATACTGGGTGCCCTTGAGGGCCTTGTGCTGCCCGGGCGACGCGACGATCGAACCGAAGTGCTTGAGCAGTGCCGCGAGCAGGATATCGTTGACGAGCGTGCTCTTGCCGGAGCCCGAGACGCCCGTCACGCACGTCAGCGTGCCGAGCGGAATCTTCGCATCGACATGCTTGAGGTTGTGCTCGTGGGCATCCACGATCTCGAGCGTGTGGCCGTTGCCCGCCCGCCGCGTCTTCGGGCTCGCGATCTGGCGCACGCCGGTGAGGAACTGCCCGGTCAGCGACTCGGGGTTGGCGAGGATCTGCGCCGGCGTCCCTTCGGCCACGAGCCTTCCGCCGTGACGGCCCGCGCCTGGACCCAGGTCGACGATCCAGTCGGCGCGGTACATGGTGTCTTCGTCGTGCTCAACCACCACCAGCGTGTTACCGAGGTCACGCAGGCGTTCGAGCGTGCCGAGCAGCCGCTGGTTGTCGCGATGGTGCAGGCCTATCGAAGGCTCATCGAGAATGTAGAGCACACCGGTCAACTGCGACCCGATCTGCGTGGCGAGCCTGATGCGCTGCGCCTCGCCGCCGGCCAGCGAACCGGCCGAACGATCGAGCGTCAGGTAGCCGAGCCCCACATCGTCGAGGAATCCGAGCCGGCTCGAGATCTCGCGCAGGATCGGTTCGGTGATGGTGCGCTTCGGTCCGTCATACTTGAGTGCCGCGATCTCGCGCCGCACGGCGGCAACCGAGCCGGCGCTCCAGTCCGAGATGTTGCGCTTGCCAATGCGCACGGCGAGGCTCGCGGGGCGCAGACGCTGGCCCTTACAGTCTGGGCACGGCGTCGGGTTCATGCATGCCGAGATGCCACGGCGCACGCTCTCGCTGTTCGTGGCCTTGAAGCGGCGCTCCATCGATGGAATGACGCCCTCGTACTTCGAGGTGTGGATGAAGGCGGAACCCTTGGTCGTCTTGAACTCGAAGCGCACCTTCTCGTCGCCGCTGCCGAACAGCAGCAGGTTACGGATACGCGTCGGCAACTTCTTCCACGGGGTGTTGAGCGAGAACTCGAATTTCTTCGCCAACGCCTTGAGCGTCCCACCCACCCAGGTACCCGCGGCATCACCCCACGCGGCGATCGCGCCTTCGGCGATCGTCAGTGAGGGATCCGGCACTACGCGATCGGGGTCGACGCGCATCCGCGTGCCGAGCCCCTCGCAACTGGGGCAGGCGCCATAAGGCGAGTTGAACGAAAAGCTGCGCGGCTGGAGCTCCGCGACGCTGGTGCCGCAATTCGCGCAGGCCGCACCCTGGCTGAACATCAGGTCCGCCTTACCCTCGCGCGAGACGGACGCCATGCCGTTGCCGAGCCGCAGGGCCGTCTCGACCGATTCGGCCAACCGCGAGCGCCCTTCCGCGTTCACGGTGAGCCGGTCGATCACGATGTCGATCTCGTGGCGCTTGTGCCGCGCCAGCTTCGGCGGGTCGTCGAGTTCGACCCAGGCGCCGTCGATCCGCGCCCTCAGGTAGCCCTGCCGGTGCACAGTCTCGAGTTCCTTGCGGTACTCCCCCTTGCGGCCGTGCACCAGCGGCGACAACAGGGCGATGCGTTCGCCGGCAGCGCGCTGCAGCACTGCATCCACAATTTCCTGCACGCTCTGGCGCTCCATCACCGTGCCGCAGTTGGGGCAGTGCTGCGTGCCGACGCGCGCAAACAGCAGGCGCAGGTAGTCGTAGATCTCGGTGACGGTCGCCACGGTGGAACGTGGGTTCGAGCCCGCGCCGCGCTGCTCGATGGCGATCGCGGGGCTCAAGCCATCGATCGAGTCGACGTCCGGCTTTTCCATTTGCCCGAGGAACTGCCGGGCGTAAGCCGATAGCGATTCAACATAGCGTCGCTGCCCCTCGGCGTAGAGCGTGTCGAACGCCAGCGACGACTTGCCGGAGCCCGAAACGCCGGTCACCACGATCAGGCTCTGGCGTGGCAGGCGCAGGGTCAGGTTCTGGAGGTTGTGCTCACGCGCACCGTGAATGACGATGTCGCGCAGGCCACGGTTCGGCGCTGCGTTTGGCGTGGGGTCAGTCATGGTGGCGGTGCCTTCGGAGGTCGTGGAATCGTCGCGCATGATGGGGCGCATCATACCATCGCCGTCCAGTCCGCCGGTGCCCGCGGATGACGCCGCTGGGCGAGCCGCTTATTCGTAGCGCAGGGCGTCGACGGGATCGAGCTTCGAGGCCTTCATCGCGGGGTAGAGCCCAAAGAACAAGCCCACCACGCACGAGAAGCCAAGCCCGATGACGACGGACAACAGGGACACGTAGGTGGGCAATGGACTCACCGCGCGCACGATCCAGGAGATCGTCGCTCCCAACAGCACGCCGATGGCTCCCCCCAACGCCGTCAGCAACACTGCCTCGACGAGGAACTGGAACAGGATGGCGATGCGCGGAGCGCCGAGCGCCTTGCGCACGCCGATCTCGCGGGTGCGCTCGGTGACCGCGACCAGCATGATGTTCATGATGCCGATTCCACCGACCACCAGTGCGATGAACGACACCAGCGTCATCACCACCGTGATGCCACCGGTGATGCTCTTGTAGAGATTCAGGAAGGTCTCGTCGGTGAACACGGCGAAGTCGTTGGCCTTGTTGCTCGGCAACCTTCGCCGCACGCGCAGCGCGTCGCCAATCTGCCGGATGGCTTCCTCGTTCTGCTCGGGCGACATCGCCACGGCATCGAGGAATACCTCGCCGCGCTTGGGAAACCACAGGGGCGCGTCGTTCGGCGCGGGGAAGTACTTTTCCACCAGCGAATAGGGCATCGCGGCGACTTCATCGAAGTTGTTGCCGAGGAACTTGCCCTTGATCTCGAATTCCCCGATCACCTGGAACGGAATCCCGCCGATGTGGACCGTCTCCCCCAACCCGCTTGCGTCCTTGAACAGCGCTTCGCGGGTGTCGTGCCCGAGCACGACGACGTTGGCGTGGCGCCTGATTTCTTCCGCTGTGAAGAACCGCCCGCGTGAGAGGTCGTAGCCGCGCACCGCGAGAAAGTTGTGGTCGGTGCCGAAGATGAACGTGGTCTTTGTGTGGCGTCCGCGACGCTCGAGCCGCATGTCCTGGAACGGCCACTTGAGCGGTGTCACCGCCTTGACCGCGGGCGAGGCGGTCAGGATCGCCTCGGCGTCGTCCATGCTGAAGGCGCGGCGCGTCTTGAGGCTTTCCGGCACGCCATTGCTGAACTGGATTCCCGGGCGGATGCGGCGGATGTAAATGGTGTTGTTGCCCAGCGACTGGATGCTGTGCTCGAACGAGCGCTGGAAGCCATTGATCAGCGCCATCATGCCGATCACCGTGCCAACACCAATGACGATGCCGAGCAACGCCAGCATCGAGCGCAGGCGGTTCGCGGCCAGCGCGCGGCCGGCCATCCCCATGACTTCACGCGACAGGGCGAAATTCATGCGCTCACTCGTACCGCAGGGCGTCGATCGGATCGAGCCCCGCCGCGCGGAATGCCGGGTAGGAGCCGAAGAACACCCCGATCAGCGTCGACATCAGGATGCCGGCAAGAATGGCGGGCATGCTGACCGCAGTGGGCAATGGCGTCACCGCTCCCATCAACAGCGCCAGCAGCACGCCCAGGGTGATCCCGATGAGCCCGCCGGAAATCGACAGCGTGGTCGACTCGATCAGGAATTGCGCGAGAATGTCGCGGCGGCGGGCCCCAAGCGCCTTGCGCACGCCGATCTCGCGCGTGCGCTCGGTCACCGACACCTGCATGATGTTCATGATGACGATGCCGCCGACGACCAGCGAGATCGCCGCGACGCCGATCGTCACCACGAAAATGCCGTTGGTGAGCGTGTGATAGAAGTCGAGCCAGGTGTCGGCCGTCGTAATCCCGAAGTTATCGATCTTGCCCGGCCGCAAGTGGTGGCGGCCGCGCATGACCGTTCGCACTTCCTGCACCGCCAACTCGAGCGAGGCCTGGTCCTGGCTCTTGACCGCCACCGAGATGTCGGCCCGCTCCTGCTTCAGCTTCTGGAAGGTGCGCACGGGAATCACCACGAAGCGGTCCTGCGATTGGCCTAGCATTTTTCCTTTGGCCGCCGTGAGCCCTACCACTTCGAAGGCATCGGGGCCGATACGCACCGTCCTGCCGATGGGGTCGAGTCCCGGGAACAACTCTTCCGCGACCTCGGGGCCGAGCACGCACACGGGCCGGCGGCGCTGGTCATCGAGTTCGCTGAGGTGCCGTCCCGCGTCGATCGTCAGGTCATCGACGATGTCGTAGCCGGCGCCGCGCCCGTTGATGCTGACACCCTTCATGACCTTGTCGCCGAAGCGCACGCGGTCCACCGTGGACGCCTGCGCGATGATCATGCGGGCATGCGGTACCGCCTCACGCAATGCGTCGGCGTCATCGAGCGTGATCAGCGGCCAGTTGCGGCGCGCCTCCCACTCTTCCTGGGAGGTGATGAACCCCATCTGGTCCACCGTGAACACGTTGGAGCCGGCCTGCAGGAGTTTGTCGGTGACGTAGCCATTGAGGCCCTGCACAATCGACACGACGAAGATCACCGAGGTCACGCCAATGATCGTCCCCAGCAGCGTCAGGAAGGAGCGCAGCTTGTTGGCACGCAGGGCGCCCAAGGCGATCCCGACGCTCTCGCGCGGGTTCACGTCGTGGGAGCCACCCGGCGCTGGGGAATCACCGGATTCGCGTTCACCGTATCGCTCTCGATCTTGCCGTCGCGCATGCGCACGACGCGGTGGGCATGCGCCGCGATGTCGGCTTCGTGGGTCACGAGGATAACGGTGTTGCCTTCCTGCCAGATCTCGCGGAAGGCATACATGATGTCTTCACCCGTCGCCGTGTCGAGATTACCGGTCGGCTCATCCGCCAAGATGATGCTCGGCCGATTGACGAGTGCCCGCGCGATCGCCACGCGCTGGCGCTGGCCCCCCGAGAGTTCGTTCGGCCGGTGCTTCATGCGGTCGCCCAACCCTACGCGCGTCAGCGCCTCGCGCGCCCGCACCTTGCGCTCCTCGTGCTTCATCCCGGCATACACCAGCGGCAACTCGACGTTGTGCAGCGCGTCGGCGCGTGGCAGCAGGTTGAAGGTCTGGAAGACGAAACCGATTTCCTGGTTGCGGATGCGGGCCAGTTCATCGTCCGTCATGCGGGCGATCTCCTGGTCCTTGAGCAGGTAGCTGCCCTCGCTGGGCGTATCGAGGCAGCCGATAATGTTCATCAGCGTCGACTTGCCGGAGCCAGAGGGGCCCATGATGGCGACGTACTCGTTCGCGGCGATCTCGAGATCGACTCCGTTGAGTGCGCGGACCTGCTCGGTGCCCACCTCGTAGACGCGGTGCAGATTGCGCAGCGTGATCAGCATGGCTTCCTCATTTCTTGGGCGCCGCCGGCTTTTCCTGCTTCACCTTGCTCTCCGGCTTCAACTCTCTCAAGGCTTTGTACGGACCCGCGACGACCAGGTCACCCGCCTTGAGCTCGCCGAAGACTTCGATTTCCGTCTCGCTGGCGAGCCCCGTGCGCACGGCCACGAACTTGGCGACCCCGTTCTCGACCCGGAACAACCCGGTGATTTCCTTTTCCTTCTTGCCGATGGTGTCATCCAGCGCCGCCAGCATGTCACTCGCCTTCGCCTTCTTCGGCGAAGCTCCCTTTGCCTTCACCTTGAGTTCGCGCTCCGTACGGACGACAACCGCCTGGATCGGGACGCCCAAGGTCTGGTTGTGGGTCGCGGTCTCGATCTCGACATCGGCGGTCATGCCTGGCCGCACCTGCGGAACATCGACATCAAACACGACCTTCACCTCGAAGTTCGTCTGGCCCTCGACCGTCGAGGTGATCGAACGCTTGGCGGTGTTGCCGATCTCCGACACCGATCCCCAGAAGAACGTGTCCGGCAGCGCATCCACCGTGATCTTCGCCTTCTGTCCGATCGTCATATCGACGATGTCCGTCTCATCCACGTCGGCACGCACCAGCATGCGCGACAAGTCGGAAACCGTCAGGATCTCCGTGCCGGGATTGTTCATGGTGCCGGTGACGACGTTCTCGCCCTTCTCGACATTAAGCGCACTGACCACGCCATCGAACGGTGCTGCGAAGCGGCACTTACGCACATTGTCGGCCGCGCCATCGAGCATGGCCTGCGAACGCGCCACTTCTTCCTGCGCCGTGGCCACCGACACCCGCGAGGATTCATGCGTGTTCGAGGCCTGATCCCATTCCGCCTGCGACAGCAGCTTTTGCTCGAACAACGAGCGCTGCCGCGCGAAGTTCGTGTCGACGACCTTGAAGGTGGCCTCCGCCTCGCGCACGCGTGCCCGCGCCGTCGCGAGTGCTGCCCGCGCCTGGTTGTACCCCGCGCGGTACTGCGTGTCGTCGAGCTGCAGCATCAGCTGGCCACGCTTGACGGGATCGCCTTCCTTGACCGGCAACTGGACGATCTTCCCCATCACGTCGGCGCTCACCTTGACCTGTGTCTTCGGCTCGATCTTGCCGGGGGCGCGTACGCGTGAGGTGATGTTCTCCTGGCGCACCCGCGCGAACTGCACCGGCGTCACCTTGGAGCCGCGGCCGCGCATCACCGCCACTCCCACCAACCCGAGCGTCACGACGACCGCCAGCCCGATCCACAGCCACTTCGCTTTCATGTACTTGCGGCCCCCTGGACTCTAGTCGTTGCGGCCGCTGACGCGGCGGATACCGGCTTCGGCGATACGGACTCCGGCGCGCGCCGACACGTCCTGGTTCTCCGCGCGCTGCAACTGCACCTGCGCGTCGATCAGGTCGAGGATCGTGGCCGAGCCGACGTTGTACTTCTGCTGCGTCAGCTTGAGGTTCTCCGCCGCGGACTCGACCGCGCTCTGCGCGACAGCCACCGTCTCGATGGCTTCGCGGTAGGACAACAGCGCCTGCTGTACCTCGGCGGCGAGATTGCGCTGCAGCGCATCGTACGTTTCCTGCGCGCGAACCAGCCGTGCCTGCGACGAAGCGTTTTGTGCGTCGGTCGCGAATCCGTCGAAGAAGTCCCAGTTCAGTGCAATGGACGCTCGTGTCGTGCGATCCGTCTTCGATTCCGACGTCGAACTCGTATCCGGCGGCGGCGGGTTCAGTTCCGTCGTCTTCGTGGTGGACTTGGAGTTGAACGTCGTCGACCCCGACACCGTGATGTACGGCAACCGGGCGAGCCGGGCCGACCAGCGGGACGACTTCGCAGACCTGAGGCTCGCGTCGGCCGCCAACAAGTCGGGCCGGTTCCTCGTCGCTTCGGCCAGCAGTGCCGCCTCGTCGAAGTCCGTGGGCGTCACGGTCAGCGTGGTGTCGACTTCCGCCATCGCCCGCTCTTCAAGGCCCAACGCACTGGCGAGTGCGATGCGCTGCGTGGTGATCTGGTGCGCGGAACTCAGCGAGTCGAGCTGGCTCTGGGCCGTCTGGACCTGCGCCTTCAGCACGTCGCTCTTCGAGACGGATCCCACCTCGAACAACGCGCGCACGCGGCGCTCGTTGTCCCGCGACAGCTTGAGCGCCTCGGAATTGACGCGCGCCAGATGCGCCGCCTGCACCACGGTGTAAAACTGGCGGCGCACGGTGAGGGCCACGTCGTTGCGCGTGGACGCTTGCGACAACTTCGCCGCCCTGAGCCCAGAACGGGCGGCGGACAGGCCGGTGATCGCCGAGAGGTCCAGCACGGACCAACTCGCGCTCAAGCCCGGCGTCGTCGAATACGAATCGCTGTCCAGTGAGGAGGACGGTGTTTGGAAGCTGCCGAACGCCTCGGAGCCACTGTTGTTGCGCGTCCACGCACCGCTGCGGCTGAGGCTCGCGCTCACCCGCGGCGCGACGCCGGAGATGGATGAGTAGAGGCCGGACTTCGCGTCCAGCACCGAGGCGCGGGACGTGACGACCTGGGGATTCTTCTGGAGTGCGATCTGAACGGCGCCATCAGCGGTGAGCAACTCGGCGCCATGAGCCATCGCCGGAACCAACACGACTGCGACGAGCCCGAGGCACAAGCCCCGCGAGCGCGACAGCTTCATCGAATGACCTCCTTGGGACAGCAACCACGCCGAAGTACGGCCAGACGCTTCAGCGGAGCATACGGATCTGGGACCAAAAAGTTTCAAAGGTCAGGACAACGGGGCGAACATCGCTCCGAGTCCCACCAGCAGGAACATGGCGACAAAGTACAACCCGCCAATGACCAGTGCGATCTGCTTACGTGGCGCACCGGACAAAGCAGCCGTACCCAACACGAGCACGGCGAGGTACCACAGCGACAACGGACCAAAGGCATCGAGCACACCGCCGAGGAACAGCCCGAACCGGGTCGGCGTATCGGTCTCGGGTAACAGCAACCCGAACCCCACATGCACGCCCTTCATGGTCTCGCGCGCCCACGCCACGACAAAGGTGAGCGCCTGCAAAGGGATCGTGATCAGGCCGGCCCACGAGGCGACTTCGAGCGACAACCGGTAGGTCATAGAGCGGCCGAGGATAAAACCGGCGCCGAACCAGATGAGCAAGCCCATGATGGCCGTGATGACCGGCACGAAAACCAGCTGTTGGCCCACGGTCCAGACCATCCCCATGGGACCGCTGAAATACTCTTCCATGTGCTGCGCCTGATCGGCCTGCATGTTGCCGATGGCGACCTGGTCCTGCCATGCATCGGTCAGCATGGGCAGCAACGCGCGGTGCTGAAGGGCAGCCCCTACCAGGGCTGCGAACACCGCCAACAACAGCATCGGGAACCACCACTGAACCTGCTGGCGCAATCCGGTCCAGGCTTCACCCGGCCGGATGAAAACGGCCACGGCGCGCTGCCCAAGACCGAGCGTGGGCTCAGGCGCTTGGGGCTGAGCCACATCAGGCGCCAGAGGCGATTCCATGCGGTCTCCATCGTGCTGGGACAAGGGGCAGGTCAAGGAACGGAGAACAGTACGTATTGACGTTGAGCGGGGTCAAACCGAGGGGCACAGGCGCGGAAAAGCAACGCCCGGACGCGGGTTTATCCCGGTCCGGGCGGCTCGAAGCAGTTGCGAACGCCGCTACCGCAGCGTGAAGCGAACGGGAACCGCGACCCACACGGCGACCGGCTTGTTGTTCGACAGCGCAGGCTTGAATACCCACTGACGCACCGCGGCCTGAGCCGACGCATCGAGCATGGGGATCGACTTCTGGACGCGCACGTCCTTCACGTGACCGTCCTTCCCCACCAGCGCCTGCACCAACACCGTTCCGTCGACGCCGGCTTCGCGCGCGATATCCGGATACTGCGGCGAGACCTTCGTGATGGCTTCGGGGAGTTCTTCCACGAAGACGTACTGCCCAAACTGCGGCAATTCATCGTCGGAGGGCGGCGCCACGACGATGTTGCCGTCGCCGGAGGATTCCACACTGCCCGTGCTGTTCGCGATTTCCGACTGCGACGCGATCGTCTGCTCCGGCGGCGCTTCGGCATCCGGCACCGGGACGGCAACACCGACCGTGGGCGGAGCCACGGGCGTTGCGACGTTGACCGGCGGCGGCGCAGCCTTGTCCGTCAGTGGCGGTGGCGCCGCAAGTTCGCGGTACGGTACCACGATCACACTGGTCTCCTTGGGGCGGTGCTTCAGCAGGAACACTCCGCCGAGAGACAGGATGAACACGATCAGCCACAGCGCACTACCATAGATCGTCGCTCGCACCAGGTACTTGCGGGCAACTTCCTTGAGCTCGGGCGCCCCGTAGGGCATGAACTGGTAGAGATTCGCGTGTTCGGTCGTCACAGCGCCTCCACCTCCTTGCGCTCTTCCGGAGTCAGGGTCGCCAGCGAGAACCGCGTCAACCCGGCAAGATCGAGTTCGTCGATGATGTGAACCATCGAATTGAACTTGGCTTCGCGATCGATCTTGATCAGCACGACGATTTCCTGGTTGGAACGGTACGACTCGAACACGCTCGTCAATTCATTGACGCTGGAACGGGACCACGGATCCAGACCGCGCTTCCAGTACGCACGCGCATCCGGAAGGACGCGCACCGTGACGACCTTAGACTCCGCCACGTTGACTTCCGCCTTGTCATCGGGCGGCAGGTTGATCTCGAGCGCCTGAGGGGTGCGGAACACCGTGGTCACCATGAAGAAGATGAGCAGCAGAAATGCCACGTCGACCATCGGCGTCATGTCGATACGCACGCCGAGCCGGCGCTTCGGACGCCCGAAGCCCTTTTTCTTGCCTTTTTTTGCGCGTTCAGGAGTGTCTACAGCACCCACAGGAACTCACCTCCCCAAACGTTAGGCGTCATTTCTTGGTTCCGAACAGGCCGCCCTTTTGGCCCAGATCGGTCTGCACGTTGAAGCGCGGAGCCTTGGCCTCCTGCAGCGCCGGCATGATGTCGGCAATGATGCCGTACTCGGCATCCTTGTCCATCTTGACGATCATGCGGGCAGCAGGGTTGGCCGCGCGCGCGGTCTTGAGCAGCGTCGTCATCTGCGCCGGGACCTCATCCGCCATCAACTCGCGATCAAATTTCTCCCCGCGCTGGCTCCAGCTCACGCGCACCGACGGCCGCTTGGTCACGGAAATCGTGATGATGTCCGACTCCGGCGACTTCGCCTCGGAATTCGATTCAGGGAGGGTGATCTTGTCCTTCTCGGGCGGCGTCATCACGGTCGTCGTCATGAAGAAGATCAGCAGCAGGAAGGCAACATCGACCATTGGGGTCATGTCCATCGTGACACCAATGCGCCGTTTCTTCTTGAGCATCGAAGGCTCCTTGAGTCCCTGACTACTAGCGGATCGGGTCCGGAGATGCGGACGCCGCGAGCAGCTGGATCGCCTCGTAGGACGCCTCGTCCATCATGTAATTAAAGTTGTCGACGCGCGTCACGAACACGTTATAGGCCACGATGCCCGCGATGGCGCAAAATAAGCCGCCGGCCGTATTGATGAGAGCTTCGGAAATACCGACGGCGAGCTTGGTGGCGTCGACCGCCCCCGAGTGCCCGAGTGCGGCGAACGAACGGATCATTCCAAGCACCGTGCCGAGCAGTCCGATCATCGTCGAGATCGAGGCGATGGTGGACAGCGCGATCAGGTTGCGCTCGAGCAACGGCACTTCGAGCCCGTTGGCTTCCTGGATGGCGGCCTGCGTCTCGGCCACGATCTTCTCTTTGGTGGCACCTTCAGCCTTCAGCGTCTGGTACCGCTCAAGCCCCGCACGGATCACGTTGGCTGCAGATCCCCGCTGCTGCGCGCACAGCTTGACCGCACCGTCGATGTCGTTCGCATGAAGCCGCTTGCGGACGCCGACGAGAAAGGCCGGGAGAGGTCCGCGACCTTGAGCCTTACGCAGGCTCCAGGTGCGTTCGATGATGAATGTCGTCTGCAGGATGAGCAACAGGATCAGCGCCGCCACGAGCGGGCCTCCCTGCTTCATGGATTCACCGACATCTCCCAACACCGGGAGGTTCCACCACAGGGTGATGGAGATGGCCACCGCCAGCACAAATCCCAAAGGAACGATAAAACGACCCATCTTCGAATGATCCTCCCTGGCCCCTAGGCCGGCAGCTTCCGGCCCGAGTGCCAATCGTTGATCCAGCGCCGGCGCGGACGGCGCCGAACACGCGAGTGATTCCCGGTGCTCCCTAATACAACCCGCTATTGGGCGGGGGACTCCGCAAAGCTCGAGACGGCGAGCTCTTCGTTTGAATACACGTCGAACACCAGCGACAGCTTGGTGATGACGAAAATGTTCTCAATCTTCTTGTCGACCGAACACAGCTTCATCTGGCCGCCCCGGCGAACGTAGTTCGAGTGTGCCGAGATCAGCACACCCAGGGCCGTCGAGTTGAGATGCTGGGTCTCGGACAGGTTGACGATCAGCGACTTGTTCCCGCCCTCGGCGAGATTCTTGATCGTCGTTTCCAGCTCCTCCGTCTCGTCGCCGCCCGTCAGGTATCCCTTCGGGGCGAGAACGACGATGCTCCCGATCTGGCGTTGCTTCATCGTGTCCTCCCTGCCGTGCCGCCTAGCAACCCAGAGTCTTCCGGCCCCGCAGGGCATCCGGTTGATTCGGGTCGACTTCAAGGGCCTTGCGATACGCCTCGCATGCCTTTTCTTTGTTGCCTGAATTCTGTGCGGCCTGCCCCAACCACACCCAGCTCTGGGTGTCAGTTGGACTGATGGCCACCGCGCGAGACAGCTTCTGGCTCGCTTCGACGTACTGCTTCTGGAGCAGGTCGTAATACCCCAGCTGACGCAAGGCGATTGCGGTGTTCTTGTTCATGCCCGCCGAGTCGAGTTCGACGACGCGGTTGAACGCCCGGCTCGCCCCGTCGGTGGAATCGAGTTGGGCGTAGATAATCCCCAGCCAGAAATGGCGGTCTGCCTTACCGTCCGCCAGTCTCGCCGAGTTCCGCAGCGCACCCAGCGCGTCGGGATACTGCTTCAACTCCTTAAACGACAGGCCCATATAGTAGTAAGCCTCGTCGTTGTTCGGGTCAAGCGCGATTCGGCGGCGGAACAGTTCGATCGCCGCCGGGTAGTCTTTGGCGCGGAAACGAACCTTGCCCAGTTCGCTGACGGCAAACTTGGCACTTCCCGACGTCGAGTCCGCCGTGATGATCGCCTGGTACAGCGACTCGGCTCGCGCCGGCTCGCCCTTGAACACCCACAACTGGGCGATGCGCAGGACGTCGTCGGGCTCGGGAGCGCCGCGGCTGTAGTCCGCCAGCGCCTGGTCCCAGTTCTTGCGGTCGATGTTGACGCGCGCCCGCATCGTGTACATGTCCTTGCTCTTGTCGCCCAGCTTCTCGGCTTTGTTCATCGCGTCGAACGCGCCTTCGCGATCCCCCGTCTGCGCCAGCGAGCGGCCCAGCAGGCTCCAGCCCTTGGGATCCTCGGGCTTCAGCTGCGTGTACTTCTCGAGCGCCGGCTTCGCTTCCGCGAAACGATTGCGGTCCGCCTTGCCCGAGCGATACAAGAGGTCGCCGAGCGCCAGTTGGCCGGGCGCGAATTCGGCGTCCCGCGCCACGACGTCGCGATACACCTCGAGCGCTTCGTTATAACGCTGCGCATAGAACAACGCCTGCCCCAGGGCGTAGCGCAACTCGAGATCGGTCGAGTCGCTGGCGATCGCGGCCTGGTACTCCGGTACTGCCAGTTCGAACGTGCCGCGCTTCACGTAGAAGTCGCCGAGCGCGCGATGGGTCACCGGATCATCGGGAGCCTCTTCGCGGGCCTGCGTGAAGTAGATGCCGGCATCGCGCAGCGAGTCACGCGACATTTCGGCATTGCCGAGCGCCACGAGGAATCGCGGCCGCCACTTGGCGCCCCACTTGAGCCCGGTGGACAGCACCGCCACGGCCTTTTCGCGCTGGTTCGTCTGCAGCAGGCAGTCGCCATAGGCGAGCTGTGCTTCCGGGTAGCGCTTGTCGAGTTCCGTCGCCTTCTGGAGGAACGCCACCCCCTCGTCGCACTTGCCCTCACGCCGCAACACCTCACCCTGTCCGTAATAGGCGGAAGCCAGTGACGGGTCCATCTTCGATGCCAACTGGAAAGCCTCGGCAGCCTTGCCAAATTGGCGGCGCTTGAGCCACACATCACCGACGCCCGCACGGCCCGCGGCAGCGCCCTGCGAAGCTGCCTTCTCGAACAGTTGAATCGCCTGGTCGTAGTTCCCGGCCTGAAGGGCTGCGCGCGCATCCTTCAGGTCGTCGGCACGCGCCGGCGAACCGAGGGCCACGAGGCCGAGCAAGGCGGCGACCGCCGCGGCGGCAAGCTGGGTACGTAAACGGAGTGCGTTCATGGTGTGTGTAGGGTATCTCCCTGGGTGTGAGTGCTCAGCATCGCCGACCGTCGCACGAACCGCACCGGCACCGTCGTCGGCACCAGCCCGGCCTCGCGAATCAGCCTCTGCCCATCAAGGCTTGTGACATAGGTGATGAACCCGCCCGCCAGTGCGGGGGACTTCGCGCGCACCACCATATTGTAGAACCGCGTGACCGGGTACTTGCCGTCGTGAACCCGTTCGAGATCAGGCGTGAAGTACGGCAACCCTTTCAGCGCGGCCAGCTGCACGGCCTTCGTTCCGATTCCCGATTCGGCCAACGAGACGTAGCCTACAGCACCGGGACGATCTCGCACGCTTCGTACCACATCCTGCCCCGTGGTGACGCCGACTGAGTGCGCCCGGATCGTCTCACCCCCGAGCACTTCCTCGATGAAGAATTCCGTCATGTCCGCGTCAGGCGCCTGCACCACAGGTTCCACCGACAGCGCGGAGCCCCCGAATTCCGACCAGCTCCTGGCTTCGCCCGAGTAGATGCGCCGTACGTCTTCGAGCGTCAGGTGCTCGACCCGGTTGGCCGCATTGACGAGAATGACCGCGGCGTCACGGGCAAACCGGTAGCTGTCGATGTCGAGCTTCCCGCGCACGGCGGCACTGCGCTCCTCCTGCACGACCTCACGCGTGATCACGGCCATGTCCGCGCGGTCGGCGAACAAGGCGGCCACCGCATCGCGTGAACTGCTGGCCCGGAGCTCAAGGTGCGCCTGCGGATACAGCCCTTCGAACGCGGCGATACAGCGGGCCAGGGCGGGCTGGGCTTCGGGCGAGCACTCCACCACAATTTTCCCAGCGGTAAGATCCTGCGTCGAAGCGCCGGGCTTCGCGGCGGGCGAACATCCGGCGATCAAGAGGAGTGTCAGCGCCATAGCGAGCACGCGGTTGAGCATGTGCACGATCCTCGGCGCCCGGCCGGAACAGTTGAAGGAGTGTAGGGACCCTGAAAGAGGCTTGTCAATCACTTGCGTTCCCTTCTCCCCGGCGGCATGCACATCCCGCCTTCGGGCTGCGGGAGCAGAGCGCGGCACAGTAGGTATACTGATCCGCGACTGTCAAGACTTCCGCCCGTCTCCTGCCCGTCTCCGCTGCGGCGTCGCGACGGTTGCGGCAGCAGCGCATCAGCACAGCGGCACAGCGGCACAGCGGCACAGCGGCACAGCGGCACATCAACCGGCTACAACCGCCTGACCAGGAGGATGTCCCGTGACACGGCAGCCCCACGATCGCTCTGGCCCACGAAAAGCCCAATCCCCCTCGACCCGTGCCGCCGAGCCGCGCGAAGCACGCCCGCGATTGTTCCCGGCGCTGGCGGAGTGCGTGAACCCGCGTGGTCCCTTCCTGGTTCCGCTGCTGCTGTTGCTGACCGCGCGCATCCTGCTGATGCTCAACACTCCAACTTCCGCCGAGGACGCCTTCATCACCTTCCGCTATGCACGCAATCTCGCCTCGGGCCAGGGGTTGGTTTACAACCCAGGTGAGTTCGTGATGGGCTTCACTTCCCCGTTGTGGACCGTGTGGAGCGCGCTTGGGCTCAAGCTGATGGGCAACCCTGTACCCTGGGCGCTGGGTTGGAGCTTCCTCGCCGACATCGTCACGCTGATGGTGGGCGGCACGTTGTTGATGGCCACGACCGGCATCGCCTCGGCATGGGCGTTCACCTTGTTCTTCGCGCTGTGGCCCTACTACGCGGCGCTGTCCGTCTCCGGCATGGAGATGAGCATGTGCCTCGCATTGCTGGTGCTCGGCGCGGCGCTCGCGCAACGCCACAGCCGCGCGAGCGGTCCGGTGCTCGCGGCACTCGCGCTCGCCCGCCCCGAGACATTCGTCGCGGCAGCCTTGCTGTCTGCTGCCGCATCATGGCGGGACCGCCTGATCGCATTGGGGCTGACCGCCGCGGGAGTGATCGCCCTGACCGTGACCTACGGCAGCCCAATCCCAAACAGCCTGCTGGTGAAGGCGAGTGTGTACGGCACACCGGGCCCCTGGAGCGGACGCCATTGGTGGGACTGGATCTCGCCCGTGATCATGGGACGCTGGCCGGGCAATGGCGATCCGGTCATGTTGGCGTTTCTCGCCGTGGTCCTCGCCCCCGCCACGATCGCGGGCGGACGTGAACTCTGGCGGCTGCGCGACTCAGCACTCGCGCGACTCGCGCTGGCGCTCACCGTCATCTGGCTTGGCTACATCGCGGTGGGTGCTGCGTACTTCTGGTGGTACTTCGCCTTCCCGCTCACCGCGGCGGCACTGCTGACCGCCGTCGGGCTGCCTCGCGTCACGCGCGGCGTCGGCATTCCCGTGGCGCTGGTGTTGTTCGTCGCCAGTTCGTGGACCATCGCGACCGCACTCTATCGCGGACGCGCGTACAACGAAGCAACGGCATTCGGCAGCATGGCCGAAGCGCTGCGCAGTCAGTGCAAGCCCGGTGACCGCGTCATGCTCGAGCCGATCGGCATCATCGGCTACACCTGCCCCCTCGTGGTGATCGACGAGACCGGGCTCGTCAGCCCCGAAGTGGCGAAGCGCCGCCTGCAGGGACCGGGCTGGTACACCGACCTCGTCGCTTCGCGCCAGCCACAGTGGCTGGTGGTGCGCCGTGGCGTGCTCGAAAGCCAGAACGCCTTCGCCGGCGTGGGGCGCCCCTTCCGCAACGCAGCGGAACGCGACGCGCTGCTCAGCCGCTACCGCACCGTGACGTCGACAGGCGAGCAGGGCAGCGTGAATGCGCTACTCCTCCTGCAACGCCAACCGTGACGCCCCAGCGCTCGAGCGCCAGGGCGTCCACGCGACGCGGGCGCTCGAGCAGGGTGCCTAGGGACTCAGCCGGTTCAGCATGCGCGGGAACGCAATCGTCTCGCGCACGTGATCGAGGCCGGCCAGCCACGCCAGCGTGCGCTCGACACCGATGCCGAACCCGGCGTGCGGCACCGAGCCGTAGCGGCGCAGGTCCTTGTACCATTCGAACGCGGCCTGCGGCAGCCCGTGTTCGTCGATGCGGGCGGTCAGCAGTTCGAGTGATGACATGCGCTGGCCGCCACCGATGATCTCTCCATAGCCTTCGGGAGCGAGGCAGTCGCACGACAGGCTGAGTCGCGGATCGGCGGGATCGGGTTCCATGTAAAACGCCTTCACGGCAGCGGGGTAGTTCGTGACGAACACGGGCGTCTCGAACTGGTTCGCCAGCAACGTCTCGTCCGGGGCGCCAAAGTCACCGCCCCACTCGAACTCTTGGCCCCCCGCATGCAGTCGCGCCACCGCATCGTTGTAGTGGATCCGCGGGAACGGGCCGCTGATGCGCTCGAGCTTGGTGACGTCGCGTTCGACGATCGCGAGCTCGGCGCGGCGGTGTTCGAGTACGCGGCCGATCGTGTAGAGCAGCAAGCGCTCCTCGAGTGCGATGACATCCTCGAGCGTGGCAAACGCCCACTCCGGCTCCATCATCCAGAACTCGATCAGGTGGCGGCGCGTCTTGCTCTTCTCGGCACGGAACGCGGGCCCCAGGCAGTAGACGCGGCCAAACGCCATGGCCGCGGCTTCCATGTAGAGCTGCCCGCTCTGCGTCAGGTACGCCTTGTCGTCGAAGTATTGCGTCTCGAACAGCGTCGTCGTGCCCTCGCATGCCGAGGGCGTGAACACCGGCGCATCGACGAGCATGAAGGATTCCGACGCCATGAAGTCACGGAACGCCGAAATCACTTCCGCGCGGATGCGCAGGATCGCCTGCTGGCGCGGGGAGCGCAGCCACAGGTGGCGGTGGTCCATGAGAAAGTCGGTGCCATGCTCCTTCGGCGTGATCGGGTAGCCATCCGCCGCGGACACCACAGTCAACGACTGAATGCCCATCTCCACCGTGCCCGGTGCGCGCGGGTCGGCGCGCAGTTCGCCGCGTACGGTGACGGACGACTCCTGCGCCAGCGTCGCGAGGCGCTCCCAATCTTCCGGGCTGACATCCTTGACTCCCGCGACGCACTGCATGACGCCGGAACCGTCGCGCACCACGAAGAATTGCACCTTGCCCGAAGAGCGGCGGTGGGTAATCCATCCGCGCACTTCAACCCTGCCCCCGACATGGGACAGGGCGTCCGCGATACGCACCCACGGGAGCGCCGGCGCTGCGATAGGAGTCGTCATGGCAATAGGCCTCCAGGGTGGGTTTGAGACCTGCTGGACCGCGGCTCCTGTGGCCGCTGCGGGGGTCTCCGGGCGCAGCGGAACCGCCAGCCAAAATGAGTGATGGACCGCCCCGTCACCGCCGATAACCCAACGTGACCAGACGCGCCGCAAGTTAGGTTCGCACCAAAGGGGCTGTCAAGCCACGCACGGATGCCTACTCCCCTGAAATCAAGCATTTCGAGCCCGGCAGGACGGGCGGCAGCTACGCCCCCCGCGGCCGCCGCTACGCGCCACGGTATCGGCATGCCTCGCGCGGCGACCGCGCTGTGCCTCGTGCTCGCGGTGGCAATTTCCGCCCGCCCTGCGCACGCCACCGAGGCCGCGGATTCGATCGCGCGTGCCGCCGTCACCCCGAACTCGGAACCAGTCGCGCGTGCGGCCGTCCCACAGGTCGCCGAGCCTGCGCCCCGTTCGGTCGTCACGCAGGCTGCTCCCGACAACTTCCGCCTGCTCGATCCCTGGCTCGACTACAAATGTCAGGTCCGCTTTCCCGGGTTGCCGGCGGAGGCGCGGATCTTCTACCGCCGCGGCCTGCTCGCCTCACAGTCGAAACAACAGGGCGAAGCGCTGCGGCTCGTGCGGGGCGCCGTGGAGCTCGATCCCAGTTTCCTCGCGGCCCGCGTCACCTTGTTGCGCTGGCAAGTGTTCGCCGATCCCTCGCAGGCGCTGGCGCAAGCCGCCGGCATCGTCGATCTCGTGCGCCGCGACTTCGCCACGCAGTGGAGCCTGGCCGTCAATGCCGGGTTCCTCGCCATCAACGCCTGGATGCTGGCGATCCTGCTGTTGGCCGCGCTGATCCTGCTGGTGCGAAGTTCGGAATTGCAGCACGCGGTGCAGGAACGGCTGGGCCGTTGGTCGACACCTGCCTCGAGCCACACGTGGGCGTGGATCCTGCTGTGCGCGCCGTTCGTCGTGGGGCTCGGCTTCACCTTCCCCGTCGTCGTCGGGCTGGGTCTGCTGTGGCCGTTGCTCAAGCCGCGCGAACGCACGGTGTGGGTGCTGCTCGTCCTGAGCGTCGCGGGATTTCCCTACGCTGCGCGCAAACTCGATACCCTGTCCTTGCCCATGCGCGAGGAGTCAACGCTCAGCAAGGTACTCCCGCTGGGCAACGAGCCGTTCACCCCCGAGCGCGCTGCGGAAATTGAACACTACGCGGCCGCCCACGCTCACGATCCATTTGCGCGCTTTGGTGAAGGGTGGATGGCCCTGTGGCAGGCCGACGGCGCCACGGCGGAAGCCGCCTACCGGGATGTCCTCAACGCCTGGCCCAACGACGATCGCGCGCTCGACAATCTCGGCACCGCGTTCGTGCTGCAGGGCCGCCGCCCCGAGGCGATCCAGACCTACGAGAGGGCCGTCACCGCGAACCCTTCGAACGCCACCGCATTCTTCAACCTGTCCCAGGCCTATCTGGCGGGATTCGAATTCGCCGCCGCCAACAAGGCGCTGGCGCGCGCCTCGTCACTCGACTTCGACCGCGTGCGTGAATACCGCGACCAGCCGGCGACCAATGGCGCGCTGAACCCCGTACCGGATTGGATCTCGCCTGCCCGCCAGTGGCTGGCACTCCGCCACGAACCCTCCCACACACCGTTGGCGCTGCCTCCCGCGTGGCAAGGAAACTCCGAAACCGCGACGCCGCGATTCGGGTGGATCGTGCTGGTCGCGGGGCTCTTGAGCCTGGCGCTCGGCGGGTTGCTCAACAAGGGTTTGCCGCTCTACCACTGTGTCAATTGCGATCGCGTCGTCTGCCGGCGCTGCGCCGAACGCCGCCGCGCCCAGGCGATGTGCGCGAATTGCGCTCGCGTGGCCCGCGGTGCGGCATCCAACGACTTCTCGCGCATCCTGCTGGCCCGTGAACGCGAACGCAGCACACGCGTGTTACGTGGTCTCAG
Source organism: Candidatus Eiseniibacteriota bacterium (assembly GCA_043720995.1). Classification (GTDB taxonomy): domain Bacteria; phylum Eisenbacteria; class RBG-16-71-46; order RBG-16-71-46; family RBG-16-71-46; genus JANLWK01. The sequence continues at coordinate 21,933 of JAYSRO010000541.1, forward strand.
GTTGTCGCTGGCGCTGGCCATGCCGGGGGCAGGTCTGGTGATGTTCCGCCGCACCTGGCGGGCGCTGCTACTGCTGCTGGTGACCGCGACCGTATTGAGCGTGCTGCCGGGGAGCTTCTGGCCCTACGCCGGCCGCGCCCGGATTGGCATGGAGGATGATCCCTGGTGCCTGGGCGCCGTGGTCCCGCTGGCGCTGGTCTGCGGGCTCTCGCTGTGGGCTTACTCCGCCGAGCAAGCGCGCATCGCGCGCCGGGAAGCCGAGTTGATGAAGCCCATGCGTTCGAAGCCGCGCGCTTCGACGCAGGTGCACGACGACGGGTCGCAACGGGAGGTCGCCTAGCCCATGGCGCTCGAAGGCAAACTTCGCGAATTCTCGGCGACCGAGATCCTTCAGCTCATCGCCACGCAACGCAAGACCGGCTGCCTCGTGGTCGAGAACGACCGCCAGAGCGCCTGCGTATTCGTGCTCGATGGCCGGATCGTGTCCACGCGCGGCGACGTGCCGCTCGACCAGGACTCGCTCTATCGCTTCCTGCGCCGCGTACGCCGGCTGTCCGAAGAGCAGTTACGCGGCATCGTTGCGCTGCACGCGGAGTCCGACCGCGACATCGAAGACCTGATCGTGCAGGGCCGCTACCTCGAGACCGAGGAACTCGCCGGCCTGATCGAACGGCAGATCCTCGACGATCTCACGGCGATGATCGAGTGGACCGAAGGGCAATACCACTTCGAGCCCGGCCGCCGCTGGCCCTACCCGGTGATCGTCCGTCTCAGCATCGAGGCCTCGTTGATCGAGGCCGCGCGCCGCGCCGATGAGCGCAGCCGCTTCACCGAGCTGTTCCAGGATGGCCGGCAAATTGTCAGTGTCCGGGACCTGCCGGACCCGGACGAAGAAATCGCCGACGAGGAGTCCGAGCTGTTCGGCATCATCGACGGCCAGCACACGGTATCGGAGATCATCGCCGTCGCTCCGCTCAGCGACTACGAAGCCAACGAAGCGTTGCAGCGGATGATCGACGCAGGCTGGCTCGAGTTTATCGGGCGCCGTGAAGCCGAAGCGACCGAACAACCCGCTCCGCTCGCCAACACGCCGTCGACCCAGCCCGCGATGCTCGCCAACCCCTTGCCGACCCCGCTGACC
>JAYSRO010000542.1:0-4033 GCA_043720995.1 Candidatus Eiseniibacteriota bacterium
ATCGACGTGCGCATGACGTACAACGCCAGCAGCGCCGATGGCGCCACGGCGACGTACAACGTCGTCGCGAACGGCATCGTGCTTCCCCAGCAGCGCTAGTCTGTAGCTCGCGATACACGGACGGCCCGCTCCCCTCGGGGGGCGGGCCGTTTCGCGTTGCCCAGGAGCTCGGGTCGCTGGCTCGGGTCGCGCATGAGCCGCCGGCACACATGCCCACGCGCGGGCGCCCCGGAGCGGTCCGGTCGCCGGATGTGCGCGTGAAGCGGAACCCGCGTCCGGCCGACGGCTTGACATCTGCCGAACGGCGCTGGCAATGGGCTTGCTTCCATCGCGCTCGGCGGGCATCCTGTGGCCGCCATCCCGCAGGACTCGTGGATCGCGCCGAAACCCCCATTCCATCCGCCCCCCAGCCCCGGCACGGAAGCCGGGTCCGCATGGAGGAATCCTCATGAACATCCGCCGCACTTCGCCTTTCTACGCCGCCCTCGTCTTGATGATCGTCACCGGCTGCAGCCAGAAGGCCGCTGACAACGCTCCTGCCACGGGTGCCAGCAGCGACAGCCTGCTCGCCTCGAGCCCGATCGAAGCGCAGCAGGGTCAGCTGCAGCCGCAGACGGACTTCAAGCCGGAGACCACGCCACCGGCCGAGACGCCAACCCCCGCGCCCACCACGAAGAAGACCGAGACGCCGAAGCCCAAGCCCAAGCCGGCCGCACCGGCCGCTCCCACCGCGACGATCGCGGCTGGCACGGGCCTCAAGATCACGGTCGGTGCCGCGCTCTCGAGCGAGACCGCCACGATCGGCCAGGAGTGGCAGGGTTCGATCGCCGAGGCCGTGACCGTTGGCAATCTGGCGCCGTTCCCAGCGGGCAGTGTCGTGCACGGCATCGTCGACGGCGTGAAGCCGGCTGCGAAGGGTGATCGCGCAGTGCTCGTGCTGCGCATCACGTCGATCGAAGCGAACGGCAAGTCGCACTCCTTGAGCGCGACGGCGGACAGCATCGTGGCGGGCTCGACGCGCGCCCGTAACGTCGGCGCGGTAGCTGGCGGTGCAGCTGCAGGCGCGCTGATCGGCAAGGCCGTGGGCGGCTCGGGCAAGGGCGCGCTGATTGGCGGTCTGCTGGGCGGCGTGGCGGCCACGGGTGCGGTCGCGAGCTCGAAGGGTTTCCAGGCCACGGTGAAGGAAGGCGCGGAGCTGGTGTTCCACGTCGACCAGGACACCAAGCTGAAGCTGTAGCCGACGTCCACATGGTCACGAAGCCCCCGGCGGGTGATCCTCCGGGGGCTTCGTGCTGAGCCGGACGCCCGCCCCGGTACAACAGCTCTCCACGCAGCTGTCCGCTGCGGTACACACCGCGCGGGAGGCGGGCCAAGGCGTGTTGTGCCACAACGACTTACGGGCCGGCTTCGGGCGGCACGGCCGGTGCAATACTCGGGGGCACGAACGGTTTCATTCCCTGCTATGGGAACCCACGCGGCCGCGCACTCCGGTCCGCTCCACATGGAGGCTCTCCGTGCATCCCGTCCATCCGATGAAGCAGCAGCTCTGGCTCGGCATCATGACCTTGGCCGCGCTGGCACTCGCCGGCTGTGGCAAGTCCACCGATTTGACGCAGGCGAATCCGGGCGGCGGCACGAGCGCGGGCAGCGACGCCGCACAGGTTGCGGCGGTCGTCGACAACAACCCTGAGTACGCGGACGAGGACGTGTTCTCCACCGAGCAGGTCGGTTCGTTCGAAGTCGGTGGCGGCTTCGCCGCGGTGCGCCCGCTGCGGTTCTTCCGCCAGATCACGAGCGTCGAGCGCAGCCGCGAAGTCGAGTTCGGCTCGCCGGGCGCCGACGGCAAGCCGACGATGGCGCTCGTGACCCTGCACCGCCACCTCACCGGCACGTTCCACCTGCTCGCCGGCTCCACCGACCCCAGCGACACGACGCGCACGCGCATCGCCAAGCCGCTTGATGACCAGTGGACGCGCAGGATCCTGCTGCAGCGCGTGCAGCTGCCGAACGACAGCCTGCGCTGGCGGTTGGTCGGCGCGTCGGGCGCCGAAGTGAACACGCAGGGCGGCTCGACGAACCTGATCAGCCTGCGCATCCAGGCGGCGGGCGTCGACACGACGATCACCGATCCGCTCGCCATGCACCGCCTGCGCCGCGTCCTGCTGCTGCCCCCCGCCACGCCGGTGCGACTCACCGCCACCACCGGTAGGGCCAGCGATGCCGTGCTGTTCTACGGGCGCGACATGCGCCGGCGCTTCGTCAACAACGGCGATGGCACACACTCGTTCGAGTTCCCGGCCGGCCGCTTCGTGGGGCTCGCGAACTTCGGTGTCGACGTGCTGTCGAACGGCACGCTGTTCGACGATACCGCAGCGTACGACTCGAACGCCTGGATCTTCCTGTTCGCGGTCGATCCTGCGCGCGGTTCGGTCGACGGTCACTGACCGACGACGCCAAGTCGGGTGATCTGACGCCACGGGCGGCTCGTCCTCCAGGGACGGGCCGCCCGAGGGCGTTCCGGCTGCGTGAGGGCGCCGTTCAGTGCACCAGCGGCTTGGCGGCTTTTGCTCCCCACAACTGCGCGAGCCTCAGGTCGCGGCCGCAACCGAGACGGTAGCTGCGATAGCGCAGCGGATCCTTGCGCCAGAAGTCCTGATGGTAAGTTTCGGCTGGCCAGAACTCGCCCGATGGCAGGATCTCGGTGACGATCGGCTGCTTGAGCACGCGCGAAGTCTCGATCGCCGCCCTGCTCGCTTCGGCCGCCCGCTTCTGGTGTGCGTCCGCGTAGAACACCGCCGAGCGGTACTGCCGGCCGTGATCGCAGAACTGCCCGTTGCCCTGAGTCGGATCGATACCGTGCCAGAACAGGTCGATCATCTGCTCGTAGCTGGTCTTCGTGGGATCGAACGTGACCTGGATCGACTCGTAGTGCCCCGTGGTGCCGGAGCTGACCTCTTCATACGTGGGGTGCTTCTCGGGTCCGCCGGCGTAGCCCGAGACGACGCTCAGCACGCCGGGCTGCTGCTCGAACTGCGTCTCGCCGCACCAGAAACAACCCATGGCGAAGACCGCGACCTCGGTGCGAACGACGACGGACTTGGCGGCCGGCTTCGCGGGGGACTTCCGGCTGGGTGCGGTCGCGGCGAACGCGATGCCGGCGAGTGTCAGGGCAGCGACGGCGAGTGCCAGGATCGAACAGACGGTGCGACGGCGCATCGGGATCTCCCGGAGAGGAGTGCAGGGTCAGGGACAGCACGAGGTTCGCAATCGCTAACGCGTCACACCCCTCGCCGTGACCGGCCGTGGGGTCTGGGCGCTGTCAGTTCACGGTCTCTTCGTCGTCGCCGGCCTCGGAAGCCGTGCGCCGGCGCGTGAACAGTTCCGCCCACTCGGCCAGTTCCTTCTTGGACAGTGACACCGGCTTGTCGTCGGCGGGGAGGGACTCGCCCTTGCTGTCCTTGTCGCCGGGTTCGTTGCCGACGCTGCCGAATGCCGAAGCCAGGAACAAGTCGCCGAGCGAGATGTCGGCACCCATGGCGCGAGCATGGCGGGCGACTTCGATGTCGGACGTCACCACGGTGACGGCTTCTTCGCCACCGACGCGCTTCTCGACGATGCGGCGAATGACGTCGTCCGCGGTATCGGGCGGGCGCGAGAACTGGATCTGCACCCGGCCATTGGGCTCATCGCGTCCCATGCCCTGCTGGCCGTCGAAGACGATCAGGAAGTGCACGTTGTTCGCACCCATCATCCATGCCAGCAGGTTCGAGAGCAGATCGCGCGAATCACGCAGCGTGCGCGTGCCGCCCGGCTTAAGCCGCGGCGAGCGCAGGATGACGTTGTAACCATCGACGATGATCAGGCGAGCGTCCATGGCCGCATGGTCGGGCCACGGGCGGGGGCGAGTCAAAAAGCTGTGGGCCATGCGCTGCGGCACCACGCACTGTGGCCCGTGGGCTGGCAGCCCATGCGTTGCCCGCCTATGCGCAGCGAGTCCATGCGGCGCCAAGGGTGGTCCGAAGAGCGCGGCGGG
>JAYSRO010000543.1:0-8504 GCA_043720995.1 Candidatus Eiseniibacteriota bacterium
CGATCGCGCGCGTCGAGCGGCAAATGTTCTGCTCCACCACGAGCCGCAGGATGTAGACGCCGGGTCGTACCAGGAGACCGCGTTCATCGCGGCCATCCCACACATCGATGCTCGCGTCGGAGGGAGCGAGTACCGGGCGCGATACTCCAAGGTAGAGATTGCGCACGAAGCGGCCCTGGGCATCGTAGATGTTGGCCGAGAGGCTGACCTTGCGCAGCGCGTTGACCGGGTCGGTGGGGCTCGGCACCGGATCGAGGGCGGGCTTAAAGTTAACGCGCTCGCCCAGGTCGGGACGGAACGCGGGTCGGTCGACCTCGATTTCTTTGCTGACGCAGTTGCGCAACCCAAAGATGGGAGGTGGATAGCGGAACGTGATGCGTGTCAGCGGCGCCACGTTCCAGTCGGCGATGCCGTCGGGCCCCCCCTGACCCATCCCCGTGTCGTCGTTCTGGTCGAGCGCCACGAACGCCCAATTGTCGACGTTGACGGCTACGCCGGCCTCGTTGGACAGCTCGCTGCTGGGATCGGGCGCGACGTCCGGACCGCCCAGCCCATCGTCGCCCGTGGTGATCGCCGCCGCAATCTTGAGGACGGCCCCCTTCGGAATGCGGGGGAAGGTCTGGCTTACGCCGCCCACGGTGATCGTGGTGTCACTTACCCCCGGCCCGTTGGCCTGGCCGAGGTAGACGGAGCTCCACGGCAGCCGGATTTCCATCGAGCGGCCGGTGTTGCCCTGATCGAACGTCGCGGCGGAGACGAAGTAGGTCCCCGTCTGCTCGTCGTCGACGAGGTCCTTGTCGTTCTGGCGGCGGCCGAGGTCCACGACGAGGTGCGGGCTAAGGTTTTGGTCCCAGGTCGCGGCAATCAGCTCGGGGGCGAAGCCTTCGCCGCGCGAGATGCCGGTGGTGTCGAAGAAGAAGTTGCGTCGCCAGGAGGTGAGGTCGGTCATTTTCGACAACCCGGAGCCTTTGACGCTGTCGATCCACAAAATGACGTTATTGCCCCAGATCTTGCCCTCGACCGCCAGGTAGAGGTAGTTGGCGTCCCAGGTGACGCGGATCTGGTTGACGTCGTCATTCGAGCCCCACTTGGAGTCGTCGACGGCCTCTTCGGGAGCCTGGGCGCGCAGGTTGTAGCCGAACACGCGCTCCTGGTCGGTCCACTCGGTGGTGAACCCGTCGGTGTTCATGCGCCCGGACAAGTCCCGCGCGGTGTCGGCGAGGGAGAGCGAAGTCACAAGGGCCGTGAGGATTAGCGCAGCAATAGTTCGCCGAATCATCCGATTCCTTGGGGAAAACAGATGGGGAGTGAGGGAGTCGGACACTGACGACTTGCCACACGCTTGTCAACCGCTTCAAATCGACCGGAAGTACCCCGCCAACACGCGGCGGCCATTAAGGTTCGGCTATCTGACGCTATTCCCGCAGTGCCGCTCTGTGCTGTTGCGAAGTGGCACCTGCGGGTCTAGAATTTTAGTTGACTGGCCCTTAACCCTTGCCCCGGTGCTCCCCTCGGCGCCCGGTCGAGGATCCCATTTTCTTCATCTCGCGGGTCCCGCCCATAGGGGTTCTTGAACCGCAACCGGAGGCGCTTCATGAAGCACTTGAGTCGACTGGGATTGCTCGCCGTCTGTCTGGCCTTGGCCGTCGCCCCGGCATTCGCCGGCGTGCCGCAGACCATCGTCATCGACGGCACGAACGACTTCAACGCTGCCAACCTGTTGGATGACGACACGGGAGACACCCAGGCGACCTGCGACGGCAACACGACGCGGCCGATGGACTACGGCAAGGTCTACCTGACGAACGACGCGAACTATTTGTACTTCGGCATGGAGTACGCGCGGCGTTGCTACGGCCAGATCAACCTGGGATTGGCCATCGACGTCAATACGGCCGGCGGCGGCATCACGGATGCGTTCGGGCGCAAGATCGGTTGGGCGAACGTTCCGTTCAAGCCCGACTTCCAAGTCTATGATGTGATCCCGTACCCGGGAAACACCTTCAACTACGAAGTGCTTTACAAGGACAACGGTGCCGGCGGGTGGACAGCGCTGCACGACGGACCCAATGGTTTGGGAATTGCCGACGTCGATGGCGGCAACTTCGTTGAGGGCCGCATCCTGCTGTCCGATCTCGGAGTCACGACGGGGTCCACGATTCACTACGAGTGCTGGGTGACGCAGGACAGTCCGACGAAGGGCCCCCTCGACGCTGCGTTCGGTGACGCCGTCCAGATGTCGCGCTTCACGGGTACGACTTACGACACTGCGGCGGTCGTGCAGATGCCGGGCATGTTCACCTACGTGATCCAGAGCGCGATCGACAACGTTCCGCCGACGCTCAGCAGCGCGAATGCAGTCGGTTTCCTGGTGCAGGCCAACAAGACGATCCAGCCGCTGACCTCGAAGATCGACGTCACGTTCAGCGAGCCGGTGGATGCTGTCTCCTCTCAGGTCCCCGGCAACTACGTCTTCACCGGACCTTCGCCGCGAACCGTCACGACGGCGACCATTGATGGCAGCTCACCCAATGTCGTCCACCTCCTTCTCGGTAGCGCCATCGCCGCGAACGCCGCGTTCTACTCGATCACCGCGACGGGCGTGAAGGATCTCGCAGCCGCGCCGAATACGATCGTGGCCAACGGCACCACGAATGTGGCCTCGTTCTTCATCCAGAACGTGGTCTTCAATGGCGACTTCAAGCTGCCGTTCTGCCGTGGCGCATTCGTCGCAACAGACTCGATGTATGTCGAGGGTAGTATCTCTCCGCTGACCTTCACGGTCGGTGACAATGCGAAGATGTCGGACGCCAATGTCGACCAGATCTACAACGCGACGGTGCCGTTCTCGATGTCGAAGAACGCCGGCACAGGCAAGGCCGAGCAGGACTTGCTGTGGAAGTTCTCGCACACCCCGTCGGGCGATCCGTACGAGCCCGGCTCGGACCGCTTCGTCCACCTGACCAGCGACAGCGGCGCCACCCAGACGCTCAACGGCGTGTGGGGTAATGAGCAGGCGATCGACTTCACCGACAAGGCCGTCGACGTGATCTTCCAGGTGAAGGCCACGTTGCCCTATCTCGCGGGAACGCACTCGCTGTGGCTGACGGGCAGCCAGTTGCCGCTGACGTTCACCAAGCCCGGCATCAAGATGAAGGATGACGGCGTGGCTCCCGACGCGGTCGCTGGCGACAAGATCTATACGCTCAAGGTCCGCTTCCCCAAGTGCGCCCCGAAGAACGTCAACTGGAAGGTCGTCTACGACAGCACCGCGACCGACACCGTGTTCGAGTGCCCGGACCAGGGGAACAGAAACGTCTACGTGAATTCGGCCGTGTTCGATACGGTCGGCGGCGCGTTGGGTGCGTTGACCTTGCCGGCGCGTGGCGTCAATCGCTGCACCGTGACGGACAAGGCGATCGCCGTGACGTTCCGGGTGTCCGCGACGTCGGTGACGCCAGTGCCGGGCGCTGCGGATACGGTTGCCGTGTGCGCGACCGTCGCTCCGCTGTCCTTCGTGGTGGCGCCGCCGGCGTCGCAGTTCGTCAAGGACAACGGCGTCGCACCCGATACGCGTGCCGGGGACCATCTGTTCTACCTGACTGTGACGTTCCCGGATTCGTCGAACACGTCCGTGGACTACAAGTACTGGTACAACCAGATCCCCCGCGTCGTCACCAACGGTTTCGAGTGCGCCGGTGCGGGCAACCGCAACTTCCAGCTCGACGACTACAATAATTCGGTCGCCGTCCCGATGGTGCGCCCTGTCGATATTCTCGACGGCTGCTCGGTCACGGGTGTCGAGCCGGCGTTGGAGCCGATCGGTGCGCTCGATTTCGCCGTACTCGCCCAGAACTCGCCGAACCCCGCCGGGCTCAACTCCCGGATCCGCTTCGCGCTCAAGCAGTCTGGCTACACGCAGCTGACGGTGTATGACATCACCGGCCGCCGCGTCGCCCGCCTGATCGATGGTCCGCTCACCGCGGGCCCGCACGAAGCAAAGTGGGACGCGCGCGACGATGCAGGCCGCACGTTGGGCAGCGGCGTCTACATGTACGAACTGGCGCAGAACGGCAATCGCATGACGCGCCGGATGATCCTGCTCGCCCGGTAAGCTCGGGGCGGACAGCAACAGCGCAAACAGAAGCGGGCCGTCCCGAGGTGGGGCGGCCCGCTTCGGTCTTGGGGTGGGGGACGCGCCTCGCTGTGATACGCTTGTAGTGGTGTTGAAAGGCTATCTGGCATGCCTTATTTCGGCGAAGTCGCGTTGCCGTGGTCTGGTTCGCGAGTGCTCAGAGCGTTGCCGCTGTGGAGGGGGAAATGAGCGAACAGATTCGTCTACTCTTGAGCCGCCTTCGTGGACAGCTGGAGAAGGTGTACGGAGATCGACTATGCGGGTTGTATCTCTACGGATCTTTCGCTCGAGGGAATCAGGACATTGAATCCGACGTCGATGTCATGATTGTCCTCGATCAGGTGGACGCCTATGGGGCCGAGATCGAGCGAACCAGCGCGCTGATTTCCAGCCTTTCGCTGGAGTCACGACAGAGCATTAGCCGCGTCTTTGTATCCCTGAACGATTGGTCCGAACGAGATTCCCCCTTCCTCGTAAATGTTCGCGAGGAAGCAATCGCAGCATGAAGCCCGAGGGCGGCCGTCTCTTGATCAAGGCCGCACGGGCGATCCGTGCCGCTGAGCTCCTGCTTCGCGAGGGCGACCCTGACTTCGCTGCAGCGCGTGCCTATTACGCGATGTTCTACGCCGTGGAAGCGTTGCTCTTCGAGCGTGGCCTTCAATTCCGGAAGCACGGCGCGGTTCATGGAGCCTTCGGTGAGCAGTTTATCCGCTCTGGAATCATGGACTCGCGATTCCACCGCTGGCTGCTTGATGCCTTCGACACACGAATTCAGGGCGACTATGGCGTGGATGGCGTGGTTACCCAGGAAGAGGCTCAGGTCATGATTGAGCGTGCGACGGTGTTCCTCGCCGAATCGCGCAAAATATTGGAGCCGCGAAAATAGATTTTAGCGTTCCGCCCAAGGTGGGGATGCTGAATTCATACGGCCGCGTGAGGTGTTGCGCCGCTACCTCATCCCCTTGAGCGCCACCTGCAGCTTGCCGAACGACACCGAATCCCGCGGGCTGTAGGTCATGTCGCTGTAGGCGATCTTGCCCTTGGGGTCCACGACGAACACCGTGCGGCGGTCGTGGCCGTTGGCTTCGTTGTAGCTGCCGTAGCGCTTCGCGACGGCGTGATCGTGGTCTGACGCGAGGCGGAACGGCAACTCATTGGCCTTCGCCCACGCCTGGTGCGAGTTCACGTAGTCGCCGCTGATGGCGATCACGTCCGCGTTCAACGCGCCGAACGAGGCGAAGTTGTCGCGCAGCGAGCAGACTTCCTTCGTGCAGCCGCCGCTCCAGTCGGCAGGGTAGAACGCGAGCACAATTGAGTGCCTGCCAATGATTGCCGACAGTTTGAGATCGTCGCTGGCGATCGAGTCGCGCGTGGCGTAAGGGAGCGAGAAGTCGGGCGCGGGGTCGCCGACTTTGGGTGGGGCGACGGCCGTCGGTTCCGCGAATGCGATCGTTGCGAGAAAGAGACTGAGTGCCGAGAAGCCCATCCGAAGTGATTGCATGATTGCTCCTTGCTGCAAGGGTGAGGAGTGCAGCGGAACCGTATGCGTCTCACTCCAGGCGAATCGCCTTGAGGGTGGCGTGGGCGCCGCCTGCCGTCAGTCGAATGAAGTAAATTCCAGCTCCCAATACTGGTGCGGCAGCGGCCGTGGACTTCCACTCATACGCGTGAGAGCCGGCGGCCATCGGGCCCGATGCAAGGGTCTGCACGTGGCGGCCCGCGACATCGTACACTTCCAGATCCACTTGTGACGGCGTCGCCAGCTCGAACCTCACGGTCAGTCCGGCGTGGAAGGGATTCGGCGTCGCCCTCAGCAATAGCGTCCGTTGCGCGCTCGCCGCCGGCGTCGAGAGTACCGGCCCGAGGGTGTCCTCGGCCGCCTCGATCAGGCTGGAGGCCAGCGGCTCCAGCACGGCGTCACCATCGACATCGGCGGAAAGTACGAGCTGGTCGGTGCGGAACGGGGTGTTGGCGTCCACGAATACATCAACGGCAATGCCCGCCGAATCGCCCGCCTGAACGGTGACGGTTCCCGTGACGGGCGTGCCCGGCGGCAGCCCATCGAGAGAGATGTCTTCGCTCGGCTGCTGGGAGTCCGCGTCCACAGCCTCGATCCGATAACTGAATGGCAGCGCAACCGTGCTGTCATTGCGCACCGTGAATTGCGCGGACGAGCTCGCGTGATCCGGATCCGCGCGCTGGCTCGAAGCCACGGCGCCATGCGATTTGGCAAGGGTGGGGAACAGGCAGCCATTCACGAGGACGCCCATTGCCGCGCTGCTTGTCACGCCGGATTCGGTGAAGAACTGCGGGGCCTGCGCCGAGGTGGCCTGGACGCGAAAATAGAAAACGGGATAGCTGCCCCGCACCACCTTGATGGCCAGCGTGCCGGGCGCGCTCGATACGGTGACGGTGCCACCGGAAGGCATGTAGCTGTTACTGCCCGAAAGTTGGCTCAGCGCCCATTGGTAGGTCTTGGAAGTCCCCGACATATTGGTCAGCACTCCGCAGATCGACGTCGAGGCTCCGAGGGTACCGGAGAGGCTGACCCACAGCGGGAAGCGGATGTACTCCCGGCGCTTGCCTGCGGAGCCGGCCGCCCAAATCTTGCGAATCACGGTAGTGTCGCGCGCAATACCTTGCACGCTCGAGCGGAAAACCGTGAGTTCATCGAGGATGCCGTTGAGTGCAGGGGCCGCCGGGCCTCCGCCAATGTAAACGATGCCGGCGTCGCTATAGCTCGTGCTCAGTGGGCTCGTGGTGACACGCACGCCATCCACGAAGAAAGTGGTGTGCGCAGGGCCGAGGCAGTTCGTGGTGGTAGTCACCGCGACGTGGTGCCATTCGCCAATGGGCAAAGGTGACATCGTGGCGAGCAGGGAACCGAGGCCAAGCCGGCCATTCTGGATGTAGAAATTGAAGCCGCTGCTCGACTTGAAAATGGTCCGCACGGCGCCTGCCGTCGAGCCGGGAAACAGCTTGATCCATGCCTCGATGCCGAACCCGCAGCCTCCGATGAACAATGAATTGTTCGTGGATTGGGTGGTCATGCCATCCGTGCCCGAAAGACACCTCAGTCCGCTGCTCAGCTCGCCGGGAACACGCGTGGCGGCGCCGGTCAGAGTGCCGACATTCAAGTTTGAGGTGGGGTGAACGATGTCCCGCATGGTTGTGGGAGAGACCAAATCGTCGAACGTCCACCAAGCTTGGATGCGCGGCGGGGTAGGAGCCGCCTGCCCGCTGCATGTGAACACGTTTGCGTGCCCGCCCGTTTGAACGCCCGAGGGGACGTAGTAATCGATCACCACAAACGAACTCTTCTCGCTGCCCAGGAACCGCCCAGTACTCGTGGCGACCAGCCCGAAGTACTTGAAGCTTGGGCTTCCCGTCAAGATATCCAAGGGGGCATCGTGCAGCGTGACGCCACCCATGTAGATGTACGCCTTGCCAGGGCCCGGTTGGCCAATCTGCGGAGCGCCAACCACGATGTCCATGGATCCATCGCCGCAGAAGTCGCCGAGCCCGACGGCGGTGCCGAACGAGTCCGTGGGGTTTTCCCCATGCAGGACTACGTTGGGCGCGGAGGATGTCAGGCCTCCCGAGTAGATGCACACGCGGTTCGCGCTCGCGGATCCCGCAACGATGTCGTCGATGCCGTCCCCCGTGACATCGGCGCTGGCGAGGTTCTGGCTGCCATTGCCCAGATTGCCGCCGGGTAAGTCCTGGCAAAGCCGATCCACTCCCGCATCGATTCCGGGACCACCGTAGTATGCGTAAACCCTTCCTGCCCCTGCATGGAATGGCGCACTGACCAGGACATCCGCGACCCCGTCGCCATTGACATCTCCCGTCGCCACCGCGGTGCCGAAGTAGTCCCCATCGGCTTCCCCTGTCATCACCAGATTGGGACTTCCTCCAAAACCCGGTGTGCCGAAGTAGATGTACGTCCTGCCCATGGGGGTTGCTATCGGACTTGAAACGTAACCGTATGCCCCAACAACCAGGTCGGGAACATGGTCGCCATTGACGTCCGCTTACGCCACGGAGAACCCGAATGTTTCGGCTGGAAACGTGGCGGGACCCGTTACCGTCAAGTCCGCGACCCCATTGGGTGAAGTACCGCCATAGAACACGAACACCTTGTCCGATCCACTGGCACCGACCGCGATCTCGTTGATGCCATCCCCGCTGATATCAGGGACACGCGCCACCGCGATTCCAAATCCTGAGCCCTGGCCGCCGCTGGTGAGGACCAAGTCGGCGAGTGCGTCCGGCGCGGTGCCGCCAAAATAGACGAGCACCTGGTTGCGCGACGGATCGCCGACGACGAGATCCGCATAGCCATCGCTGTTGAAATCGACGTCACGCG
>JAYSRO010000544.1:0-1957 GCA_043720995.1 Candidatus Eiseniibacteriota bacterium
AGGTGCTTCCAGTGCTGATTGCGGCCCTTGCGATGCCCTTCGGGTGGCGCGGGCTGCGACGGGTCACCCTCGAGCCAGTCCTTCACCACATAGTGGTAGAACTGCTTGCTCCACAAGAGCCCGGCATAACCCTGGCGCACCACGGCGCGTTCGGCGGGTTCGAGCTCGGCGGCATACACGTCGTCGTAGAACGCATCGGCTTCGGCGATGCGATCGTCGAACACGCGGTCGAACGCCGGGCCGAACGCCGGCATGGCCGCCTCGCTCGCCGCGCGCAATCGCACGCGCAGCACGCGGCTCTCGCCCGCCGGCACCGTGAGCCGGTACCACGCACACGCGCGCGTCCCGGTTTCGGCGGGGTTCACGGCATCCGCCTGTCCGTTCACCACGCGTGCGTGGAAGGCGTCTTTTACATACGAAGAGACACTGGCAGCGCCCCACAGGCGCTGGGCGTTGCTTTCGTTGTCGGTGAACAGCCAGCACGGGTCGGCGTCGGCCTCGCAGCGCCACTCACCCAGCGACTCGTGCACGGCACGCACGCCGCTGGTGTCGCTGCGCTCGATCACCGGTTCCGGCCAGTAACCCTCGCCCGTGCGACCCCAACTCCAGGTGTTGCGGAACCACAGCGTGGGCAACACATGCAGCTCGGCGTCATCGGGACCGCGATTCGCCACGGTGATGCGCAGCAGCACGTCGTCGGGCGACGCCTTGGCATATTCCGCGAACACGTCCCAGTAGCGGCTGTCGTCGAACACACCCGTGTCGGCCAGTTCAAACTCCGGATCCAGCTGGCCGCGGCGTCGATTCTCGTCGACCAGACGCGCATACGGGAACTCGGCCTGCGGGTACTTGTACAGCGCCTTCATATAGGAGTGCGTGGGCGTCGAGTCGAGGTAGAAGTACTCTTCCTTCACGTCCTCGCCGTGATTGCCTTCGGGCCCCGATAGACCGAACAACCGCTCTTTCAGGATGGGATCGCGCCCGTTCCAGAGCGCCAGCGCCAGGCACATGCGGCCTTCACGGTCGGAGATGCCGAGCAGGCCGTCCTCGCCCCAGCGGTAGGCACGGCTGCGAGCGTGGTCATGCGGGAACGAGTCCCACGCCGCGCCGTCGGCCGAGTAGTCCTCGCGCACGGTGCCCCACTGGCGCTCGGACAGGTACGGGCCCCAGCGCTTCCAATTACGCGTGCGCTTCGTGTCCTCGAGCAACCGTTGCTTCTCGGCGTTCGACACTAGCTGCCTCCGGTCCCTGTGTGCCGTGCTCCGTCCGTGTAGGCTGAGCTCGCCGCCGTCACCGGCACGACCGGCACACAGAAGAGTGTCGGTCGCTCAGGGTGACACTGGAGACTAGCAGTAGTCCCAGCCACTTGCGCCATGCGAACGCCCGGCGGGTTCACTCCGCGGGCGACTCCGGCGGCTCGGGGTCCGCCGCCGCGAGCACGTCGCGCAAACGCTGGCGCAGCCCCTCGGGCAACCGAATGCGCTGGGCGCGAGCGCGCACCGCGCGCGTGACATGCTCCTCGAAGTGGAACTCCCAGGCGCACAGCGCGCACGAGCGCAGGTGCCGCTCGATGCGTGTCAGATCGTCCGCGCTCAGTTCGCGGTCGACCCAGTCTTCGAGCCGCGCGAATATTTGGGCGCACGATTCGGGGTCGATGGGGATCATGGCGTGAGGGCTCCGGTGCGTTGCTTTGGTTCAGATCGAGGGCATCGAGTCGCGCCCAGAGGGGTAGCGGGGCGGTTCTCACTGGAATGCCGCCACCCCCGGAGAAGTTCCCGTCGGCCTTGCCCATGACTCGCAGCATTGCGCACGCCTTGGGCTTGAAGTCGCACCTGGCCCGCGATTCCTGCTTGACCACACCACCTTCGCACGCCCATTCTGCGACTCATGCTCAACTGGATCTGGGCCGCCATGTTCTTGATCGCGTTCGTCGCCGCGATCCTTGCCGCCACGGTGG
>JAYSRO010000545.1:0-1956 GCA_043720995.1 Candidatus Eiseniibacteriota bacterium
GCGACGGTGAGTCTCGAGACGCTGGTCGACTCGCCGGTGCTGGCGGGCTCGCACTTTCGCCGGCTCGACCTCGGCAATTGTCTCGGCGCTCCAGTCGAGGCGGACTTCTTCTGCAGCAGTGCGGCGGGGCTCGAGTTCAAGCCGGAGCTCGCCACGAAGCTGAGCGCGCTGATGCGTGAGGCCGGGGCGTTGTTCGGGGCGCGGCACTTCAAGCGCTACAAGTTCTTGGTCGCCCTCGGCGACCTGCCCGAGGACATCACGCTCGAGCACCATGAGTGCCAGGCCTACCAGGCGCGCGAACGTGCGCTGCTCGATGTCGGCAAGGCGCCTGCGCAGCTCGAGGATTTGAGTCACGAGTTGTCGCACTCCTGGTGCGGCAAGTACCGGCGACCGCAGGGGCTCGCGTTCACCGACTTCCAGCACCCTGAGAATTCGGAATTGCTCTGGGTCTACGAAGGCCTCGACCAGTACCTGGGCTATGTGCTCAATGGCCGCTCAGGCATGTTCGCCGCGGTCAACGCTCGCCAGCAGTTCGTGCACGCCGCGGCCGGGCAGGCCGCACGCGCGGGCAGGCAGTGGCGGCCCCTTCGCGACACCGCGATCAACAATGGCCCTCTGCGTGATGGTTCGGGTGCCTGGGCCTCGTGGCGCCGCTCGCAGGACTACTACGTTGAAGGCGCGCTGATCTGGCTCGAGGCCGACGCCACGATCCGGCGGTTGTCGGGCGGGAAGAAGTCGCTCGACGACTTCTGCCGCCTGTTCCTCGGCGGGACAAACTCCGGCGCCGCGGTCAATCCCTACTCCGAGGATCAAGTGGTCGCGGCACTCACGGCGGTGCAGCCGTTCGAGTGGAAGCGGTTCCTCGACGAACGGCTCGATGGCGTCGACACGCCCGAGCCCGCGCGCGCCCTGGCCGCCACCGGCTGGAAGATCGTGTTCTCCGATTCGACCGATGAATATGAGGATAACATCGCCTCGCTGTACCACGGCGTGGGTCTCGCGTATTCACTCGGCATGAGCCTGAAGGGCGACGGCGGCATCACCGACGTGCGGCCCGGCAGCCCCGCGGATTCGGCGGGGCTCGCGCCGGGGATGAAGGTGATCGGGATCAATGGCCGCAACTACGACAGTGACGTGCTGGACGAGGCGTTCAAGTCGGGGCTGAAATCGACGGAGCCGATGGAATTGCTCGTCACCTGGGGGGAGACCTACGGCGTGTTCAAGGTCGACTACCACGGCGGGGACCGGCACCCTTCCGGGGAGCGCCTGAAGGGCCAGCCGGATTACCTGACGCCACTGTTGAAGGCGAAGACGCGAGCCGCGCGTTGAACGCACCGAGCGTATCAGCCGCACCTCTGGCGCCGCCCGCGCCCGCTGCACCCCTCAAGCCGCCGGGCGCGCCTGAGTTCTCGGTGCGCGCGGTCGTCGGCGCGCTGCTGGTCGCCGCGGTGATCGGCTGCGCTTACCCCTACGTCGTGCTCAAGCTCGGCTTTGGTCCCAACATCGCCGTGGTCTCGGCGTTCTTCGGCTTCATCACACTCGGGTTGGTATTCCGCGATTTCAATCGCTGGGAAAACAACATCGTCCAGTCCGCCGGCACCGCCGCCGGGCAGACGGCGTTCCTGTGCGTGTTGATGGCTGCCTTCGACATGCTGCGGCTCGATCCCACGCTGGGCTTCACCTTTCAGCTCCAGCCGATCCAATCATTCCTGTGGCTCACCACCGCGGGGTTGCTTGGCGTGTTGTTCACCGTGCCGATGCGTCACCACTTCATCGTCGACGAGAATCTCGCCTTCGCCGATGGCGTCGCCGCCGCCGAAACACTGATCGTGCTCGACTCGAAGGGCAGCGAAGCGCGCGACACCGCCCGCTCGATGGGCATCGGCACGGTGCTGTCGGCGATCGTCATGGCGTTGCGCGCCGATGCGCGGTTGATCGGCGAGGGGCTCATGCGCA
>JAYSRO010000546.1:0-4023 GCA_043720995.1 Candidatus Eiseniibacteriota bacterium
CGCGCGCGCACCGTTCGACGCGGCGCCACTGCTGCGCTTCCTGGGCGCGCGCGGCATCACGGGACTCGAACATGTCACGGACGGTGTCTATCACCGCGCGTTCCGGTTGGGCGATGACGTCGGGCGACTCGAAGCGCTGCCGGATGCGACAGGTGTCACGCTGTCGATCACCTCGGCTTCGGCGCGCGCGCTGGTGCCGGTCGCCGCGCGCATCTCGCGCATGTTCGACCTCGAGGCAGACACCGTCGCCATCGCCGCGCACTTGCGCCGCGATCCCGCGCTGCGCTCGCGCGTTCCGGTGGAGGGCGTGCGCGTGCCGTGCGCCTGGGACCCGTTCGAACACGCGGTGCGCGCGTTGCTGGGCCAGCAGGTCACGGTCGCGGGCGCCTGCACGCTGGCCGCACGACTCGTTGCGCGCTGTGGCGAGGCGTTGCCCGCGGCACTCGCGGACGAGCGCATCACGCACCTGTTTCCCACGCCCGGGTGCCTGGCCGACGCGAACCTCGACGGTCTCGGCATTACCGGGGCGCGCATCCGCGCGATTCACGGCCTGGCGCGCGCGGTCGCCGGGGGCGCACTCGACCTGACGGCGCACGCCTCGCTCGAGAGCGCCGTCGCAGCACTCGTGGCACTTCCGGGCATTGGCGATTGGACAGCGCAGTACATCGCCCTGCGGGGCTTGGGCGAACCCGACGCCTTCCCCGCGGGAGACCTCGGCGTCCGCAAATCGCTCGCCCGCGATGGCGTGTTGGCCTCCGAGAAGGACGCAGTGGCGCGCGCGGAAGCGTGGCGGCCCTGGCGGGGCTATGCGGTGATTTCACTGTGGACGCACGGCACGCCCGAGCCTGATCCCAAGTCGAAGCCAAGACCCAAACCGAAACCACAACATGCCGGCGCTCAACCGGCCCGGAGGACGACACGATGAAGACGCTCGATGTCACTCAATACACCGCACCCTTCGGGAACTTGCTGCTGATGGCCGACGGCCCGGAGCTCGTGTGCCTCGAATTCTTCGACCATCCCGAACGGATCGCAGTCGTGCGCAGGCAACTCGAACGCTCACTCGGCGAGTTCGCCGAGCGCGAGTCAGCCGACCCGGCCGGCGCCGTCACGCGACTCGCGCGCTACTTCGCCGGCGATCGCAACGCACTCGCCGGGCTGCCTGTGCGCCCCCACGGCACCGCGTTCCAGCAGCGAGTGTGGAGCGCGCTGTGCGAGATCCCCGCGGGCGAGACGCGCGGCTATGGCGAACTTGCCGCCGCGATCGGTCACCCGAATTCCAGCCGTGCCGTGGGTGCCGCGAATGGCAGCAACCCGGTCGCGCTGTTCGTGCCCTGCCATCGCGTGATCGCCGCGGACGGATCGCTGCACGGTTACGGCGGCGGGCTGCATCGCAAGCAATGGCTGCTGGCGCATGAGGGCGCGACCTTCAGGCCGCAGCGCAACGCAGGGCAACTGGCGTTCGTGTAGCAGTGGCGTCAGATTGACTTGGGCCTCGCAGCACTCCTAGCCTATTGGAGCGCTGGCGAGCTGTTCACCTTGCCGCAGGTGGGAGGATTGGTTCAATGAAAGGCTTTCTGGCACTACTTGGCGCCTTCTTGGGCGGTTGGCTGATCTTGAATCTCATCGGCGCCCTGATCGTCGGCGCCTTGGCGCGCGCCATCTTGCCGGGCAAGGACAAGGTCGGCTGGCCATTGACGATAGGGCTCGGGTTCCTCGGCGGACTGTTCGGCAAGTTGGTGGGGTACCTGATCGGCTGGCGGGATCTCGGCATGTTCCGCGAGTTCCTCATCTCGGTCGCGGGAGCCATCGCGCTGCTGGTCGCGCACCGCATCTGGTCGGCGAACAAGTCCTCGAGCGGCGCACCGAGGGCCTGACCCCGTGGGCAGGCGCGAGCCCGCTGCCACGCAGAATACTCCGGCCTAGTTTCCCACCGTGCGGCGCAGCACGACCGGCGCGGGATAGGTGATCGGCCCCAGGCTGGTGTCGATGGTCGGCGCGAGTTCCAGGCGCAGGTTCTTGACCACGGTGCCGTAGCCGGCGATCGCCGTCGCGGTCTCGAACAGCTCCTTCGCGCCGCCGGACCCCAGATCGTACAGATTGAAGCGCACGGCGACCGGCACGTCGACGCTCTGCCCGGGCAGGATACTCAGGGCGTTGCCAAACGTTCCCGCCACGGTCTCGCGATCCTCGATGAACAGCCGCCAGCCGATACTCACCAGCCGCGCGGCGACGTGATTGCTCGCGGGATTCTCGGCGCGCGCGTGGACGACCAGTTCGAGCGGCACGTTCCTGCTCAGCACGCCCGCGGTGAGCCGCGCCACATCGGCGATGCCCAACGTCGAGTAGCGCGTCGCGGGCCCGAGCGGGACCCCGGCGAGCCGCACCTCACCCACGTGATCGAACGCGAACGCGACCGAGCGCACCGCGGCGATCTCTTTCAACGCGGCGCAGCCGGTGAGCCCCACCACCGAGACCAGCAACGCCGCAACGGCCGCCGGCCGCCACCATGAAAAACGTAGACCCATAGTCGTCACGGTATGCTCCCCGGTCGTGCGCCGAATTCGGCGAGCAGCGCCGCCGCGGCTTCGTTCACTTCGTTCGTCCATTCGTGGCCGCCCTCGAACACGCTTGCACTCACCCTGGCGCCGGCGGCTTCGAGCGCGCTGACATCCTTGCGCATGACGGCCGGCGTGTACCAGTCATCGCCCGATCCCGTCACGATGCGCACCTGCGGCCACTGCACCGCCTCGTCACTCAGCAACTCCGGCGGTACATCGCCGGCGACCGCGAGGATCGCGTCGGCGCGGCGCTGCCCCCGCGTCGCCGCGCGATACGCCATTGCGACGCCTTGCGAAAATCCCGCGCACACCAGCGCGCGCGGCTCCCCAAACTCCTGCGCGAGGTCCGCCCACACGGCATCGACGTAGCCAATGTTGTCGGCGATCGCATGCTCGCGGTCCTGCCGTGTCATCCAGTTTGCCACCACGACATCCGCGCGGTTGTAGAACGGATGCAGCGCCTGCACCGACGTCAGCAGCCACCGTTCAGCGCCGGGCACGCGGCTCAACATCTCGAGCATGATCTCGGCATTCTGGGCATAGCCGTGGAAGCCGACGAACCAGCGGTTGGGCCGAACGGCACGCGGCCGCTGGACGAGCATGCGGCCGTGCACGGTCGCGGCGACGATGCGCGGCGTGACCGCTGCGGACGACGCGTGGGCGGGATGGGACTCGGTCATGCCATCGCGCCGCGGCTCAGGGGTGAATCGTGGAGTCGACCGTAGCGCCCGGGGCATGCGCGCGCAGGCGCACCGACGCGACGCCCAGCCACTGCAGCGTCCCGGTGCGGCCGATGTAGCCGCTCTTCGACTCGTAGTTCGACTCGCCGGGCCACGCCGCGATCAGTGTCGGGAACTCATTGATCGAGTAAGCGCTCATGATGCGCTCGGTCTCGGGCGGGTTGTGGCCCTCCTCCTGCTGCCGGTCGACGATCCGGACCGGCACGTACATGCTGGCGATCTGGGCCGCGGCCGCGGGATCCGCGAACACCTGGTCCGTCAGCATGTGGCAGGGCCCACACCACTCCGCGCCGAATTCATAGAGGATCGGCTTGCCGGTGCGCCGCGACTCGGCGTCGGCCTGCGAGGCGGGAACCCAGGGGACAAGGTCGGCGCCTTTTCCCGCCGGCGCCGGGGACTGGGCACCGCTCACGGGTGAATCCGCACGGTGCTGGTGCTCGTAGATCCCCGTGCCGACACGCGCGACCAGCAAGGCCGCGGCAAGAATCAACAGCCAGCGCGGCAGCGGACGGCTCGAGCCGGAACGCTTAGCCGGCTCAACCGGAGGCATACGAAAGCTCCTTGCGATTGACGGCCCACACCGCGACCACGAGACAGATGGCAACGGTCGAGAAGTACGAGGTGAGTTCGAACCACGGCATCGGGGCGTGGTGGAGCAGCGGCCGCAGGTCAACGCTGGCGGTCAGGAAGCGCTGCGCCTCCTCGCCCGCCCGCACGAGCCA
>JAYSRO010000547.1:0-8491 GCA_043720995.1 Candidatus Eiseniibacteriota bacterium
CGTAGCCGTGCGTGGCCTGTGAGTTGAACTCGCGGTCCTGCAGCGCCGCATACGCCGTCATGGCGTGTTCGTGGTAGCCCTGCGCCAGCTCGAACATGCTGTGGTTCAGCGCATGGAATCCCGCCAGCGTGACGAACTGGAACGCATAGCCGTAGCTGCCCAGCGCCTGCTGGAAGCGAGCGAGCGTTGCCGCATCGAGGTTCTTGGACCAGTTGAACGAGGGCGAGCAGTTGTAGGCCAGCAGCTTGCCGGGGAAGCGCGCGTGCATCGCCTCGGCGAACTGGAACGCTTCGTCCAGGTCGGGCGTCCCCGTCTCGCACCACACCACGTCGGCGTAGGGCGCGTAGGCGAGTCCGCGGGCGATCGCCGCCTCGATGCCGCCGCGCAGTTCGAAGAACCCTTCCGCCGTGCGCTTGCCCGTCAGGAACGCGTGGTCGCGCGCGTCGACGTCGGACGTCAATAGCTTCGCGCTGTTGGCGTCCGTGCGCGCGATCAGCACCGTGGGCACGTCGAGCACATCCGCCGCGAGCCGCGCGGCCGCCAGCTTCTGCACGAACTCACGCGTCGGCACGAGCACCTTGCCGCCCATGTGGCCGCACTTCTTGGCGGAGGCGAGCTGGTCCTCGAAGTGCACCCCGGCGGCACCCGCTTCGATCATCGCCTTCATCAATTCGAAGGCATTCAAGTCGCCACCGAAGCCCGCTTCGGCGTCTGCGACAATCGGCGCGAACCAGTCGGCGACTTTCTTGTTGCCGCTCAGGTGCGCGATCTGGTCGGCGCGCTGCAGCGATTGGTTGATGCGCCGCACCAGCGCCGGAACGCTGTCGCAGGGATAGAGGCTCTGGTCCGGGTACATCTGCCCGGCGGTGTTCGCGTCGGCCGCGACCTGCCAGCCGCTGCAATAGATTGCCTGCAGCCCTGCCGCCACCTGCTGCACCGCCTGGTTGCCCGTCAGCGCGCCGAGCGCGCGCACCGGGGAGCGATTGCGCATGGCGTTCCACAGCCGTGTCGCACCTTCGCGCGCCAGCGTATGCTCGACCTGCATGGTGCCGCGTAGCTTGACCACCTCGTCGACGCCGTACGGGCGCGCGATGCCCTGCCAGCGGGCGTCCTTCATCCAGGACGTCTTGAGTTCCTCGGCGCTGCGCGGTGTGGCCATGTCACGCTCCTTCTCAAGCTGCGCGGCGTCCTGCCGCACATCCTTAGGGGTTCAAACCGGGTTGAAGACTCCACTGAGGATCATCGTTTCACTGAGTACGCGCGCTTCCTTGAACGTGCGTTCATCGCCGGCGTCGCGCAATTGACCGCGCTCGCCCAGCAGGCGCGCCAGTTCTTGGTCAAACACCTGGTTGAGGTGCGACTCGTCATGCGCGACCGGCTTGCCGTCCGGGCCCATCACCGCGGTCGCGTTTGAATGCCGCAGCCGCTGCGCCAGCATCAAGCGGTAGATGCGATCGGTGGCCAGGTCCTCCATGTAGCCGTCAAGCAGGCTCGCGCCGCGGCCGTTGAGGACGCCATTGCGGTAGCGGATCACGGTGCGCACCGCGGCGCGCGTGCCGGCCAGCGTGCGCTGGCCCACGCCGTCGGGGCGGGGCCGCAGGTCGGGATAGCGCTCGGCGCCCGCCGGGCGCTGCATGCCCTGGTTGGGTGCGCGGAACTGCGCGACCGCGACGGCGTTCTGGTCGGGGTGCCCTGTCCATGCGCCATCCATCAAGCAGGCCGCCTCGTTGCGCTTGTCCTGCGCGAGTGACTCGAGCGCGCGCGTGTTCAGCGCCTCGTCCTCGCGGCTGGGGAACAACGCCGTCATGCCGCCGATCGCCAGCGCGCCGCGGCGGTGGCAGATGTCGACGAGCAGGTGGCGCAGGTTCTGGAAGAACGGCACGTCGTGCGGGATGGTGTTGCGGTCGGGGAACACCCAGCGCGGATCGGCGAGCGTGAAGTGGATCAGGCTCGCCATGTAATCCCAGCGTCCTAAGTTGAGCCCCACGATGTGGTCGCGCAGGTGGTAGAGGAACTCTTCCATCTGGTAGGCCAGCGGGTGCGATTCGACGAGCGCCATGCAACGGATGGCGCGCTCATCCCAGCCGCGCGCGCGCGCGATCGTCTGGAATACATCGCGCCACCACAACGCCTCCTCGGCGGACTCCGACTTGGGGATGTAGATGCACAGCGGGTGGCGCAGCGCTTCCCAGTCCAGGTCGTAAACGATCATCGCCAGGTCGAACAGCGACGCTGACGTGAGCCCCTCACTGACGATCCCCGCCTGCGCGAGGTGCAGTCCGCGCACGCGGCTCCAGATCACCGTGGCGCTCGGCGCGATGGTCACGCGGCGGCCGCGCTTCACGTCGTCGTAGCCGAGTTCGCCACAGAGTGCCGCGCGAATGTTGGCGATGCCGCTCAGCAGGTTGGGCCAGGCATTCGCCATCGAGTCCTCGAGATCGAGCATGACCCCGGGCGCTCCCGAATTCAGCATCTTGACCACCAGCTCGGCGTCGTCGGCGGGCCCCGTCATCTGGTTGCGCTGGTCGAGACACCACGTTGGCAGCTCGATGCGCCACTCGAGCCGTGTGGCATCGGACGCGGGCAGGTAGCCGGGCAGCTGGCCCTCGTGCGCTGCCATCAGGACTTCCTGCCGGCTCACGCCCAACGCTTGCTGCCGGGCCGTGAAGGCCCGGTGCAGCGGCAGGTAGAAGTCGAGGAAGCCGTGCGGGAGGTCGCGGTCGGGCCTGAACCCGGCCGGGGGGCAATTCATTCGGGGATCGTTGTCGGGCATGGTCTCGTGATGGGAAATGGGATTTCCAGTTGCCGCGAACCCAGGCCAAGTGAGTCGGAACGCGGGATGGGACCCGCGAGCATGCCCGCTTGTGGCGCGACTGGCAACGAAACGAGTTATCGGCCCGCTGGGTGCCGCCCATATAGGGGAATCCCGCGCACCTCGGGATGGGGAATTCCCAGCACTGTCGGCCCCGTCGGCGGTGCCCGGCAGAGCCTCCCTTGCAAATGAATGAGTTACGGGCACTCCCACGCTGGCACGTTGGGTGCGCTAGCGAATACCTGTCGAGTCACTCATCACTCCACCCTTCAGGAGGTTCGCCTTGATGCAACCCCGCGTCCGCCACAACAAGACCCGCCACACGCTCCGGCTCATTACCCTCGCGGCGTTGCTCGGCGTCAGCACCATCGCGTTGTCCCAGTGCCGGATGGTGTCGGACAACGTCACCGGCGTGAAGACGGGGGCAGGGACTCTCTCCGGACGATCGAATTGCTCCCGCCAGTGCAACGACAGCTTCGAGGCTGCGATTCGCGCTGAAGAAGCCCGGCACCGCGCCGCACTGCGGGCCTGCGGCCACGATTCCCGCTGCAGATCCGACGAGGACCGTCTCAACGACAGGAACGAAGCAATGATTTCCAGTGCCCGCAAGGAGTGCAAAAGGGGTTGTTACAACGAAGGCGGAGGCCACGGCCGGTAAGCGTTGACGTCAAACCCGTCCACGTTTCTCACACAACAACAAGGGCGGCGGTCCACTGGACCGCCGCCCCGTTGGTTTTTTTGCCGGCCTGAGACCTGGCTGGACTACTTGAGCTTGGTGACCGTCGCCTCGTGGATCGTGGCGGCGACAATCAGCTCGCCCGCCTTCTTGTCGGCGTCCTTGCGCGAGGTGAACTCGCCAATGACCACGTGGTACGACGTGCCGCCATCTTCCGACTTGGGCACCACGCGACCCGACAGGCTCGTGCTGCCCTGCAGCTTGGTCAGTTCGGCGTTCGCGCGGTCCTGCGACAGGAAGGAACCCGCATCGATCCCGTACTTGCTGGCCGGCGGAGGCGGTGCTGCCTGATCGCCGCCCGCTTGTGGCTGAGCCGTCTGCGTCGACGCGGCAGCAGTCTTGGGCTTGGGATGCTTCGCCTCTTCGGCCTTGAGCGAGTCCGCGCGCGCGGCGTAGATACGCTCCTGCTCCGCCTTGGAAAGTGAGTCCGCGCGCGCCGTCTCGGCGGCGACCTTCGCGGCGGAATCCGCCTTCTGCTTTTCCTCGACCTTGCTTCTTTGCAGCGAGGTCCAGAACAGTCCGCCCAGCACCACGATCCCCACCAGCATCACGATGCCGATGATGTTCGCGGCATTGGATCCGCCGCTCTCCTCGACGTCGTCGTCGTACTTGCCACGGCGCTGAGGTGTTGGCGAGCCGGATGAAGGTTCATCTCCGGGGGGCTTCGAGGTCATCTTGTCTTCGGGGTAGCTCACGAGTCGACTCCTCACAGAAAACGGCGAACGGGCACGCAGTGCGGAACGCGCTGGCTCCGAACGTCGAGGCTCCCGGTCCGGGATCCGCTAAGTTCCGGTGACGGAATATCTACTAGCCCTTGAGTTGAGGCAAGCCCGCAAGGCGGAGTCCGGGTTCGGCAGGGGCGAAACCGGATGCCGGACCTGCATAGGCTCCGCTGGACTTTTAATTCCTGCTGGCCGATACTTAAAGAGTCTTCGGTTGGCTGTGGATGTGCTGATTGCGCTCAATTCCGCCAGAGGATGACTCTCTGGCGTTTGTTGTTTGCGGGCCATCAACGATCGAAGCGCTGGCCAATAAGGCCTGACGCAACCGCCGCGTTTGGCGGTGATGTGGGGGTCCGCCCCCAGTTTCAAGGAGTTGCACGTGGCTCGTGGCACTGTGAAGTGGTTCAACGACGCGAAGGGCTTTGGTTTCATCTCGCAGGAGGGTGGCGAAGACGTGTTCGTTCACTTCTCGGCGATTCAGGGCGATGGCTTCAAGTCGCTCGCTGAAAATGAAGCTGTGGAGTTTGAGGTGACCCGTGGGCCGAAGGGCCTGCAGGCTGCCAACGTCCACAAGGTCTAGACGCGTTTCGACGCTTCACAAAAACTTGGGCGGCGCCTTCACCGGCGCCGCCGTTTTTGTTGGTATCCTGCGCGCCCGTTCGCGGGGCGTGGGAGTTCGATGGAAAGCTGCTGGGGGAGACGTTCATGCTGTTCGCACTCGCGCTGGGGATGCAGTTGCTGGCCGGAACGGCCGCGTCGCCCAGTGCGCTCGCGTCGCTCACTGCGCCCGGCGGGCTGGGCTCGATCTCCACCGGCGGATTCACGTGAGCGGGCGCCGGCTGCTTGCCGTCGCGGCCCGTGCCGGCCGCGGACTTTCTGCTCGAGCACATGAGCAACAGCCTGTACGACCCGGTCGACACGACGCAGGTCGCCTCGCTGTCGCGCTCGTTGCTCGCGCGCGTCAATGGCGAGATCTACCGGTTCGCTGGGCCCGCCACGTTGGCGCGCTTCCGCCGCAACCCTGCGCGCTGGTGCGGGATCCTGCGCGATCCGGTGTCGGGAGTGCGCTTCCGTCCCGGGCGGCGCTCCCTGCGCATGGCGCTGGCCGATGGGCCGTACTTCTTCAGCACCGATTCCACGTTCGCTGTATTTCGAGCGGATACCGCGCGCTTCGCCATCCGCCGCGACTATTGAGCGAGGTCCGCCATTCCTGAGCGTGGCACGCGTGAGCCGTTCGTCTCGCTGAAGCACCGCAACTTCCGCCTGCTGTGGATCAGCCAGCTGATCTCCATGGCCGGCTCGATGATGCAGAGCGCGGCGATCCTGTGGCACGTGTCGCTGCTGGTGCCCTCTTCGCAACGCGGCCTGGCGCTCGGCATGGTGGGGCTGGTGCGCGTCGTGCCGATCATCGTGCTGTCGTTGATCGCCGGCGTCGTCGCCGATGCGGTGGACCGGCGGCGACTGCTGATCGTGACGCAGAGCGGCATGGCGCTCTCGGCTGCCGCACTCGCGTGGGTGACGTTCCAAGGCGTCCACGCGCTGTGGCCCGTCTACGTGCTGGCCAGTTTGGGCGCGGCGTTTGGTTCGTTCGACGGCCCGGCGCGCCAATCGCTGATCCCGAACCTGGTCCCGCGCGAGCACCTGCCCAATGCCATCAGCCTCAACACCATCATGTTCCAGCTCGCCGCGGTGCTCGGCCCCGCCCTGGGTGGCCTTGTGATCGGCACACTCGGCGTCGGCTGGGCCTACGCGCTCAATGCGCTGTCGTTCCTGTTCGTGATCGGGGCGCTGCTCGCGATGCGCGATGTGCCCCAGCGCGCGGGGGATGGAATTGCGCGCATCACCTTCTCTGCCGCGGGCGAAGGGTTGCGGTTCGTGTTTCGCGCGCCGTTGATCCGCTCGACGATGTTGCTCGATTTCTTCGCCACGTTCTTCGCTTCGGCCACGGCATTGCTGCCGATCTTCGCGCAGGACATCCTGCATGTGGGTGCACGGGGCTACGGCATGCTGTCCGCCGCGCCGTCGGTGGGGGCGCTGATCACGAGTGCGGTGCTGGTGCGGTGCATTGACGATATCCAACGCCGCGGCCAGGCCATGTTGTGGTCGGTGGTGGGGTTTGGTCTGGCGACGATCGTGTTCGGGTTCTCGCGCAGCTTCTGGCTGACGTTTGCCTGCCTCGCCCTGACCGGTGCGACCGACACGGTGAGCATGGTGATCCGGAACATCATCCGCCAACTCAATACCCCGGACGCCCTGCGTGGGCGTATGACCAGTGTAAACATGATTTTCTTCATGGGTGGCCCCCAACTGGGTGAGCTCGAGGCCGGATTGGTGGCGCAGGGGCTGGGGGCGCCGTTTTCCGTGATTTCTGGGGGAGTGGCCTGCGTACTGGCGACGGTGTGGATTGCCGCCCGCACGCCACGACTGCGCGCCTACCGGCAAGAGTCCGAGCTCAACGGGCCCGTCTGAGAGGCCCATCGCGGGTTTCCGAAATCGGGTGATTGCGCCCGGAACTGCCTGCGATTGTTGGCGATTTGCGGCCCGTGAGAGTGGTAACATCAGGCACGGTCCAAAGCGCCTTTGTCGGCATCGTCAGGTGCCCGCATTGCCGGGCCTGGGCCTTCTCGGAGTTCCTTGCTCACGCTCGACCCCGCGCGGCGACTCGACCGCGTGGCGCGAGTGATCGCTTGCTCCACCGCCCTTCAAGGGGCCGGGCGGGGAGTCAGTTCCACCATCGGCCACAGGTCCCGAGGAGATTCCCCCACATGAAGCACGTTCGTTACTGCGTTCCGGTGCTCGCGCTGCTTGGCGTGCTCGGACTCTGTACCCAGTCGTCGGCCTCGTTGGGTTGGGCTGGCAATGTGTACCCGAACAACGGCGCGAGTGTTGTGCCCACGGGTAGCGTCACGGTGTATGCGCAGACCTACAAGGGTGGCGCCACCGACAGCCCCGGACAGGGCGCGGACATCTCCGCTGAATTGCGCTACACCACGAACATCGCCGGCCAGGTCATCGTGCCGATGAGCTTCCAGGGCGATGTCGGCAACAACGACGAGTACAAGGCGGACATCCCGCAGTCAGCACTTGCCGGCGCCGCCTACGTCGATGTGACCGTGATCTTCACGGACCTCACCGACAACACCACGTTTGAAGTGACGGGTGACCAGAACGGTCATGCGCCGCCCATCCGCTACAACGTCACCAACGTGCTCCCGAACGACGTCGCGGTGAAGTTCACGATGTGCATGAGCGGAACCGGCACCAGCGGCCCCCCTTGCGTCATCGGCTCCGCGGCGCAAATCGGCACGTGGGGCAGCGGTGTCTCGATGTCCAATGTCTCGGGTGACCTGTGGAACGTCACGGTGGTGTTCCCGGCCGGCAACAACCCGGCGTTCGAGTACAAGTACAAGGCGGACGCCTGCAACAACTGGGAGTTGGTCGGCAACCGGGCGGTCACGCTCCCGACCGATGGCAGCGCCACGGTCAACCTGAACGCCGACAGCTTCAACAACGCGCCGATCGGCTGTAACCTCGGCTCGACGCTCGCGTCCGACAAGAACGTGTGCTTCCAGGTGTGCTTGCCTCCCGGCGGCACCACGGGTGCTGTCTGCGTCATTGGTGGCCCATCGCAGCTGACCGCGTGGTCCACCGGGGTGCCGATGACCCAGCTCGCGCCGAATCTCTACCAGGCGTGCGTGACGTTCCCGGCGGGTACGACGTTCCAGAACGTCGAGTACAAGTTCAAGAAGGATGACTGCGGCACGTGGGAATCCGTCGGCAACCGCTCGGTGAACCTCGACAACAGCACGCCGAGCGAGCAGACGCTGACGAGCAGCTTTGACGACACCGGTGCCGCGTGTGCGGCGGTCGGTGTGCGCCGCGCGACGTGGGGCAAGCTCAAGCTGATGTACCGCTAGGCAAGCCCGATTGCCGGAGCCCTCTTGGGCTGCGGATCCAGTGCGGCCACTCGCGATTCGTGCGGGTGGCCGCACTGTTGCGTCCAGGCGCGCGGTCAGCCCGGCGGCGAACCTGCCCACCCGGCGGCGACCCGGCCCGCCCCGCCCGGTCCGGCGAGAAAGCGTGCAACGGTCGCGGATTCGGAGCATCCCAACTGCATCCGGCGCTCCGTATTTGGCCTGCCCATCGCGAAGGCGGCAGGCTGGCGCCGTCCACGGAGGTCGCTCTTGGCCCGTTTCGCACCCTGCGCTTGTTGTTGTCGCG
>JAYSRO010000548.1:0-4021 GCA_043720995.1 Candidatus Eiseniibacteriota bacterium
TTCTCCGCTGCCACGGAGCACAGCCGGGCGGTCGTCGTCGAAACGTTCATCACCGGGTTCGACCACCGCATGCTGGTGGTGAACGGACAGCTCATCGCGGTCGCCAAACGCGAGCCCGGCCATGTGGTCGGCGATGGTCAGCACGATGTGGCGGGGCTGGTCGAGATCGCGAATCGTGATCCACGCCGAGGCATCGGGCACGAGAAGATCCTGACCCGGTTGGAACTCGACGCGCAGGCCGAGCGCTGCCTGAAGGACCTCCAGATGACGGTGACCTCGGTGCCAGCGGCAGGCGAAAAGGTCTATCTGCGGTTGACTGGCAATCTCTCGACCGGCGGCACCGCGACCGATGTCACGAACATCGTTCACCCCGACAATGTCGAGATGGCGGTGCGAGCGGTCAATGCCATCGGGCTCGACGTGGCGGGAGTGGACTTCCTCACCGACGACATCAGCATCTCGTACCGCGAGTCGGGCGGGGCGATCTGCGAGGTGAATGCCGCGCCCGGATTCCGCATGCACGTGGCACCCAGCGAGGGCACGCCGCGCGACGTGGCGGGGCCGGTGATGGACATGCTGTTCCCACCCGGCTCACCGGCGCGTATCCCGATCGCCTCGATCACGGGGACCAATGGCAAGACGACGACCGCACGCATGCTGGCGCACATCTTCAAGCTGGCGGGACATCATGTCGGCCTGACCACCACGGACGGTGTGTATATCGACGGCCAGCTCACCGTGAAGGGGGACATGACCGGCCCCGTGGCTGCGCGCATGGTGCTGCGCGACCCCATGGTCGATGTCGCGGTGCTCGAGTCCGCGCGCGGCGGCATCATCCGCAGAGGGCTCGGTTACCGGAAGTGCGACGTGGGTGCGGTACTCAACATCCAGAGCGACCACTTGGGGCTCAAGGGCGTTGACACGCTCGAGCAGTTGGCCGAGATCAAGCGCGTCGTGGTCGAGATCGCACAGGACACGGCGGTGCTGAATGCCGACGATGAACACTGCCTGCGGATGGCCGACTACACCAAGGCCAAACACATCTGCTACGTGACCATGGACCTGAACCACGCACTGGTGAAAGAGCACATCCGCCTTGGCGGGCGCGCCGTCGTGCTGGAGCCGGGTGCGGGTGGCAATATGATCGCGATCTACGATCATGAGTCGCACGTGGCGTTGTTGTGGGCGCACTTGATTCCCGCCACGCTCGATGGCCGGGCGCTGCACAATGTGCAGAATGCGATGTTCGCAGCGGCTCTGGCGTACAGCATGGGTGTTCGGCTCGAGGCGATTCGCCACGGGCTGCGCACGTTCGACTCCACGTTCTTCCAGGCGCCGGGTCGCATGAACGTCTATCACGACCACCCCTTCAAGGTGATCATCGACTACGGCCACAATCCGGCGGCGATCAAGGCCGTCTGCGATACGGTAGACCGGCTCGAAGTGAAGGGACGTCGCCTGGTCGTGCTCGCTGCTCCGGGGGACCGGCGCGACGAGGACATCCGCGAGATCGGGCACATGGCCGCCAAGCACTTCGACTACTACGTCTGTCGGCGCGATGACGGCCTGCGGGGTCGCGGTTCCGACGAAGTCCCGCGCATGCTGCGCAGCGCCTTGCTCGAAGCGGGCGTGTCGCTGGATCAGATCAACCTGATCAGCGAGGAACAGCGCGCAGTGGATCACGCGCTCCATCAGGCCAAGCCGGGCGATCTCCTGCTGCTGTTCGCGGACGACCTGCAACGCACCTGGAAGCAGGTCGAGGAGTTCGATTCGCGGGCCTCGCGCCCGGCCGATGAACGCCCTTCGCCGAACCGCATTCCCGTCGAGTTGCCGCGTTCCTCCGTGTCGCTCGAAGACACCCCCGCACTGATTCGTGACGAGCGCGGCGTGCGATTGGCCTCGCGCGAACCCGAGATCGCGGATTGAGCTCCGACTCACGCTCCGAATCGAGCTCCGACAAGCGCATCGAATACGAATCCCCGATCGTGCTCGGGGATTCGCGCCGACTCACCGGCCGCAACCTGCTCCTCGAATCGCCCGGCGCCGTGATCGATGCGACGCTCGGGCACCATGATGCCGCGAGCTTTGCAGCGGCGTGGACCACCGCCCTTGACCGTGCACTTGCAGCACTGGCTTGGCAGGGCGCCGCACGTGCGTTCCGTGGCTGGCCAGGTGGAGTGACAGTGGCTTTCGCCGCGCCCATCGACGCGCTCTATGGGGCCACGGAGGTGGCCGAGTGGGCGTTCGCGGCGGCGCGTGCGGTGCTCGACCCACTGGCACCCCCCGCGCCTGAATTCGACCCCGAGATGTCGCGCCTTCGGGCCTTGCTCGCCGAGGAGGCCAACCCCGCGCTCCTGCGGCTGCGCGCGGAAGGTGTCCGGCGTGGCCTGACCTGCCTGTCTGACGACCAGCGCGTCTCGCTCGGGCTTGGCACCGGATCGAGATCTTGGCCGGTCCGCCGGCTGGGTGCGAATCCCGCCCGGATCCGCTGGAAAGGTCTACACGATGTGCCGGTCGTGCTCGTGACGGGAACGAATGGCAAGACCACGACCGTGCGTCTGCTCAGCGCCATCGCGCGAGCTGCGGGAATCGTTGCGGGTGCGACCAGCACCGATAGTCTTCAGATCGGCGACCAGATGATCGCGGCAGGAGACTACAGCGGCCCCAACGGCGCGCGCACGATCCTGCGAGATCGCCGGGTGCAGTTGGGCATTCTCGAAGTGGCGCGAGGTGGCATTCTGCGGCGCGGATTGCCACTCGCCTCGGTGGCTGCGGCCGTGGTGACCAACGTGGCGGAAGACCATCTGGGCGAGTACGGCATCTTCGATACGGACGCTCTCGCCGACACCAAGATGGTCGTCGCCGGGGCGGTGAATGAGACGGGCCGCGTCGTGCTCAACGCCGACGACGCACGTCTGTTGGAGCATGGAAGACTCCTGGCAGCACCCGTGCTGTGGTGCACGCTCGCTGCCGGGCATACCAAAGTCCTCGCGCATCGTGCCCGCGGCGGCGATGCCGCCTGGCTGGAAGCCGATGCGTTGTGGCTCGCGGCATCCGGTCAGGTCACGCGAGTCGTGGATGTGTCCGATGTGCCCATCAGTTTTGGCGGTGCGGCGCGCTACAACCTGATGAACGCGCTTGCCGCGATCGGCGCAGCGGCGGCACTGGCGCTGCCGACCGAGGCCATGCGCGAAGGGCTGCGTGCCTTCGCCCCCACGCCCGAATCCAACCCCGGCAGGGCGAATGTCTGGCGCTTCGGCTCGTGCAGCGCCATCGTCGACTTCGCCCACAACCCGCATGGCCTGCTGGCGCTGGCCGAGACGGCAGCAGCCATTCCCGCGACGCGGCGTGGCATCGTGCTTGGGCAAGCGGGCGATCGCGACGACGCCAGCATCCGCGCGCTTGCGCGCGGCGCATTCGCGATGCGCCCGGACCGCGTGTTCTTGAAGGACATGGAGATCTACTGGCGCGGTCGAGGCGCGGGAGAGATCCCCGCTATGCTCGAGGCCGAGTTGCTTGCCGCCGGAGCTTCGTCTGCCTCGATCGAGGTTCATGCCGACGAGTTGTCGGCCATTCGCGCCGCGCTGCGCTGGGCCGGTGAGGGCGACCTACTGCTGCTCACCACGCACGCCGATCGTGACGCGGTGTTCGCCTTGATGCGGGCGTTGGTCGTCGCCCAATGGCGTCCTGGACGGCCGTTGCCGGACTGAGGGAAGGGCGGGTTCGCGGGCCCGAGGCGTCAGGCGGCGAGCTGCTCGGGTTCGTCGCCCAGCAGGAGGACCGGCCGCACGGTTGAAACCGCCGATACCGGGAGCAGGATGATGAACGTGGTCCCCGCTCCCTCCGCCGTCTCCACGCGAATCGTACCGCCGTGCTCGCGAACGATCCCGAACGTGACCGACAGACCGAGGCCAGTGCCCTTACCGGTCGGCTTCGTCGAGTAGAACGGCTCGAAGATGCGGCGTGCAACGTGAGCAGGCATTCCCGGGCCGTCATCTTTGACGCGCAACTCGATCGAGTC
>JAYSRO010000549.1:0-8475 GCA_043720995.1 Candidatus Eiseniibacteriota bacterium
CTCGAGTAGACGCGCGAGGAGGCGCCATTGCTGCTGGCGAGCTCGCCGGACAGGCGCGAGTTGCGGCCGGCGCGCAACTCGGCGTCGGCGCCGTGCAGCTCGTAGCTGCCCACGCCCACGTCGTCCTTCAAGTAGGTGCCGCCGAGTGCGAGGTGATCGCCCAGGTGCTGCTGGACGTGTCCGCCGGCCGCAGTGCGGTCGAGCCCCTGCGTGCTCGTCTCGTAGTCCACTTCGATGGTGACGGGGCTGCCGGGCAGCACGGTCGTGCTGATCAGGCTGCCGTCATCGAGCACGCTCGCGACCGGCCGCGAGAACAGGATGCGGCCTTCGCGGTACTTGACGGTGTAGTCCATGTTGCGGCGCTGCGGCATGCGCGCGATGACCAGACCGGTCGTGGCGTCACGCACCGCGAGCGAGACCTGCTCGCTGCCTTCGACCAATTCGTGGTGGCTCAAGTAGTAGACGGAACCGCCGGTCCCGCGCAGTTCGTCGCGCACGTGCACCTGCGAGGCCTCGGCGCCGAGCAAGGCGATAGTGGTGCGCGGCTGGCCGTAGCGCGTGCGCGAGACCGAGTGGTACTGGACGCGGGCGCCATACAGCGTGCGCTGGAAGCCGGACAGCTCGGTGTCGTTGAGCGACATCGCGTAGTTGCCGACCAGCGCCTGGAACTCATCGCTCTCGACCGCGAGGAAGAAGCGGCCCTGCGCCTGCGCGTCGTAGACCACGCTGCTCGAGTCACCGTAGACCGGGTAGAGGCGGTCGGGATCGAGATTGGTGAGCAGGCGGTCGTTGGTGTTGTCGTCGACGTCGACGAGGATCTTCTCGAAGCCACTGGTGCGCGTGTCGAACGCCGAGGTCACGAGGTACTTGCCGGCCACGTAACCCTTCAAGTAGTAGGCGAGCCGCCCATCGGCATAGAAGCCGGTGTTCGCAAGCCGGCCCGCGCCATCGACGAAGCCCTTGCCGCGCAGCTGCCCGACCGTACCGTCGGCTAACCCTAAGAAGAACAGCTTCTGCGGCACGCGCACGACATTGCGCTCGAGCGTCGAAGTCTGTCCTGCCTCGTCGATGGCCTGGATCAAGATGTGGCTTGAGCCCTTGGGCAGCGGCGCCGAGTAATGGAAGCTGCCGTCGGAGCGCACCGGCACGTCCTGGCCATTGACGCGCACGTGGTTGCCGGGATTGGTAACGCCCGAGACCGGGTAGGTGTCGCTCATCAACGGGGCGTCCACCGGCGGTAGCGCCACGGTCAGGTCCGGCTGGCGGTCGACCGCGATCAATAACTTGCCGCCGGCGTCTTCGTTCGCAACGGTGAGCAGCAGGTTGACGAGACGCGTGGCCCCCGCGGCATTGCGTACCATGACCCCGTAAGTGTTGTAGCCGAGTTGCAGGTCGAGCGTGGCGTGGAACATGCCGGCCGTGTC
Organism: Candidatus Eiseniibacteriota bacterium; assembly: GCA_043720995.1. Taxonomy (GTDB): domain Bacteria; phylum Eisenbacteria; class RBG-16-71-46; order RBG-16-71-46; family RBG-16-71-46; genus JANLWK01. The sequence continues at coordinate 1,425 of JAYSRO010000549.1, forward strand.
GGCGAAGAACTCGCGCTGGTCCAACTGCACGAGATTGCCGGGCGCCGTGCGTCCGACCAGCTCGCAGGTCGCCACCGGCGCGCCACCCGCTTCGTCCGCGCCACTGCTCAGGCGCAGCGCACCCGCCGCGACTCCCGCGGGAAGCGGCGCCACATTATAGGGGCCCTCATGCGCGCCGAACGCCACGCGCTGGGTTCCCAACGGCTGCAGGATCTCCACATCGGGCAGTGGCACGGCCGAATGGATCACGCGGCCGGCGGCATCGCGCACCATAATGTCGATCTGCTTGAGTTCCGCCGGAACCTGCGTCGCGAAGCGGCCGCCGTTGTCGATCGACAACGTGTCGCCATTGATCTTCACCAGCGGCTGGCGGCGCTGGCGGTCGGTGATCTGCGCCTGCTGGCGATCGGTCATCTTGCCGTGGATCTCGACACGGCGATTCTTCTCGCGGCCTGCCTCCGTCGCGTTCGTCGCCACCGGGCGCGCCTCGCCATACCAGCGCAACACCAGCCGGTTCTTCGGCACCTGCTGCTCATCCGTGAGATACGCCGCCGCAGACTTGGCGCGCGCCTCCGACAGCGCGAGGTTCAACTCCGCCGGCCCGACCGAGTCGGTGTAGCCTTCGATAAACACGGTTTCGCCCGGGTGACGGTGGATCAACTCCGCAACCTTGGCCAGCGCCTCACGCGCATCCGCGCTCAGCACGGCGTTGCCGCTCTGGAACGCCTTGCCGGTCATGGTGAGCGCGATCGTCGTCGAGCGGTCAACGCCGAACGTACGCACGGGGCTCGAAGCGCGAATGCCATCGCGATAGAGCAGCGACAACTGATACTGGTGGAGTTCGCCACCACTGAGGCGCGTACCGTCGTTCTTCACGCCGTCCCACGTGACACTGCGCGGGGGCAGGCCCTCGCCTTCAAAGGTGCGCTCGATGTTGCCCTGCGCGCCCATGATGGTGAAAGTCCACGAGCGGATGAACTTGGGGTCGTTCGCCGAGATCTCGAAGCGCAGCGGCCCCGCGAGCTGGCGGTCCTTGATCTGCACCGACTCCGACAGCCCGGCGATCGACAGCCGCACGTCGCCGTCCGGCAGCGACAGCAGGTCGCCGTTGAGCAGGAGCTTCGGTCCCTCGATGGTGCCGACCAGCATGGCGGGCTCGGGCGTGGTTTGGCCGGCGATCTCGAGACCGGGCAGCGCAGGCTTGCCCGAGCGCAGGGTGTCGCGAACCATCTCGATGCCGAAGTTGGCCTTGGCCAAGAGTCCCGGGCTCACGGTGACGAGACGCGTCTGCTCGGTGGTGGCATGCGCCACACCCGGAATGCTCGCGACATCGATCTTGACCACGCGAGCGCCCGGGCGAATGCCGGCGATGTGATAGAGCCCGTGATCATCGGTGAGCGCGTAGGCTCCATCATCGAGCGCCACCTTGGCGCGCGCGATGCCGCCTTCGTCACGGCCCAGGCGGCCGTCGCGATCGTGATCGTCGAACACGCGACCGACGATGGTGCCGAGGCCGAACGTTTCATCGACGCGCACGCGCACTCCCGCTTCGCCCGCGTTCGACAGCAGGCAGGCGTCGCAGACATCGCGGGCGATGGCGACGTTGCGGTAGTACGCGGGGGTCGCGCCGGCACCGACGACGAGCTGGTAGCGCAGCGTCACATAGCCGGACTCACCGGGATCGGCCTGGCCATTGCCGTTGCCATCCACGAATGCGGGCACTGTGCCGAGCACGAAGGTCAGCGGCCCCGAGCCGAGCGGATCGGCAGCACGGACGCCATTCAAGGTGGCGGAGCCACCGAGGTACTTGAAGTTGGCGGGCGGCTGGTCTTCGACGCGCACGTTCGCGACGGCGAGCGCCGTCGTGTTGCGCAGCACGACGGAGTAGGTCACGACATCGCCAATGACCGCCTCGGCGCGATCGGCGAGCTTCTGCAGCAACAGCACTTCGCGCTGCGTGAACATCACGGTCGGGTGCATTCCGACCGTCAGCGCATCGGTGGTGTCGCGCGCGGTAATGGTCGAGACACCGACGACGCCCGAACGAATCGTGCCCGTCACCATGCCGGCGCTGTCGGTGAGGGCCGCCGGCTGCGCGAGCACGTCGGCGACGCCACGGTCGGTGGTGAATACCACGCCGCGGCCGGCGAGCGGATTGCCGCCGCCATCGCGCAGCGTGGCGGTGATGGTGCTGAAGGCCACGCCATCCGAGACGACGACCGGCGGGTTGACCGTGACGGTCGACTGCGTCGTATCCGGCAGCGCGTAAACGCGCACGGTCATGCTGTTGGCGTCGGCGGCGTCACCGTCGGCATCACCCACGGTGGAGACACGCGTACCGCCAATGCTTACGGTCGATGAAACGAAGTCCGCAACACCATCAATGCCAGGAGCACTCGCCGACACATTGATCTGCAGGTGAACCGTGGTATCCGCGAGCGGCTGGCCGAAGCGGACCGTGACGGTGGATCCCGCAACCGTAGCGCAGTACTGGCCAGCACCGGGGTTGGGGCAGTTGGCGCTGAGCGCCACACCTGAGACTGTGACGGATTGCACGGCGAAATTTGCGTAGCCTGCCGGCGCTGTCAGAGCGACCTGGTCAAGCAACGGGTCGGACGGCAGTACCGTCGCGACAAGGTCCCACGTGAACACATTACCCGCGGTGCCGGCGATCACGCGCGTCGGCGCGATCTCGGCGGTCGATGCCACCCCTGGCACGACCTGTCGGGTGAGTGTCACCGAGGCCTGTGACGAATCGAGCGGCACGCCACCGGAGACTCCGGACGCGGCGTTCGAGACACTCTGCGCGCGCACCGGTTGCGCGGACGCAAACAGCAGCGCCAGCAGCAACGGAATGTTCCAACGCATCAGCTTGAGGGAGCGCATATCAGTTCACCCTCACGCGGAAGCGAATCGCGATGCGCGTCATGGGCGGAATGAGCCCGGGCAAGTTCGTCTGGCCCGCGACTCCACCCACAGTGAGCCGGTCTCGTCCTGCAGCACCGCCGGAGTCGACGATGGATGCGACGTCGTCGGGCGCTCCTGGATCATCGGTGAGAGGTGTCCACGTGGCGTTCCATACCGCCGCGTCACTCGAACCGCTGGCCACCGTGGTGACGGCGAGCGAATTCGGGACGTACGTGAACTGAGACTCGTTCAACGGGTCCGTCAGTTGCAGATCGTCGATCGGGTACGGTGTGGCGTTATCGACGTACAGCACGAAGAACAGATCCTGCCCCGCTGCCACGTTACCGCCACCAGGCAGCACCACTCCCCTCAGATCGCGCGCCTGTTTCACCAGGGCTAGATCCGTCACATTGAATGTGACCCAGGCTGGTCCTGTGCCGTCGCCGCCCAGGAGGGTGCCGTTGTCGGTTCCGCCAATACCGCCCTTCGCCGCATTCGTCGCAGCGTGGGCCGGCACTGATCCGGCCAACAAAGCCCATCCCAAGAGCACGAACAGCCAGTACTTCAGCCGTGCCAGGGGTGTGTTAGTGCAGTTCACAGTCGTTCAATACGCTCGTAAGAGTCTTGCGTGCATGCAGGGGCGCGAAAGGTTCGCGTCACGGCATCCGCACGCTGCCGGTGCTCGTTACTGAACCTTCACGGTGAACAGCACTGCCCACACCTTGCTCGCCGGAACCGTGACCAGACCGTTACCCGCAGACGCACCCGCGCTGATGGTCGTGCCCGTGATACCCGCCACGTCCGCACCGCTCACCGCATCGCTCAGCACCGCTGCCGCATTCGCTGCCGCAAAGATCGCCGCGACCGTCGAACCGGTGTTCACGGTGTTGCTGACACGGATCGTTCCCGGCTGGTAGACGAACGCCGCATTCAGCGCATCGACCACGTTGACCGAGTCGACCGGGACGGCCGTCGCGTTGTCCATGTAGATGAGGAACTTGACCGGCGTGCCCTTGGCGACCGTCGTGTTGTTCGCGATCGGCGTACCGTCGGTGAGGAATGCCGCCTTGATCAGCGACAGCTGCGTCGAGTTGATGGTGAAGATGTTCGAGGTGCCGAGGTTGGTGGCGTTGCCGGCGATATCACCGCTCGCCTGGTTGTCCGCCGCGAACGATTCGTGCGGCGTGAACATGACGGACGCGACGAGAACGAGACTGGTTGCCGCGATGAACTTCGCGACGCGAATGGACCACGTGTGCAACTTCATGCTGCTCCTCCGGAGTTGAGTGAACGCTCATCAATGAGCGCCGTGTGAAACACCGCATGACGAAACGCGTCGCAGTGACGCGCGCCCGCCCCAAAACAGAACTGCAATTCCCCATGCGCGAATGCACGACGGATCGCACGACACTCGCCGCGAGCCACCGAATCGCACATGGGACTACCGCAAACTGTTATCGGCCAGAGGGATGGGGGTTCTGCACCAGTGTCTGGGGCCGGCGACGGGGGCGCGCTAGGGCTATGGGGCGCAAGGGCATGCGGGGCGCCGCGGAGGCGAATGCGGTGGAGCGGGCGCTGGCGGGGGGCTATGCTCGTGTCTCCCAGTCGCTGAAGGAACAGGCATGGCCCCGGAGGAACTTGGTGATGCGTGTGAGCTCGCTCGTAGTCAGTGCCCTGTGCGGAATGGCGCTCTCGGCCGCCGCATCGACAGCGATGGCGCAGATCGGTCCGCCTGATCCCGCAAGGACCACACTGCAGAGCCAGTACATCGCGGTCGTCGGATCCACCAACGGCACACCCGATGCGTGTGGCGATACCCGCTGCGGCAACTTCAACGTCACAGTTCGCGACTACGCCAACAACGTACTGCCTGGCACCACCGTGACGATCGACTTTTCGGCATGCCCGGATATCCAAATCGCGTGCGATCAATTGACGGCGGCTACGGGGCAGACTTATCTCGGCGGCGGGAAGGTCAGCGGCGTCACGAACTCGCTCGGCCAATTTACGTTCCGCGTGATCGGCGCATCGAACGCCGTGCCGACCAGTTCGAACACGACCTCGCCAGGTTCATTGATGAACACGCCGTGTGCGCAAGCGTATGAGGGCGGCGAGGCGCTCTCGCCCGTTTTGATTGTCGCCGCTTACGACGTGAATGGCCTCGGCTCCCCCAACGCGGCAGTCAACGGCGCGGATGCATCGCTGGTCGGCGCCGAAGTAGTAAAGGTCGGACTCGGCGCGACGCCACATCCGCGCGATGACTACAACAACAGCAATACCGTCACCGGCCCCGATGCGTCAGCGATCGCCACGATGGTGGTGCAGGCCGCGCTCGGAACGGGGTCGCAGAACACGGGACCGTTTTGTCCGTAGCACGAGTCGCGAAGTGCATTTCCGGGGGATCCGCATGACGAAGCCACGAGTCTTCATCTCAAGTCTGCTGGCCACCCTTGCGCTGACCACTATCGCATCCTCGGCATTGGCCCAGATCATCATCGAGCCGCCTGACCCGGCGAAGTCGACGTTGCAGAGCGCATACATTGCCGTCGTTGGATCGACGAATGGGCTGCCGGACAACTGTGCCGATACGCGTTGCGGGAACTTCACGGCGACAATTCGCGACTGGGCGAACAACGTACTGCCGGGCGCCACCGTGACGATCGACTTCTCCGCCTGCACCGACATCCAGATCGCGTGCGACCAATTGACCGCAACGACAGGGCAAACGTATCTCGGCGGCAAGAAGGTCAGTGGCGTCACGAATTCCTTCGGCCAATTCACGTTCCGCGTCATGGGCGCCGCGAATGCCGTCCCGACTATGTCGAACACGACCTCACCCGGAATTGCCATCAGCACCGCGTGCGCTCAGGTCTACGTGGAAGGCTGGGCGTTGTCGCCTGCGCTGATTGTCGCAGCCTACGACGTCAACGGCCTCGGCTCCCCCAACGCAGCGGTCAACGGCGCGGATGCATCGCTAGTCGGCGCAGAAGTGGTAAAGGTCGGACTCGGCGCGACCCCGCATCCGCGCGATGACTACAACTACAGCAACAGCGTCACCGGCCCCGATGCCTCAGCGATCGCGACGATGGTGGTGCAGGCCGCGCTCGGAACGGGATCGCAGAACACCGGACCGTTTTGTCCTTGAGTGGCGCGGCGGTTCGGTGAGCGATCGTGTCGCGTTATACCGGAAGGAGTGTGGCCGCATGAAGCTTCGCGTGCAGATGATTGTGTTGCTCTGCGGCGTTTTCATTGGGGTCACGACCGCTACCGCAGCGCTCCCATTTGGGGACTGCTCCAAGTGCACGATGCAGGGGCAGTACATCGCGGTTGAGGGCTCGACGGCCGGCAACCCCGACAACTGCTCGGATAACCGCTGCGGCAACTTTAGCGTCACGATTCGCGATATCGCGAACAACCTGATCGCCGGCTCCGAGGTCGTCATCGACTTTTCTGCCTGCACCGACATCCGACTGTCATGCGATCAACTGAACAGCACGACAGGCCAGACCTACCTGGCTGGCAACAAGATCATGGGAGTCACCAACGCACTCGGCCAGTTCAACTTCAAGGTGCAGGGCGCCGCGAATGCCGCCCCGACTACGTCGAACACGACCTCACCCGGAATTCCCATCAGCACCGCGTGCGCTCAGGTCTACGCAGATGGCATCGGTTTGACCCCGGCGCTGATCGTGGTTGCCTACGACGTCAACGGGCTCGGCTCGCCAGTTGGCGCAGTCAATGGCGCCGACGCCTCGTTGGTGGCCGCCGAGGTCGTGAAGATCGGGCTCGGCGCGCTCGCGCACCCGCGCGACGATTACAACAACAGCAACAGCGTCACCGGGCCGGACGCATCGATCAGCGCCCAGATGGTGGTGCAGGCGGCGCTGGGGACGGGATCCCAGAATGTGGGAGCGTTCTGTCCGTAGCGCGGTGAGCTGAGGGGAGAGGCGGCGGCGCGGCGGCCAAGCCCATGCGAGCGAACAGCGTGGCGCGTGGCGCGTGGTGCGCGCGAGTCCAGCGCGGCGTGATGCGCGGCACGCCATGTACGCGAGTCCAGCGCGGCGCCCGTGATTGCCAGGACGTTGTCATGCAAACTCTCCCCGGGGAGAGTTGCTGCTTGGGCGTTCGCGCAGAGCAACTGTTT
>JAYSRO010000550.1:0-4011 GCA_043720995.1 Candidatus Eiseniibacteriota bacterium
CCCGGCCCGCGTCGTAGCCCACAATCAGCGAGCGGCGGTCGAGCAACGCGGACTGGATGCGGCCGTAGGGACACGCCACGAGGCACGTCTGCTCGCGGAGGTACGCGAAGTCGAAAAAGATCAGTGCTGTCGTGAGCATCACGATGAAGAACGTCAAGGGATGCGCCGTCGGCGGGCCCTGCATCCAGCGCACCAATTCTTCGGGCCTCACGAAATAGGCCAGGAACGTGTGCGCCACGAACAACGCCAGCAGCACGTAGACCCCGTGCATGAGCCAGCGCCGTCCATGGAACTTGCGCTCCCGGTCCATCACCTGCGAGCCGTGGTAGCCACCCTCAAGCCAGCGTTCGACAGGGCGGAACAAGTACTCCATATAGACCGTCTGCGGACACGCCCAACCACACCACACCCGCCCGAACAGCGCGGTGAAGAAGAAGATCGACACGAACACGCTGAGCAACAGCAGCATGAACAGCATGGTCTCGGTCTGCTGGAAGGTCACACCGATGAGCGTGAACTCGCGCCGCGGCAGGTCGAGCAGAATGATCGACTTGCCCCCGATGCGCAGGTAGGGGATCACAAAGAACACCAGCATCAAGACATATGCCGTGATCCTGCGGCGGTTCTGGAAGCGCCCCGGGCACGGTTTCGGCCGCAACCAGCGGCGCGAGCCGTCCTCGTTGAGCGTGGGCAACACGCGGCCCGGCGGCGCCAGTGCCTTCAGGCTCGCGGTCATGGGTTCAGTCCTCGACCTTGGTTCCCTGCGGCGCCTTGGGATCCTTCGGATGCGAATCGCGCATCGACAGAGCGAACACCGCGGCCGCGCGCACCTTCGCCGGCGGCAGCGTCTGCGACCATGCAGGCATACCCTTCTCGATCACCCCCGCGGTCACAGTGTGCAGAATCTCCGTCGGCCTGCCGCCGTGCAGCCAGAATTCGTCGGTGAGGTTCGGCCCGATGTTGCCGCCACCATCAGGGCGGTGGCAGACCGCGCAGTTGATGGCGAACACTTCCTTGCCGAGCGCCATGACGGCCGGGTCGTGCATGGCCGCCATGAGTGCTTCGTCCGTTTCGGCGACCACGGGATGTTGCGCCGCAAGTGCCTCGCGTTGCGCCTTGGCCTTCGCCATTTCAGCTTCATAATTGGCGACACGGCCCTTGCCGGTACCGATCCCGGGAACATTGAACCAGTACAACACCGCGAACAGGATCGTGGCGTAGAAGATCCACACCCACCATCTCGGCAGCGGATTGTCGTACTCCTGGATGCCGTCGTAGTTGTGCTCAAGCAGCTTCTCCTGCTTGGTATCGCGGCTCATTTCGTGTCCTCCGAATGCGGCGCCGGCGTTGCATCCTCGAGCGGAAGGCGCCGCGCATGTTCGTATTCAGCGTGGCGGGAACCCTGGAACACCTTCCAGACGATTCCACCGAAGGCGACGATGAACAGCAGCATCGCGACGATCGCGTAACCCGACAGGCCAGCGTGGCTCATGATGTCGCTTAGACGCATGTCACTGCGCTCCGCCGGCGTGGCCGGCCGCATCAGTAGAAGGAGCCTGCGCCAGTGCGCCAGCACCCTTGAGATCAACGCCCAGGCGCTGCAGGTAGGCGACGAGTGCCACGATCTGCTTGTCCTGGAGCCCCGCGGGACCACCCTGTTGCACGATCTTCACAGCGATCTCCTCGGACTGCGTGACCGCCATGGCGCGCGCGCTGTGCACGGCTTCGCCGTACGGCACGCCCAGCATCACCATGGCGTCGACGTGCTTCTGAATGTGGTCGAAGTCGATCTTGTCGGTCAGCAGTTGCGGGTAGGGCGGCATGATCGACCGCGGCGTGATCGCGCGCGGGTTTTCCATGTGGCGCACGTGCCACAGTTCGTTGTACTTGCCGCCTTCGCGGGCAAGGTCAGGCCCGATGCGGCGCGAGCCCCACAGGAACGGGTGGTCATAGATGGACTCGCCGGGCTTCGAGTATTCGCCGTAGCGTTCGGTCTCGAAGCGGAACGGCCGGATCATCTGCGAGTGGCAGTTGAAGCAACCTTCGCTCTGGTAGATGTCGCGCCCCGCGAGTTCGAGGGGCGTATAGGGCTTGACCGAGGCGATGGTGGGAATGTTCGAGCGGATCAGGAACGTCGGCAGGATCTCGAACAACGAGGCCACGACAACGGCGAGCACAGTCATCACGGTGAACACCACCGGCAAGCCTTCCCAGCGGCGGTGCCAGCTGAGGCTCGTGAACCGCGCCCATGCGCCGCCTTGAACCGCCGCGGGTGCGTGCGCGATCGGGGCAGCCTTGCGCTCGAGCGGAGCGGCCTGGATCACGGGCTCGTCATAGACCTTGGGACGCGCTTTCCAGGTCATCAGCATGTTGTAGCCGAACAACACGACGCCGATGATGTAGATCAATCCGCCCACCGCGCGCAGCCAGTACATCGGCAGCAGCCGCACGGTCGTCTCGATGAAGTCGGGGAACTGCAGGCGTCCTGTCTCATCGAAGGCGCGCCACATCAGGCCCTGCGTCAGGCCGGCGGAATAGATCGCCGAGGCATAGAGGATCATGCCGAAGGTGGCGAACCAGAAGTGAATCTCGGCGAGCCGCTTGCTGTGCAGTGGCGCCTGGAACAGCCGCGGCATCAGCCAGTAGATCATGCCGAACGTGAGGAAGCCGTTCCAGCCGAGCGCGCCCGTGTGGACGTGCGCGATGATCCAGTCGGTGTAGTGCGCCAGACCATTGACGGACTTCACCGAAAGCATCGGCCCTTCGAATGTCGACATCATGTAGGCGGTGACGGCAACGACGAAGAACTTGAGGATCGGGTCGTCGACGACCTTGTGCCACGCGCCGCGCAGCGTGAGCAGGCCGTTGACGCCGCCGCCCCACGACGGCATCCACAGCATGACCGAGAACACCATACCGACCGTCGAGGCCCATTCCGGGAGCGCGGTGTAGTGGAGGTGATGCGGGCCAGCCCAGATGTACATGAAGACCAGCGTCCAGAAGTGCAGGATCGACAGCCGGTAGGAGAACACCGGCCGCTCGGCCGCCTTGGGCATGAAGTAGTACATCAGCCCGAGGAATGGCGTGGTGAGGAAGAACGCCACCGCGTTGTGGCCGTACCACCATTGCATGAACGCGTCCTGCACGCCGGCGTAGATCGAATAGCTCTTGAAGGCGCCGGCGGGAATCGCGAGGTTGTTGAAGATGTGCAGGATCGCCACCGTCACGATACTGGCGATGTAGAACCAGATGGCGACGTAGAGGTGCCGCTCGCGGCGCCGCGCGATGGTGCCGAAGAAGTTCACCGCGAAGATCACCCAAACGACCGCGATCATGATGTCGATCGGCCACTCGAGCTCGGCGTATTCCTTCGACTGCGTGAACCCCAGCGGCAACGTGATGGCGGCGCAGACGATGATCAGCTGCCAGCCCCAGAAATGAAGGCTACTCAAGGCATCCGAGAACATGCGGGTCTTGAGCAGCCGCTGGGTCGAATAGTAGGCGCCGCAGAAGAAGGCGTTGCCCGCGAAGGCAAAGACGACGGCATTGGTGTGGAGTGGACGGAGGCGGCCGAAACTCAGGAACGGCGGCATGTTGAGCGCCGGGTACGCCAACTGGCAGGCGATCAACAGCCCGACCAGCATGCCCACGAAGCCCCAAATGAACGTCACGACCATGAATTTTCTCACGATCGAGTCGTCGTACTTGAAGGATTCGAGTTGTGGAGTCATGTGTTCTCCGACGATGGAATCCGCACAGGAAGCGCGCAGCGAGCCGCGCCCAGAACAGGTGAAGCGTTCGTCACCTCATTCCGAACTTGGGCAACATCCAGGCCAGTTCCGAGCAGCGGAATTCCGTTCAGCGCGCGCGCGGAGACCGCGAGAACGCTTGAAATTCCTGCACGTTCCGAGCGGCACTCGCAAACGAGCGAAGTCACGCGGACGGCCCGGGCTGCCAGAAAGGCAGACGGCCTGCCTATTTGTCCGATCGACAGTCAGCCCGCGTGAGACC
>JAYSRO010000551.1:0-4011 GCA_043720995.1 Candidatus Eiseniibacteriota bacterium
GGTGGTACTTCCCGCGCTGGCGCCCGCCACGACGTACCACTTCACGGTGGACGCCCATAACTCGCAGGGCGAGGGTTCGATCGCTTCGAACGTGGTCACGGCGACCACGCTGCCGACGGGGCCCGGCGGGCTGCTCGCCGGAGTGCGCGGCCCCGCGGTCATCTCGCTCGCGCAGCCTGCGCGGCTGCCGATCACCGTGTTCTGGAAGGCCGCGCAGGGCGTGGCACGGCAGACGCTTTCCATTTACGATGTGGGCGGAAGGTTGCGTCAACGATTCGAGCTGGGCGCAGGACCCGGCGGCTCGGTCGTGTGGAACGGCGCAGATCGCTCGGGCGAATTGCTCGAGTCGGGTATCTACTTCGTGCGGCTCGTGAGCGGCAGCGCGCACGCGACGGCGCGCGTTGTCGTGCTGAAGTGATTGAACGCAGACCGCTCTAGGGAAGGAGCCCAGCACTTGATGTCACGCCCACGAGGGGCCACGCGTTCGGGAGTGTTGCGAGTGGGTCTTGCGCTCGCGATTTCTGTGGGAGTCTGCGCGGTCACCGCTCGCCATTGGGCGCCCGCCGCGTTCGCCGCAGCCGCTGCGCCGGCCGCGCCCAGCGATCCCGCGCTCGCCGCACCCGCGCCGGTGTTCCCGCGCTTCCCCCACGAATTGTTCGACACGCCGATTCTCGCGAACGGTTACTTCGGCGATCACCGCAGCAATCACTTTCACGCTGGCCTTGATCTCGGCACGGGCGGCATCGTGGGCCGCGCGATTCATGCGCCCGATGATGCAGTGCTCAAGCGCGTGCGCACTTCCGGCGTCGGCTATGGGCGCTCGCTCTACTATGAGACCGCGGACGGACGGCTGCTGGTGTTCGGCCACCTCGATGCATTCGCGCAGCCCGTCGCGGGCTACGTCGCGGCGATCCAAGATTCGAGCGGTCAGTACGACCAGGACCTGTGGCCCGGGGCAGGCCGCTTCCGCGTGAGGGCAGGCGACATCATCGGGTGGACAGGCCGGAGCGGAACGGGCGGGCCGCATCTGCACGTCGAGATCCGCCGCGGCGACATGGCGATCAATCCACTGCTCGCGGGATACGCGGTAGAGGACCGGACGACGCCACGTATTGAGCGCGTGACGCTCGTGCCGTTGGATGACTCGTCGTGGGTCAGTGGCGCGGGTACGCCAGCCGCATTGGCTTTCGGCGCGCGCGATACGGTGTCTGCGACGGGCTGGGGGCGGTTGCGCGTCGTGGTCGAAGCGCTCGATGCCGAGAGCGATGGCACCTACGACGTGGCCCCATGGCGCACGCAGCTGTCGAATGGCGAGTGGTGGGTGCGCTGCGCCTTCGACAGCGTGTCGTGGGCGACCGACATGTCGCAGTCGGACTTCGTGTACGATCGCGGCCGCTACACGGGGCGCGGCAAGGTGTCGCTGTTGCTCGGCTCGCCCGAGGGCACGCGCCCCGCGGTGATCTTCGCTTCGACGCCCGCGGGATCCGAGGCGGGTGTGGTCGTACTCGATGCCGGGCACGCCGCTGAGACCCTCGTGATTGAAGCCGCGGATCTCGCGGGGCATTCGGCTCGTAGGGTGGTGCGCTTGCGCGCTGCGCGTCCGGCGGATGCGCAGCGCGCGCCGGTGCCCGTGACGGATGGCCCAGCACTGGTCATCGGCGCGGACGACTCGGGGCACCCTACGCTCGCGAAGTCGGCCAACGTTGATTTTCCGAAGGGCGCGGTGTTCGAGCGGACGCGGCTACGATTGCGGTCCGGCGGCACGCCCAAGAGTGCGGGCGAGCTGGCTCCGGTCGGCGGCGCCGCGCAGCTGTTACCCGCGAACACGCCGCTGGCCAAGGGCGTGGACATCGCACTTGAGCTTCCCAAGAAAGTCGCGCCCGCGAAAATCGCCCTCTACCGTGACGCCGGTGATGGCTGGGAGTACATCGGCGCGAAGCATGACGCGGCGGCACACACGATCGGTGGTTCCACGCGACATCTTGGGACGTTCGCGCTGTTCAAGGACACGCGCGCCCCACGCGGCACGTTCGTGACGCCGCCGCGCGCGCAACTCGCGGGCGCCTACCCGCGTTGGGCGATCGAAGCGCCGCTCGCGGACAAGGGGAGTGGCGTCGATGCGAGTGCGACGTACTTCATTGTCGATGGCCGCCGCGTGCCGAGCGAATGGGACTCGGTCATCGAAACGCTGCGCTGGAAGCCACTTCGCGCGCCGTCAAGTGGGCGACACATGGTTGTTCTCATCGCAACGGACCGCGCCGGAAACACGCGTAAGACGCGTGGCGCGTTTGTGCTAAATTAGGCGCGAAGCGGCGCGTGCCAGCGTTGGGACCTTGCGCGTCCGCACGAATTGTCCCCTCGCGCAGGACGCGCCATGAAGCCCGCGGATTTCGTCCATCTCCATAATCACAGCGACTATTCGCTCTTGGACGGCGCGAGCCCGATCCCGCGTATGGTCAAGCGCGCTGCAGAGCTCGGCATGCCCGCGGTGGCGCTCACCGATCACGGCGCGATGTTCGGCGCGATCGAGTTCCACAACGAGGCCAAGAAGGCGGGCGTCAAGCCGATCATCGGGATGGAAGCCTACGTCACGCGCGGCAGCCGCAAGGACCGTACGCGTGACACCGCGCATCACCTGGTGCTGCTGGCGCGCGATGAGCAGGGCTTCAAGAACCTGATCCGGCTGTCCTCGCTCGCCTTCCTCGAGGGCTTCTACTACAAGCCGCGCGTCGACCACGAGATCCTGAGCCAGTACTCGGCCGGCATCACGGCGCTCTCCGCCTGCCCCAAGGGCGAGATCGCCATGGATCTCCTCGACGGCAACGAGGACGGTGCGGTCAAGACGGCCGAGATGTACCGCGACATCTTCGGTGACGGGAACTTCTTCCTCGAAGTGCAGAACCACGGCCTCGAGATCGAGGACCGCATTCGCGCCGGCGTCACGCAGCTGGCCAAGCGCACGGGCCTGCCTATGGTGGCGACGAACGACTGCCACTACCTGCAACACAATCACGCGAATGCGCACGACGTGCTGCTGTGCATCCAGACGGGCAAGAACGTCAGCGACCAGAAGCGTATGCGCTACGAGACCGACCAGGTCTACTTCAAGACCGGCGATGAAATGCGCGCGCGCTTCGGCGACCTGCCCGATGCGCTCAAGAACACGCTGCGTGTCGCCGAGATGTGTTCGCTGAACTTAAAGTTCGACAAGCCGCTGCTGCCGGAGTTCCCGCTGCCGCCGGAATGGAACACCGCGGAAGACTACCTGCGCCGCCTGATCGACGAAGGCCTGACGTGGCGCTACAAGGGCGAAGCTGGCGACGACATCCGCCAGCGCGCCGACTACGAGTTTGGCGTCATCTGCAAGATGGGCTTCGCCTCGTACTTCCTGATCGTGCGCGACTTCATCGCCTACGCGCGCTCGAAGGGTATCGGCGTGGGGCCGGGCCGTGGCTCGGTTGCGGGGTCGCTCGTCGCGTATGTGCTGCGGATCACCGACATCGATCCGCTTGAACACGGCCTGATCTTCGAGCGCTTCCTGAATCCCGAACGCGTCACGATGCCGGATATCGATATCGACTTCGACGACTTGCGGCGCGGTGAAGTCATCAAGTACGTGCGCGAAAAGTATGGCGACGGCAGCGTCACGCAGATCATCACCTTCGGCACGATGGGAGCGAAGGGCGTGGTACGCGACGTCGGCCGCGCGCTGGGCATCGCGTTCGCCGAGGTCGACAAGATCGCGAAGATGGTGCCCGACGGACTGGGCATGACGCTTGAGCGCGCGCTCGAGTTGTCGCCGGATCTTAAGAACATCGGCTCGAAGGGCCCGGAGTTCGCGCGGTTGCTCGAGAGCGCCAAGGTGCTCGAGGGCCTGGCGCGCCACGCCTCGACGCATGCCGCCGGCGTCTTGATCACGCCTGGGCCGCTGACGGACTACGTGCCGCTCTACCGCCAGAAGGACGAGTCGGTCACCACGCAGTGGGACATGAAGTCGGTCGAGAAGGCCGG
>JAYSRO010000552.1:0-23000 GCA_043720995.1 Candidatus Eiseniibacteriota bacterium
GAAGCACATCTCGGCGATCGGGATCGAGATCAGTACGGTGGTCACCGTGAACACATTCGCCATGCGTGGGTCGATGCCCGCCACGAACTGGTGATGCGCCCAGACGAAGAAACTCAGCACGCCGGTGGCGACGATCGTGTAGATGACCGTCTTGTAGGCGAACAGCTTCTTGCGCGCGAAGACGGTGATGACCTCGGCCACGATGCCCATCGCGGGCAGCATCACGACATACACCTCGGGGTGACCGAAGAACCAGAACAGGTGCTGCCACAGGATCGGGTCGCCGCCCTTGTTCGGGTTGAAGAAGCTGGTGCCGATCGTCTGGTCGAACAGCAGCATCACCGCACCCGCGATCAGCGGACCGACGGACGCCATGAACAGGATGCTGGCGATCACGATGCACCACACCACGATCGGCACATCGAACGCCTTCATGCCCTTGGCGCGCGAGTTCATCGCCGTGACGATGAAGTTGATGCCGCCGAGCAGGAAGGCCACGAACTCGATGGCGACGGCGAGCACCCACATCGTCGCGCCACCGGGCGTCAGGTTGTAGTTCTTGTTCGCGGACAGCGGCGGATAGGCCGTCCAGGCCCCACCGAATCCGCCATTGGGCACGAACAACGAGGCGATCAGGATCAGGGCGCTCAGCAGGAACAACTGGTAGCTCAAGCGGTTGATGCGCGGGAACACCATGTCGTCCGCGCCGATCATCAGCGGGATCAGGTAGTTGCCGAAGCCGGCGATCAGCACGGGCATGGCGACCCAGAAGATCATGATGCTGCCGTGGTTTGTGATCAGCGAGTTGTACTGCGCGGGCGAAACGACGCCCCAGCCCGGCACCACGCCGCCCGGGAAGGCCAACTGCATGCGGAACACGTACGCCATGAAGGCGCCGATCAAGGCCATCGCCATGCCGGTGAACAAGTACTGGAAGGCGATGATTTTATGATCGGTCGACCAGAAGTACTTCAGGAACCACGACTGCTCGTGGTGGCCGCCCTGCGCGGCGCCAGCACCGTGAGCCTCGTGTGTCGTACCGTGAGACATGCCGGTCTCCGTCAACGCGCCCCGGCAGCGGCCGGAGCGGTGGTGTGGGATGCGCTATCGGGCGGCGCCGTGTTGAGCTCGGCGAGCGCGCCGTCGTTCGCGTGCTGCGCCAGCCACGCCGCGTGTTGTTCGGGGCCCTCGACCACCAGCTTTGCCCCCATCACGCCATGGCCCATGCCGCAGATTTCTGCGCACAAGATGTCGTACGAGCCGGCTTCGGTGGGCTTGAACCAGCCCGTGTAGCGTCGGCCGGGGATCGCATCTTGCTTCATGCGGAAGGCGGGGATGAAGAAGCTGTGCAGGACGTCCTTCGATTCGAGCTCGAAGTGATACGTCTTGCCCGTCATGATATGCAGCTCGTCGGTGGTGCGCACGTCATCGGGCGTGTCGAGCAGGCCGTCCGCACCCGGATCGGTGAAGGTCCACGCCCACTGCTGGCTCATCACGCGCACCGTCACGTCGGCGGGCGGCAGCGTCTGCTTGATGTGCACCCATACGCGCACCGCGGCGATGATGATCACGATGTCGAACAGCAGGATCAGGGTGTGCGGGACGTTGATCCACTTCTTGAGGTGCTTCTCGTTGCCGGTGACATAGGTCGAGGGCACGCCGGGACGCTTGCGGAAGCGCCACATCAGCCAGAAGAACATGAATTCAGCGGCGATGAAGCCGAACCCGACGATGAACGTGATCAGCCAGAACAGCTGGTCGACTTCACCGGAGAAGCTCGATGCGGAGGGAAGCAGGTGTGAGAACATCGCTGTTGAATCCCTCCCCTACCTCAGGATAAAGACGAACACGGCGCCGACAAACAACACCGCGAGAATCACTGTCGCCCAGAGGGTCTTCTCGGCGAACTTGTTGCCCCATTCGTGGTCATTGCGGTCGACGTCACCACCAGCCATGGGCTTCAGTCTCCGTCAGTCTTAGTGAGGAAGCGTCTTGACGTAGGCGACCACGTCGCGCATCGCCAGCGTATCGGTGAGCGTGCTGGACATGGCGCGCATCATGGCGCCCTGCGTGTCGAGCGGATGGGCGCCGCGCATGCCGGTCTTGAACTTCTTGAGCTGGGCCACGAGGTACCAGTCGGCCTGGTTCGCGATCGGCGGTGAACCCATCGCCTGGGCACCCTTGCCATCGGCGCCGTGGCACGCAATGCACACCGTGGCGTAGCGCTGTTGGCCGGCGACTGCGTCGCCCTTGATCGTCGGCTTGACCCACGTCGGCGGCATCGCCGAGATATAGGCCACGACGGCCTCGACATCGCCCTTGTGGTAGAGCGTGCGCGCCATGGGACGCATGCGGTGACCTTCCATGTCATCAGGATGGGCGCCGCGGATGTCCTTCTGGAACTTGGTGATCTCGGTCGTCAGGTACCAGTCGGGCAGGCCGGCGATCGCGGGGGCGCGCAACGCGAGATTGCCCTCACCGTGAGTGCCATGGCAGGGCATGCAGGTCCTGAACACTTGTTGACCGTGGGCCTTCGCCCCCGGTGACGCACAGCTTCCCGCCAGCGCTGACACGAGTGCCAGCATCATCAAGCCAATGAAGGCCTTGCGCGACAAGGCAGCCTCCGGATCCATGGGTGGCAGCAACGCGTACAGAATTCAAGCCGATGAAAACTACCTGAATCACAACGTGCGGACAAGCGCGCGCGGTGGTCTCATGAGCCCACGCGCCAACTCCATGCGCCCGTTATCCGCGAACGTGCAGGATGCCTTCCACCAGCATCACCAGGAACAGCGCGAACAGGTAGATGATCGAGTAGCGGAACAGCTTCATGGCACGCGCCGTCGTGGGTGAGCGCATCAACTGGAACGCCTGCAACACGAAGCCGCCGCCCAGCAACGCCGCGGACACTAAGTACAGCGTGCCCAGTCCCGACAACGGCCCGGCAACCAGTGTCGCAGCGACGAGCACGATCGAGTAGGTCACGATGGCGCGCCGCGTGTAGGGCTCGCCGTGCGTCACCGGCAGCATGGGCAGCCCCGCGCGCTCGTAGTCCTCGCGGCGGTACAGCGAGAGCGCCCAGAAGTGCGGCGGCGTCCACAGGAAGATGATCGCGGCCATCATGATCGCGGGCAGGCCCACGTGCCCGGTCACCGCGGTCCAGGCGATCAGCGGCGCCGAAGCGCCCGCAGCACCGCCGATCACGATGTTCTGCGGCGTGCGGCGCTTGAGCCACACCGTATAGATGACGGCGTAGTAGAAGATGCTGCTCATGGCGATCAACGCCGAAAGCGGGTTGCAGGCGACGCACAGCACCACCCATGACAGCCAGCCCAGCCCCAACCCGAGGGCGGCCGCGGCGGCAGGCGTGACGGTACCTGCGGGCAGCGGGCGCAAGCGGGTGCGCAGCATCAGACGATCGAGGTCGCGATCGAAGTAGTGGTTGAACGCCGCACCGGACGCCGCCGACAGCGCGATGCCGATCAGGGCGCCCCAGAACACGCGCGCCGAGGGCATGCTTGAGCCCGCCAGCAGCAGGGCCGGCATGCCGGTGAACAACACCAGCAAGACGATGCGCGGCTTGGTCAGTTCGAACAGCGCGCTCGCGGTGCGCGGCCGCGCGACGGGAGTGGCCGATGTCGATACGCTCACGACGTTGCCTCCGCGGCGCCACCGACGCGCGCCACATGCAGGGTTGCCAGGCGGAAGGTTGCCCCCAGCGCGACGCCCAACAGGGCGGCCGCATTGGCCAGGTGGATCGCCGACAGCCACACCTGGATGCCCAGCATGATGTTGATCACGCCGACCGCCATCTGGACGAACATGATCCCGACCAACAACAGGCCCGCGCGCGCCACGAACGGATCCGCGGAACCGCGGGCGCGAACCGCGGCGCAGACTAGCAGCACCGCGAGCAGGTACGCTACCCAACGGTGCACCATCTGGAGCGCCACGAGCCCCGCCAGCGGCGGGAACCACTCCCCGTTGCAGGTGGGCCAATCCGGGCAGACCAGGCTCGCGTGGTTCGTGCTCACGACTCCGCCCAGCACGGCCTGTACGAAGATCGCGAGCGTGGTGACGGTGAACAGGGCGCGCAGACCGGGCTCGGGCGCAGGCAGCGCGCGGCGCGTGGGCGGCGCGGACTCGCGAGCCGCGACGAAACCGATCGTGAGCAGCGTCGAGAACAACAGCAGCGCGGTCGCGAGGTGGCTGCTGACGACCCCGGCGTTCAACAGCTTCCACACCGTGAGCGCGCCCAGCAGGATCTGGATGAACAGCAGCCCCACCGCGAGCAGCATCAGTCCGCCCAGGCGCGCCCGCAGCTCGCGATGCGTGGCGATCCACAGGCCCGTGGCGAAGATCAGCAGGCTGACGCACAGCGCCAGCAGGCGGTGGAACCACTCGGTCAGCACATGGATCTCGAAGCGCGGAATCACGCGCCCCTCGCACAGCGGCCAGTCCGGGCAGGACAGTCCCGATCCCGTGGTGCGGACGATCGAGCCCACGACGATCAAGCCAAACATGAGCAGGGTCGTGGCGAAGGCGAGTCGCGCGGCGATCGAGAACGAACGGTCAGGGCTCAGGCGCTGGACTCCTCGGGCGTTGGGAATGGACGGCCGTCGAAGCTAGCATAGCCCTTCATGCGCCACGAAGCCGCCACACCCACTGCCGTGAAAGCCGAGACACACGCGCGCGCATACTGTCGCGACATGCTGCCGCGTGTCTCGCGGACGTTTGCGCTGAACATCCGCCTTTTGGATGATTCAATGGGCGAAGCGGTGCGCATGGGCTACCTGCTGTGCAGGATCGCCGACACGATCGAAGATGCCTGGCCGGGACCACGCGGGGAGATCGAAGCGCGCTTCGATCAATTCCTCGCGGCGCTGGATGGCGACGACGAGGCGGCGCGCGCATTCGCCGCGGCCGCGGGGCAACTCGCGGGGCGCGCCAGTGCGGCGCACATCGAATTGGTAGCGGCGACGCCCACCGTGCTGAGCGCCTACGGCACCCTTGCTGCCGCCGATCGTGCCGACCTCGCGGAAGCCGTGCACGCGATGGCGCGCGGGATGCGCCGCTACGCGGGGCGCGCGGCGGAGCGTGGCGGCGACGAGGCCGGACTCGCGTGCGTTCCCTACCTCGATGACGATGCCGAGCTCAAGGACTACTGCTGGATCGTGGCCGGCTGCGTGGGCGTCATGCTCACGCGGCTGTTCGAGCGCCGCTGCGGCAACGCCGATGCGCGAAGGCTCGCACTGTCCCCCGCCGTCGGCGAGGGCCTGCAGCTCACGAACATCCTGCTCGACTGGCCGGTGGACCTGCGCGGCGGCCGCTGCCATGTGCCCGGCAGTTGGCTCGCGGAATTCGGGCTCGTGCCCGCCGATCTCGTCGGTCCGCCGCGACCCGAAGTCGAGCACCTCGCGCGGCGCCTCGAGCAACGCGCATGGGCGGCACTGGCGAGTGTCCCGGAGTACGTGGCGACGATCCCGCTGCGCCACCCGCGCTATCGCATGTTCTGCCTGTGGCCCGCCCTGTGGGCTGCCGCGTCACTGCGGCACGCGCGGCTCGATCGCGACTTCCCATGGGGACCCGTGCGCCCGCGGTTGCCGCGCGCGGAGTTGTGGAGCATCGCCGCCGCAGCGCTCGTGCGCGGACATTCGCGCGGCGGCGTCGCGAGCATGTTCAAGGGGCTCACGCCGACGGTCCGCGCGGACAGTTCGCATGACCGCGACTAGACGCTAGCGCCCCGCAGCCTTCGCGGGCGCCGGCTTCTTCGTGGTCGTCGACGCGCCGGCCCTCTTCGCTCCCGTCACACGCTTCGGCACAGCGCCAGGCGTGATGCGCTTGAGCGGCGGCCTCACGGGGTTCGTACCGTTCTTACGGATAGCGAACTTCGGCCGCGCGGAGTGGCCGTCCTCCAGTTGCAGGTCGCCTTCCTGGCGCTCGCCGCTGATGTCCTTGCCTTCGGAATCCACGAACACCATCTCGACGCGGCGGTTGAGCGCGAAGCCCTTCTTTGAATCCTCGATCGCGTAGATGTCGGCCTTGCCCTTGAAGTCCGTGCTCAAGCGCGAGGAGTCGATGCCCATGGCGATGAACTCGGAGCGCGCGGCATTCACGCGGCGCTTCGACAGCTCGAGGTTGTAATCGGCGCTGCCGCGCGAATCGGTGTGGCCGACGAGCCGCGCGGTGATGCTCGGGTACTTCTCGAGCAGCGCGGCGATCCCTGCGATGACGCGGCGCGAGGTCGGGCTGATGGTGAATTCGTTGAGCGCGTAGTGGACGTTGCGCGGGATCTTCAGCTCTTCCTGGGTCGGCACCTCGACGTGCACGACGCGCATGGTGTCGGCCGGAATGGGCACAGGAGGCGCCTCGAGATTGGCGACGGGCGGCGGGATGCACTTCTCCACCAACTCCTGCGCCGTGCGGGCGAGATCATTCGCGCGCGCCAGGTGCGGCGAGGTGCGGCAGTCGCCCTGGTCGATCTGCTCGTTGCCGGTCCACGCCAGTTCGACTTCGAGCTGCGCCAGCGGTTCGCGCGCGCAGCGGAACCCCGGATTGTGCTTGAGGCTCTCGAGCTTGGTGTAGAGCGAGTCGGCGACCTTGAGCGAGCCACGCGGGATCACCGCCTTCGGCGCATTCACCGAATCCACGGGAGCTGCCCCCTTCTCGATCTCGCTGACCAGCGCCACGCCGCGCTCGAATGCGGCACCCGCAAAGCCCTGGCGGTCGTTGTCGGTGTACTCGACGCGCGCGGCGTCCAGCCATGCCCTCGCGCCCGCGGCGCGCCACACATCCTCCGCAGCACCCGGCAGCGAATCCAGCTTCGCCTGCCAGCCGTCGATCGCGTCAAGATCGCGGGCGATCGCACGATCGGTCGTCTGCTTGCCCAATGGCGTCAGTGTTTGCGGCAGCGGGCCCTTACGCGCGACCTTCATCACGGTGGGCTTCACGGGCACTGCGACGGGCGCGGGCTGCGCTTCAGTTGGCGCGTCCGCAGCCGGCTTCACCTCAGTGCTCGCCCCCGCTGCCGGGTTTGCCAGCTTGGGAGTCTTCACCTTGGCGGCCTTCGGCGCCTTCGCCTTGAGTGGCGGCGGCACCCCTTGCGAACGCAACATTTGGGCGGCGAGTGAATCGAGCCGCTCGGTCACATTCGACGGTGTCGCGTTCGGGTTGGCCTTCTCCTTCGCCGACTGCTTCTGCAGTTGCTTGATCTCCTGCTCCTGCCGCTTGCGCAGCGCGTTCGCCGCCTTCTTGGCCGCTCGCAGCGAATCGGCGCGCGCGATATCCGCGGGCGTCAGCGTGATGTTCGAGTCGCTGCGCGCTGGACCTGCGCTGAACGCCAGCGCAAACGCGCACAGCATCACCAGCGCACCGCCGCACACCGCAACGCGTCGCATGAGTGAGTTCATCGTGACGCTCCCGAGCCCGCATCGTGCGAGGGGCCGCCCCAGAACGGATCGAACTTGAAGCCGAAGTCGAGGTACGGCCCGCGATCGGTGCGCTCTTCGCCGAGCATGTCGGCCGCGCCGTAACCAACCACGTTGTAGCCCGCGGCCAGGCGCATGTTGCGCGCCGCGAGGTAGCCCAGCTCGCCGCCCACGCCGTAACGCAGGCCGCCGCCAAATTCAGTGCGGCCGAGCGCGCCGACGTCGAAGCGCCTCGTCAGGTCGACCAGCGCGCGCGCGGCGACCAGCTTCACGGAGTTTGTCGAGAAGATGCCGTCGTGGTCATCCCGCGCCCACTTGCTCGCGAGCTGCCCCGACAACGTCACCTTGTCGCGCGGCTGCCAGTTGGCGTGCGACGACAGCACGTGCGCGACGCGGTTGTAGTAGGTCGTGCCATTCAGGTACTCGATGCGGTTGTCGTAGCGCGCGAGCAGGCTCAAGCGGTTGGTCTCGGTGCCGCGATAGGCGACACCAAACTGCGAGCGGCCATCCGTGCGGCCATCGCCGATGTTGCGAAACCAGTCGGTGCGGCCGAGGGCCGCGAGATTGCGCGACAGCTTGCGCTCCATCGTCATGCCGCTGAGCCACTGGTCGTTGGTGTCGCGACGGCGCCACTCCGCGCGCACGGTGCCCTTCCACAGCGGGCTGCCGGTGTACTCGAGCGCGCTCGTCACCGCCATGCTGGCGCCCGAGCCGCCGCGCACGATGATCACGCGTTCGAGCCCTGCGTCCATGAACCAGCCATCGGGCAGCGCCCAGCGATTGCGCAGGCCCATGGCGGCCTGTGCCTCGCGGCCGGCCGCGGCATCGCGCATGCGGTACTCGCTGAACACATGACCGTTGCGGAAGTCGTCACTCGCCAGACCGACGACGGTGTTTTCCTGCTGCTGGAAGTCATTGAGCGCGAACGGCCCCGACAGCGAGGCCACGTTTTCGTGGCGCACGAACAGCCGCGTCTTCTGCGTGACCTGAATGTCGCCGCCCAGCGCGAAGCGATGGCGGTTAAACCAGGTCAACTCCTGCTCGCCCTCGCCGAACACGGTGCCGTTCTTGATCCACGGCAGCGGCAGCGTGAGCTTGCCGCCCAGGCTGCTCGAGGTGCTGGGCACGGTGCCGCCACTGAGTGCCGACGCCGGGATCGCGCCTTCCTTGGACCAGCGCCAGATGGCTTCCATGCCGATGCGGTGCGGCAATGCCTCGGAGATGCCGAACAACATGCCCTTGCGCACGCCATCGGTGGCGAGATCGCGTGTGCGCAGGCCATTGCCGAACAGTGTCGTGCGGCTGCCGAGCCCACCGCGGACATCGAAGCCCTGTTCCTCGCGGCCCGCGACGGCGCCGGAGGACGGATTGTCGAAGTTGATGTCGGTGCGCAGCGTGCGCAGTTTGAGTCCCAACCGCTGGGTCGCAACGATCGCCTCGAGCCGCGTCGCCTTGCCGCTCTTCGGGCTCACGTCGCTGAACGACAACGTCTGCCCGCTGTCGCTGCGCGCGACCTCACCGCTCAGCGTGAGGACGCTACCCAGCTTGAGCGTGGCATCGCCGCTGACGATGCTGCGCTTGAGCAGCGGATCGTTGTCCTGCGACGCCGCGCCACCGATCGACAACGCGCTGAATGGCGTGACGCGCGCCTGGGCGCCGTACACCCAGAACTTGTCGACGGCCTGGTCGCTCTCGTAGGTGACGCGAATGAACAGCGGGTTGAACTGCTCATCGATGCTCGCGATGGGGTGACGGAACACCAGCCTGCCGGTGAACGCCTCGAGCGTGTAATCGACGAAGCGCACCTGCGAAACACGGCTGATGATCCGCGCCGGCTGGTTGCGGTCGCGCGTGATGAGTTCCACCAACTCGCTGCCCAGCGTGCCATCGGGCCGCGACAGCGTGTAGGGCCCCGAGATGCCCTGGGCCTGGAACTCATCGATCACCTGGCGCTGGTGGCCCTGCGAGGCGAAGGCGCCCCACTTGGTGCGGCCCAGGCTGAGCGAGCCGAGACCACCGTTCAACCGGCGCGAGAAGGCACCCAGCGAGCGCTCGACCGACATCGGCGTCGAGAAGTCACCGTACTGCGCGAACGAGTTGTTGCGTTCGGCGCGCGCGAACAGGCGGCCCGCCGACTGCGTCTCGAAGCCATGCACCGAGGCGTCGCCGAGCATCGCGTAGCCCTCGTCCGGACGGATATCGCGGAACAGGCGGCGTTCGGTTTCGCGCTCACTGTCGTAGCGCAGCGAGACGCGCACATCATGGGACGTCGTGCCGTTCAAGAACAGCGCGGCGCGGCCGGCGTAGCGCGAGGTGCCGTCGCCGGACTCGTGCGAGATGTCGTTGAGTTCGTCCTCGAACCGGTCGTGACGCGAACCCATCAGCTTCGCGTTCGTCAGGTGGTACCAGTCGAGGCGCGCATTGAGCAGACCGAGCGCCAGCAGCGAACGCTTGCCGGAGTTGCGTCCACCGGCGCTGCCCGTGCCACCACCCGTGACGGCTCCCGGGCCAGCGCCCGAATCGTCGCCGCGATCGCCCGCCCCATCACCAAAGATCGCCCCGCCCACTTCGCCGCCCTCGCGCCGCGCCTTCACCGAGGCGAGTACTTCGGGCGAGCGTGAGCTCTCGGCGAAATCGACGCGGTGAAACTCGCCGCGCTTGAGGTCAACGAACTGCGAGATGCCACTGCCGGCGTTACGGTTGGCGATGGCCTTCATGACCGAACCGCCGGGCAGCGTCGTCTCGTCGATGCGCACGACATGCAGCCGCGGCCGGATGTGATTGAAGGAGTACTTGCCTTCGACGTCCGTCACCGCCGAGGTGCCGTCTTCGAGGTACAGGCGCACGCCCGGAATCCCCAGATCCTCGTTGCCCTGCAACCCGTCGCCGGCGCAATCGCAGTCGGCGATCACTTTACCCGCGATGATGCCCTCGTCACCGAACACGCCGGGGCGGATCACGATGGTCGCCGCCGCAACATTCGACGACACGATGCTGCGGGTAACGGGATCGGTGCCCTGGATCAAGGCAACGTTGCGGCCGGAACCCAGCTCAGAGCCCGACCCGACGGTGACGCGATACGTCAGACCGACCTTCCCCCCCGCGATCAACGTGCCGAGCGGGAAGCGCAGCTGCGGTCCGGGCGCGCCGGCGGGCTCGCGGGTGGCGGCCCCATCGAGGCGCGCGGAGCCCGGGACGTAGCGCAGTCCCTCAGGCAGCACGTCCACGATTTCGGCGCCGGTCACAGGACCGTCACCGATGTTGCTCGCGGTGACGGCGAAGTCGACCAGGCCACCGACTTCGATGTCGGTCGGCGAGGCCGACTTGCCCGCAACCAGCACGCCCTTGCCCGTGATCTGCACGGCGTCACTGTCACGGTTGTTCGCAGGCGTCCCATCGCCGCCGCCCGAGACCACGGCCGAGTTCGTGACCGACGGCAGTGCCGCATCGCCGATGGTCACCACGATCGTGAAGCGCGCGCTGTCGCCACCGGCGATCGGGTTGTCGTGGCGCGCGGTCACGATCTGGCCCGCGGCCGTCACGGTCCAATCGGTGCCGGTGCCGAACAAGTAGGTGAGGCCCGCAGGCAGCGTGTCCGTGACCGTCACGGTGCCCGCGCTGGGGGCAGTCGCGAGATTGGTGACGACGAAGCTGTAGGTGCCGCTGTTGTTCAGACGGAACGGGCCGTTGTGGCGCTTGTCGATGGTCAACTCAGGCGTGCCGGTGACCCGCGTCACGTCGCTGTCGGTGTTGTTCCCCGGGTTCGTTTCGCCACCGCCTGAGACTGTGGCGGTGTTCGTCACGGACGGCGCCGCCGCCGGCAGCACGTTGACGTTCAGGCTCAGCTTGGCGCTGTCACCGAGAGCGATCGAGCCGGCGAAGAGCGCGGTGAACACCTGGCCAACGTTGCTGACGGTCCAGCCCGCGCCCGCGGCGCTGGAATAGGTCAGCCCTGCAGGCAAGGAGTCGCGGACGGTGATGCTTCCGGCACTCGCGTCGTTACCGACGTTGCGCACCACCAGCGTGTACACGCCGGGCTGGCCGACCACGAATGCCGTGGTGTGCCGCTTGTCGATGGTGAGGTCCGCCGTGCCGGCGATCGCCGTCGGGTCGCTGTCGCGGTTGTTGCCCGGCGTCGTGTCACCGCCGCCCGAAACCGTGGCCGAGTTGATCTTGGACGGCGGCGATGTCGCGAGGAGATTGACCTCAAGATTGAACTTCGCGCTGTCGCCCGACGCGATGTTGCCGGAGAAAGTCGCCGTCACAACCGCGCCCAGTCGCGCGATGATCCAGCCCGCGCCGTCCGAACCATTGACCGAGAACGTCATGCCCGTGGGCAGCGTGTCGCGCACGGTGATCGGGCCCCCCGCCAGCACGTTGCCGATGTTGCGCACCACGAGGGTGTAGAGCCCGAGCTGTCCCTGCGCAAACGGTGCGACGTGGCGCTTGTCGATGGTCAGGTCCGGAGCGCCCGCGACGGCCGCGGGGTCGCTGTCGCTGTTGTTCGCGGCGTTGACATCACCCGCTGTGGCCGCGGTCGCGGAGTTGGTCACCGACGGGTAGGCGCCCGCCGCGACGGCTACCGTCAGCGTGAACTTCGAGCTATCACCGGCGGCGATGGGATTCGTAGTGGAAGGCAAAGTCGCGGTAATGGTCTGGCCCGCAACCGCAACCGACCACGGCGCGCCCGAATTCGACACGTAGGTGAGTCCCGATGGCAGCACGTCCGTGACGGTGACCATCCCGGTCGTCGGGCCGGCGCCAACGTTACTCACCACGAAGGTGTAGACGCTGTTCTGGCCCACGGTGAACGCCGCGGTGTGGCGCTTGTCGAGCGCCAGATCGGGGACACTGGTGACGGTCGCGGGATCGGTGTCGCGATCATTCGCGGCGTTGGCGTCGTCGGCATTCGAGACCACGGCGGAATTGATCACCGCAGGCAACGCGAGCGGCAGCACGGCAACAGTGATCCCCAGGGCAACGCTGTCCCCTGCGGCGATCGGGTTCGGGTAGATCGCGGTCACTTCCTGTCCTGAGACCCCCACCAACCAGGGCGGGCCCGAGGCGCTGACGAAGCCGAGCCCCGGGGGCAGCGTATCAATGATGGTCGTGGCCTGGACCGTCGGTGCCGGGCCGATGTTGGTGAGCATGATCTCGTAGACCGCGTTCTGCCCCACCGAGAAGCCCGTGGTGTGGCGTTTGTCGATGCTCAAGTCGGGTGAACCCGAGACGGTCGTCAGATCGCTGTCGGTGTCATTCGATGGGTCGTAGTCGTTGGTCGTGCTGACGGTCGCCGTGTTGATCACCGAGGGGACCGCCGCACCCGTGACATTGACGATGATGCTGAACTTCGTGCTGTCCCCCACGGCAAGCGCCGGCGCCGGCAGGCGGAAGGCATTGACGGTCTGGCCGTCGGGGCTCGAGAGGGTCCAGCCCGCACCCGAGCCGCTCGCGAACGTCAGCCCGTTCGGCAGCACGTCGGTGACCTTGATGCTGTCGAAGGTGGCGATGATGCCGCTGTTGCGCACCACGAAGTCGTAGGTGCCCGGCGAGCCCGGGACAAACGCCGCGGTGTGACGCTTGTCGAGCGACAGGTCGGGCGCGCCCAGAATCGCCGTCGGGCTCGTCGCGCGATTGTTGTCCTTCCGCACATCGGAAGTCCCGGTGATGACGGCGACATTCGTGTCCGCCGGGAACGCCGTGGGCCCGACGTGCACGGTGATGTTGAAGTTCGCGGGCTGGTTCACGTTCATCACCGAGGCGCGCGTCGCCGTCACGATATTGCTGTCGGGCGTGTTGACGGAGAACGTCCAACCCCCACCGGTGGCGCTGACAAACTTGAGCCCTCGCGGCAGCGAATCCACCACGACCGTCGGCGGCAGCGCCGGGACAACCCCGGAGTTGAGCGCGGTCAGCTGGTAGGAACCGTTCTTGCCGACGGTGAAGTTGGGTGCGACGTGACTCTTCTGGATGGCCAACTCGGCCGCCCCGATGACGTTCACCGAGTCGGCATCCACGTCATTCGTGGCGTTCAGGTCGGCGCCGCCGGTGACGCGCACGGTCGCCTTGTTCGTCACGGTTGGGTAAGCCGCCTGCAGCACCGCCACCACGATCTGGAACTTGGCGCTGTCGCCGGGCGCGATGGAGGCCGCGTACCGGGAGGTCACACGCTGACCGGCAACAGTGATCACCCAGCCCGGCCCCTGCGTCCCCGTGTCCTCGGTCAGCCCCGCCGGCAAGGTGTCGGAAACCACGGTCTCCGTCGTCGTCGGCAGGGCGCCCAGATTGGTCACCACGATGGTGAAGGTGTCTCTCCCTCCCATCGTGAAGTCGCGCGTGTGCCGCTTGTCGATCGCAAGGTCGGGGAATCCGCCGACGACCGTCAGGTCACCATCGCGATCGTTGGTCGGGTTCAGGTCGCCGCTCGTCGTGGCGGTGGCGAAGTTCGTGACCGACGGCTGCGCCGCGACTGATGCCGCCACGGTCATGCTGAACTTCGCGCTGTCGCCCACCGCGAGCACGGCGGCGTAGTCCGCGGTCACGAGGCCGCCCGACTCGCTGATCGTCCAGCCCGCGCCGGTCGCACTCACGAAGGCCAGTCCCGTCGGCAGCGTGTCGGCCAGCGCGATCGCCCCCACCGTCGGCACCGTGCCGACGTTCGTGATGACGATCTCGTAGCTGCCATTCTGGCCGACCGTGAAGTTGGTCGTGTGCCGCTTATCGACTGCGATGTCCTGCACGCCGAGCACATTGGCGGGGTCGGGATCGCTGTTGTTCGAAGGATCGAGATCGCCCACGGTCGCCACGGTCGCCGTGTTGGTGACTGCCGGGTAGGCCAAGGCATCCGCGTGCACCGTCAGCGTGAAGGTCGCGCTGTCACTCACCGCGAGCACGCCCGCGTAGTCCGCGGTCACGAGGCCGCCCAACTCGCTGATCGTCCAGCCCGCGCCGGTCGCACTCACGAAGGTCAGTCCCGTCGGCAGCGTGTCGGTGACATGAATCGTGTCCGTCGTCGCCGCCGTGCCGATGTTTGAAACGCCAATCGTGTAGGTGCCGTCCTGGTTGACCGCGAGCGATCCCACGTGCCGCTTGTCGATGGCGACATCCGGCACGCCGGTCACAACCGTCGGATCCGCGTCACGGTTGTTCGCAAGGTCGTAGTCGCCCGCAGCGGTGATCGTGGCCGCGTTGATCACCGAGGCGAACGCCCCGACACCCACCGACACGGTGAAGGTGAACTGCGCGCTGTCCAGCGCCGCGATCGAGCCCAGGAAGTTGGCGGTCACCACAGCACCCGAGACACCGAAGTCCCAGCCCGCGACGACGCCGGGCAACGGGTTCGAGAGCCCCGAGGGCAACGTGTCGGTCACGGTCACAGTGCCCGTGGTCGCGGCAGTGCCGATGTTGTGGACGACGATGGTGTAGGTGCCCGGCTGCCCCACCTTGAATGTCGTGGTGTGACGCTTGTCGATCGAGAGGTCCGGCGCACCGGTCACGGCGGTCGAGTCGACGTCGCGATCGTTGGCAGCGTCGACATCGCCGGTGGTCGTGACGACCGCTGAATTCGTGACCCGTGCGAATGCCGCGGGTAGCACGTTGACCGACAGCGTGAACTGCGCGCTGTCGCCCACCGCGATCGTTCCACCAAAGTCCACCGAGACGAGCTGGCCACTCTGCGGCTGCAACACCCAACCGGCGCCGTTGACACCCGCGAAAGAGAGCCCCGCGGGCAGCGTATCGACGACGCTCACCGTGCCCGAGTTCGCCGTGGTGCCGAAGTTGCGCACGACGATCGTGTAGCTCGCGGCCTGGCCGACGACGAACGGGCCCGTGTGACGCTTGTCGATCGCCATGTCGGGAACGCCGGCGACCGGGGTGAAGTCGCCGCCGGTGTCGTTGCCCGGATTCGGGTCGCCGGTCGTCGAGACGGTCGCGGTGTTGGTGACCGACGGGAACGCCGCGGCACCCACATCGACTGTCAGCGTGAATTGCGCGCTGTCCCCGGCCGCGATCAGGCCCACGTGCGTCGCGGTCACGGGGGCGCCACCGGTAATCACCCAGCCGGCACCAGAGCCCGAACCGTTCGAAAGCCCCGCCGGCAGCGCGTCGGTCACGATGACGGGGTCCGTCGTCGCCGCGGTGCCCACGTTGGTGGCCACGATCGTGTAGGTGCCGGGCTGGCCCACCGTGAACGCGGCAGTGTGACGCTTGATGAGCGTCATGTCGGGGACACCCGTGATCACCGTCGAGTCGCTGGCGAAATTGTCGGGCGGATTGAGTTCGCCCGGGGTGTCGGCGAGCGCGGTGTTGATCACCAAGGGGTACGCAGCGGCCGCGACGGCCACGGTCAGCGTGAACTTCGCGCTGTCAGCATTGGCGATCCCCGCGCCGAGCACCGCCGTCACGATCTGCCCCGAGCTCGAGAACGACCAGCCCGCGCCATTGTTCCCGAACAGCGAGAGGCCCGGCGGCAGGGTATCGACCACCGTGACCGCGCCACTCGCGGCGCTGCCGATGTTCCGCACCACGAACTGGTAGTCGGCATTCTGTCCCACGGTGAATGCGGTGGTATGGCGCTTGATGAGCACGAGGTCCGGCGCGCCCGTGACCGCAGTCGGGTCCGAGTCACGGTCGTTGGTGGGATCGAGATCCGCCGCGCCGCTCACCGTCGCCCAATTGGTGACACCCGGCACGGCGGCGGCACTCACGCTGACATCGAGCGTGAACTGCGCACTGTCCCCCGCAGCAATCGCCGCGGCGAAGTCGGCCTGCACTGCCTGCCCGTTCGAGCTGAAGCTCCAGCCCGGTGTGACGCCGGCGATATAAGTGAGCCCCGCGGGCAGCGTGTCGCGCACGGTGGTGAGGCCAGAGGTCGGGCCGGTTCCAATGTTGCTGACCACGAGCGTGTAGCTCGCCGGCTGGCCGACCGTGAACGCGGCAGTGTGGCGCTTGTCGATGGTCAGGTCGGCGACGCCGGTGATCGGCGTGGGGTCCGTGGCGATGTTGTTGGCCGGATTGGGATCACCCACCGCCGACAACGTGGCGCGGTTGGTGACCAACGGGTAGGCGGAAGCGTCCACCGTGGTGGTCAACGTGAAGCTGCTGCTGTCCCCCGCGGCAATCGCCGTGGCGTGCGTCGCCAACAGCGCCTGCCCCGTCCAGGCGAACGTCCAATCCGAGCCCGATTCCGCAAAGCGCGTGAGTCCGGCAGGCAACGTGTCGCGCACGGTGATCGGGCCGCTGATCGAAGCGGTTCCAAAGTTGGTGACCACGAGCGTGTAGGTCCCCGTCTGCCCCACCACGAACGGAGCCGTGTGCCGCTTGAGAATACCGAGCTCGGGAGTGCCCTGCACCACAACGGGATCGCTCGACACGTTGTTCGAGAAGTCGACTTCACCGGCGCCGCTCAACCATGCGGTGTTCACGATCGTTCCCACCGCGGCCGGACCGACGCCGACATTAAGCGTGCAGACCGCGCTGTCGCCCGGGGCGATCGCCGGGCCGTACGTCGCCGTGACTTCCGGGGCATTCGAGCTAAACGTCCAGCCTGCGCCGGTGCCAAAGTCGAATGAGATTCCGTTGGGCAATGTGTCCGTCACCGTGGCGGCGATACTCGTCGGCACCGAACTCACGTTCTTGAGTACGATCGTCCACGCCGCATCCTGGCCATCGACGAACGCCACACTGTGACGCTTGGTGATGGAAAGATCGGGACGCGCGCGGACACGCGTGGTATCGACATCGCGATCGTTCGCCGGGTTGACGTCGCCCGGGGCGTTGACCACCGCGCTGTTCACCACCACCGGGAAGGCGGTGACGTCGACCGTGACCGTGAGCGTGAAGATCGCGCTGTCGCCCGCGGCCAAGGTGCCCGGGAAAGACGTCGAAACAATCTGACCGGCCAGCACGGGAAGCGTCCAGCCCGCGCCCGCGTAGCTGAAGTATGTCAGCCCGGCGGGCAACGTGTCCGCCAACGCGAAGTTTCCCGCACTGCCGGTGCCGACGTTGCGCACCACGATCGTGTAGGTGTCGTTGGTGTTGATCTCGAACTCGCCGGTGTGGCGCTTGTCGATGGCCACGTCCGTGCTGCCGTTGACGGTCGTGGGGTCGAGGTCGCGGTCATTGGCCGGATTCACGTCGCTCGCGTTGCTGACGGTCGCGGCGTTGATGACGCCCGGGACCGCGGGAGTGCTGATCGAAACGGTCACGGTGAATTGCGCGCTGTCGAGCGGGGCGATCGCGAGATTGTAGGTCGCGGTCACGATCTGCAGGGTGTTGCTGACGGTCCAGTCCGGCGTGACGCCCGGCACATACGTGAGTCCCGCCGGCAGCGTGTCACTCACGGTGACCACGCCCACGGACGGCGCGGTGCCGAGATTGGTGACGACAAACCGGTACAGGCCACTCTGCCCATCGACGAACACCGCGGTGTGGCGCTTGTCGATCGAGAGATCCGCCACACCAGTAATCGCCGTCGGGTCCGTGTCGCGATTGTTCGACGGGTCGAGATCGTTCGCGCTGCTGGCACTCGCGGCGTTGATGACGCTGGGGAATGCCGTGGCGTCCACCGTCACAGGTAATGTGAATTGAGCGCTGTCACCGTCAGCAATCGACGCGGCAAAGATCGCGGTGACCGTCTGGCCTGAATTGCTGAACGACCAACCGGAACCGCTGCCCGCTCCATAGGTGAGCCCGACGGGCAAGGTGTCGCGGACGGTCGTCGCGCCCACCGTCGCCACGGTGCCGATGTTGCGCACCACAATCGTGTACGACGCGCTCTGGCCAACGGTGAACGCCGCAATGTGGCGCTTGTCGATGGTGACGTCCGGCACGCCGGTGATCGCGGTCGGGTCGGTGTCGCGATTGTTGGTGGGGTCGAGATCGCCCGTGAGGCCGACCGTCGCGGCGTTGATGACGCTCGGGTACGCCGCGGCGTCCACCGTTACGGGAATCGTGAATTGCGCGCTGTCACCGGCCGCGATCGCACCGGCGAAGGTAGCGGTCACGATCTGCGCCGCGGTGCCCACGCTCCAGCCGGCACCGCTGCCCGTGCCGGGAGTCAGCCCGACGGGAAGCGTGTCGAGCACGGTCGTGGTGGAGGCGGTCGCGACGGTGCCGATATTGCGCACCACGATCGTGTAGCTGGCGGCCTGGCCCACCGTGAAGGCGGCGGTGTGGCGCTTGTCGATGGTGACATCCGGCACGCCGGTGATCGCGGTCGGGTCGGTGTCGCGGTTGTTCGAAGGATCGAGATCGCCCGCGAGGCTAACCGTCGCGGCATTCGTCACGCTCGGAAATGCCGCGGCGCCCACATTGACGGTGAGCGTGAACTTGGCGCTGTCACCGGCCGCGATCACCGGCGCGTAGGTAGCGACTTCGATGGCACCATCCGAGAACGACCAGCCTGCGCCGCCCGCGCCCGTCGCTCCGCTCAAACCCACCGGCAGCGTATCCCGCACGGTGACCGCGCCCGCGGTAGGACCAGTGCCGATGTTGCGCACCACGATCGTGTAGCTGGCGCTCTGCCCCACCGTGAATGCCGCGGTGTGGCGCTTGTCGATCGTCACATCCGGCGTGCCGGTGATGGCCGTCGGGTCGGTGTCGCGGTTGTTCGAGGGGTCGAGATCGCCCGTGAGGCTGACCGTCGCCGCATTCGTCACACTCAGGTAGGCCGCAACGCCCACGTTGACCGTGACGGTGAACTTGGCGCTGTCGCCCGCGGCGATCGAACCCACCAGCGTCGCCACTTCGATGGCTCCATCGGCGTACGTCCAACCCGCCCCCGAGCCCGTGGCACCCGTGAGGCCCGCCGGCAATGTATCGCGCACGACGACGGGATTCGCCGTTACCGCGGTGCCGATGTTGCGCACCACGATGGTGTAGCTCGCGCTCTGGCCCACGGTGAACGCCGCAATGTGCCGCTTGTCGATGGTCACGTCCGGCACGCCGGTGATCGCCGTCGGGTCGCTGTCGCGATTGTTCGCGGCACTGTTGTCGCCGCCGCCCGACGCGGTCGCCGAGTTGATCACGCTCGGGTACGCCGCCGCGGTGACACCCGCGGTGATGGTGAATCTCGCGCTGTCGCCGGCCGCGATGGCCGCCGCGTAGGTGGCGGTGACGATCTGGCCGACCGTAGTGCACGTCCAGCCCGCACCCGCACCCACCGGACTCGTCAACGTCGCCGGGATGGTGTCGAGCACCGTGACTGTGCCGACCGTCGCCGCGTTGCCGACGTTGCGGACCACGATCATGTAGACGCCGTTCTGGCCGACCGTGAAGGCGGCAGTGTGACGCTTGTCGAGCGAGAGATCGGGAATGGTGACGGTGACGTCTTCGCCGGTGGATCCGCTGGCGATATAGGTGGAGGTCGTCGTCCCCGCGAGCGTGGTGCGCTTGGCATCGAGGTAGCGCGACGTCGCCGGGTTCTGGTAGGTGCCGGCTGTCACGCTCGATGCCACGTTGGCCGTGAATGGGATCACGACGCTGCCGCCACTCGGGATGGTGAAGGTGCTCCAGCTCGGAATGACGTCGCCCACCGTCGGGTTCGTCGTCGAGGGCCGCGTGGCTCCACCGCTCAACACGATGGTGCCGGTCGAGGCGAAGGTGAATCCCGTGGGCAGCGTATCCAGCACCGCCACCTGCGTCGCGGTGCTCAAGCCAGCGGTGTTGGTGATGGTCAGGGTGTAGGTCGCCGTGGTGCCCGAGGGGCCGTTGACGATCGTCGGCGTGCTCGTCGTCTTGACGACCGTGATCTGCGGCACGCACTCCGAGCTCGGGTTCACGCCCGTGATCCCGGCCGAAGTGAGGTTCGTGACGCTGCTGCCGGCCGTGCCGGCGGTCGCGCTATAATTGTTGCCCGCGATCACCGTGAAGCCCGGCGCGCCGCCCGTCACCGTGATCGCGGCCGCGGCACTCGAGAGCGCGACGTAACCGCCGCCACCGCCTGCGCCCGGACCGTGCGGTGAGCCGCCGACATCGGCATTGCTGCCTCCCGCACCCCGAGCATTGACGGTCAGGCCCGCGAGGCCACCACTTGCGCTGTATACCAGCACACTGCCACCCGCACCTCCACCGCCGCCGCCATCATTGGCCGGGGTCAGGCCGGTCACGCCATCGGTGGTGATGGTGGCCGTTCCCGAAGTCGCGCCGGCGCGAATCATCACGATTCCGCCACCCGCGCCACCGCTCGACAGCACTCCGCTCGAATTATTACGCGCGCCCGCGCCGCCGCCGCCGCCCATCGCCAAGCGGGTCGTTGCCACGGAAAACACCGCGCCACCATAACCACCGCGCGGGAGATTGGAACTCCAAGTATTGCCGCCCGTGCCACCCGTGCCGCCGTTGCCGCCGCCGCCGCCGCCTGAATTCTGGTCGTTGGTGGCCGGATTGCCATCGGTGCCGCCGCCACCGGCGTTGCCGGGAGCGCCGCGCGCCATGCTGCCGTTCGGGTAACCTTCAACACCCGTGTCCACGAGCGTGCCCGTGTTCGGGTCCAGCACATACCGGGGCGTGCCCGCTACGCCCTCTGCTTTGGCGCCGTTGTAGTTGGAGGTGGCAACGGTCCGGTGGTCGGTATTCGCGCCGCCGCCGCCGCCCGTTACCGCGCGGCCACCACCACCACGGAAGCCGCGGCCGGTGAGCGTGATCGTCTGGCTGTTGAAGTTGAGCGTGCCCGCGACGTCGAAGACCAGTACGCCGCCGACCGTACCGCTCCAGTACAACGCGACGAGGCCCGCGCCAATCGTAGCGCTCGAGTACTGCGGCACGCGGATGACCTGGAAGCGGCGCTGCCCCTGGGTCCCCGTGGCGGCCGCATTGGTGTAGGCATTGACGAGCCCACTGCCGGCGCCTTCTCCCACGATCGACACCACGCCGCCCGATACCGAACTGGTGGCGCGCACGAACTCGTAGCGGCCAGCGTTGTTGATGGCGTTCGTGCCCGAAGCCGGGATGCCCGCGACACCGTCACCGTAGGAGTCGTTGTTCGTGGATGCGATCCCCGCGTCCTGCATCTGGATCACCAGCAGCAGATCGCCCGAGGCGATCGGCGTCGCGGCACCGCTCGAAGCACCGACGGTAAGCGAGGTCGCGCCAGCCAGGGCATTCGCGGTACCCGGGTAGTACGTGTTGATGATCCCGGTGATGGTGCCACCGGGGCCGTCGTTGCCGGGGTTCGCGCACTGCTGGGCGAGCGCGCGCTGCGGAGAAGCCGCCAGCGCAAGGATCGCGACAAGCACGGCCAGCGCGGCGGCTCTGGCCACCACGCCACGGGCGCTGCGCATCATGCGCGGCGGCCTCGGCTCCTGATCATGTCTGCTGCTCTGACAACCGTCGGTCTTCAGACGGGTCTCCATCCTTGGATGAGCCGCGATCACATCTGCCCGCGTCGCAGCCGACATGCGTCTTCTGCAACACGCGCGAAAAGTCGCAGAAGATCTAGCATGGACGCGTGAGTGCCGCAATGAGCAAAGCACGTTATGCCGCTCCGGGCACAGTGTTACGGGATCGGACCGCGTGAATAACAGTGTCGCGCGGAGCGCGCCGCGTGACGTTACGAATTTCGCGGAAGCGTGATGTTCACTTCACGATACGCGCGCAATTTCCGTCCCGAATTTGGCTGCTGCGTCGCGTTGATTCGATGCAACGTCAAATTTACGCGACGGGCTCCGAAGTTTCGGCCGCCGGATGCGGCGGAGCCTCACGCGCCGCGATCACACGCAGGCGATGCGACATCCACAACGCCCCCGAAAGCAGCACGCAGGCGCTGAACGACGTGGCCACGGGCGCGCCGAAATGCTGCGCGATCGTACCCGCGACGAGCGCGCCGATCGGCGCCATGCCGACGAACATCAGCGTGTACAGGCTCATCACGCGGCCGCGGAAGCGGTCCTCGGTGCTCATTTGCAGCATGGTGTTCGTGCTCGCGACGTAGAGAATCAGCCCGAATCCCGCGAAAAAGCCCATCGCCAGCGACAGCGGCAGCACGCGCGACCAGGCGAACACCGCGAGTGCCACGCCGGCGCACGACAGCCCGATGAACAGGTTGCGGCGCAGGTCGCGGCGCTCCATGCGCCGCGTCAGCACTCCCGCCGCAGTCAATGAGCCCACACCGAACGCCGAGACGAGCAGGCCGTACGCTCCCGCGTTCGCGTGCAACAACTCGCGCGTGTAAACGGGCAGCAACGTCATGTACTGGAAGCCAAGCGAAGACGTGCAGCCAAGCAACACGAGCAGGTTGCGGATCGGTCCTGGCTTGAAGGCGTATCGGACGCCCTCCTTCATGTGTTGGAGCGCGCTGTTCGGGCTCTCGGCGACGCGCGGCGAGGATTTGATCACCGATAATCCCACCAGCATCGCGATGTAAGATAAGGCGTTAATCCAAAAGCACCCGGCCTCGCCGATGAGCGGCGTGTGGAACCAGTGGGCAATCCCCATCGCGATGATCCATGCCGGCATCGCCGCCACCATCAGCCCCGCGATCGCCGGCCCGATGACGCGCGCCGTGTTGAACGCCGCCGAGTTGAGGGCGATGGCGTTCGACAGGTCTTCCTTGCCCGCGAGCTCGATCAGGAA
>JAYSRO010000553.1:0-41994 GCA_043720995.1 Candidatus Eiseniibacteriota bacterium
ACGACCCGCTCCACTGGTACCGCGAGTCAACGCCGTACCGCGGCCTCGGCATCGTGCAGGCATTCAATCTCTACTGGCTGATCCCGCTGGCAGGCGCGCTACTGGCTCGTGCCGCTGAGCATCGCAAACTTTCTCATTCCCCAGTTCAACATCGCGATGGGTGTCGTGGACCACATGGGGCGGCGCTAGCCGTGGCGAAGGAGTCACGCCGCTCGCCGGTCGCTGCGACCGCGCCGGATCCCGCATGGCAACGTGGGTTGGTGCTCACACTCGTCGTGCTCCTGGCGATTGCGTAT
Organism: Candidatus Eiseniibacteriota bacterium; assembly: GCA_043720995.1. Classification (GTDB taxonomy): domain Bacteria; phylum Eisenbacteria; class RBG-16-71-46; order RBG-16-71-46; family RBG-16-71-46; genus JANLWK01. The sequence goes on from JAYSRO010000553.1 coordinate 297, forward strand.
GCGTGGCGCACCGAGACCTCGCGCGACTTCGGCTTCCACGTCGCGACCGGGCGCTGGATCCTCGAGCATCGCGCCTGGCCGCAGGTCGACTCGTTCACCGTGCCGAGCGCGGGGCGGCCCTACATCGACATGCACGGGTTGTTTCAACTGGCGCTCGTCGCGGCCTACCGCTTCGGCATGCCGGGCGTTGGGTTGCTGCGCGTGGGACTGGTACTCGCCGCGTTGTACTTCATGTGGCGCAATGCGCGCGATCGCGGGGTGACGTCCAGCGTGTGGCTCGGCACAGGATTCGGGCTCGCCCTCTGCGCGTGGGAGCTGCGCTTCATGGCCCGACCCGAGATGGCGAGCTGTGTGTGCCTCGCCGCGATGCTGTGGTTGCTGGGGCGGCATGCACGCGGGGGCACGACGCGATGGCTCTACGCAGCGATACCGCTGCAGCTCGTGTGGGTGTACTCGCATGCGTTGTCGCTGTTCGGTATCGCAGTGCTCGGCCTCTATGCGGTGACGTCGCTGGTACGCGGCCTGCTCGCGCGGCGGATCGATCGCGCGCCATGGGTCGCCCTCGCGGGCGCATGCGCCGTCATGTTCCTTAACCCCTATGGCGCTCGCGGCGTCGCCTTCCTGTGGGAGCTGCGCACGCGCCTGCAGAGCGGCAACGCCTTCGGCGAGTCGATCGCGGAGCTGATGTCGCCGTTTTCCGCGCAGGCCGCGGGCGTCGTGCCGCTGGTTGCATTCAAGGTGCTGCTGATCGGCACGGCATTCGTCGTACTGCTGCGCGCCCGCAAACTGTCGCTGTTCGATCTCGCAATCGTGGCGATGTTCGGCGTACTCGCCGCGACACATGTGCGCAATGTCGGGTTGTTCGTGGTCGCGGCGACGCCCGTCGCGATCGAAGCCGCCGCCTTGGTGTCGGCGTGGCTCGGCGCGCGCGCAGGGCCGCTGCGTGCGGTGCGGGTCGTGGGGATACCGCTCGTGGCGATGGGACTCGCGCTGATGGCGTGGCGGGCCGCGAGTGGCGCCACCTACGCCGTGAACCACCGTCCCGTGGCCTTCGGCAGCGCGGAGTCACGGGCAGTGTTCCCGATTCGTACGCTGGGATTGATCGAGGACTTGCGGCTCGAGGGACCGCTGTTCAACACGCTCGACTTCGGCGGCTACCTGCTGCAGCACCGTGCGGCGGGACAGCGCGTGTTTGCCGATGGCCGGCTGGAAGTCATGAGAGCAGCGTTCTATGCCGAGTACTCGTCCGTCGTCGCCGGCGAGGGCTGGGACCGCATGGTGGCGCGGTACCACCCTGCGACCGCGCTCGTTTCGACCTCGGCGCATGCGCTGGTGGCTCGGATCCACGCGGATCCCGCATGGCGGCTGATCGACGCCGACGGCGCCGCGGTTTTGTTCGCGCGCATCGCGCCGGCAACGATGGACACCACGGCCCGGCTCGCCACGCTCGACTCAGCGGCCGCACCGGGTGACGAGCGCTTCCCCGTCCCCCCGAGCGCCGGTTGGCTCACGCGCAACTTCGGCCGCCATCGCGTCGCGTTCGAAGCGTGGGGCCGCGGCAACGCGTTCAATGTGCTCGGCATGCCCAACGCCGCGCGCCGCGAGTACCAGCGCGCGCTACGGGAGTCCGACCAGCTCGAACCCGCCCTGGTGAAGTCCTACGTCGCCGTCGCCGTAAAGCTCCAGCGCTTTGACGAAGCCCGCGACTGGTGCCGCAGGCTCGTGGAGCTGACGCCCGGCGACCCCCAGGCGCGCACGATGCTATCGCGACTCGAGTCGCGATAGCCGCTCCCCGCTGCGATCGAACACCGTACCCTTCCGCTCAAACGTGCTGGTCCAGCAGGATCGGGTTTCCATCCGGGTCGATCGCGATGAGGCTCGCGGGGCCGGTGGTGGTCTCGTCGGCTTCGGTCTGCAGCGTGATGCCCTGCGCCTTGAGCTGGCGCTGCAGCTCGCGCACGTCGGCGAAGCCTGCGACCTTTTGCGCGTTGCTGTCCCAGCCGGGATTGAAGGTCAGGATGTTCTTGTCGAACATGCCCTGAAACAGCCCGATGATGTGATCCCCGTTTTTCAGGATCAACCAGTTCTTGGAGATGTCACCGCCAAATGGCTTGAAGCCGAAGGCCTCATAAAACTTCTTGGACGCGTGGATGTCCTTGACGGCAAGGCTGATCGAAAACACTCCCAGCTGCATGCGGTGCTCCTTTCGGTACAGGACCATCGTGTTGCGCGTCGACTCACCTGACTCGAGCACTATCCCTCACTCCCCCACCCGCTTCACCCTCCATCGCATCAATCATCTGCCCCAGCGTACGCGCGGATTCCTGGTTGCGCGCGTTGAGCGCGCCCGAGCCCCACGCCCTCGCGAGGTCCGCGCGGGCGGCGGCGAAGTCGCCGGCGCGTGCGCGCGCTTCGGTCGCGAGCAGCAGCAATCGCGGGTTGGGAGCCAGTGCGTAAGCGCGCTCGAAGTACGGGGCGGCGCGGACGGCGTCGTGGCGGTTCATGGCGTGATCGCCGAGCCACACCTCCAACATGCTGAGCGCCTCATCCTCGAGCCGCGGCGGCTGCGCTGCGAGCACTTCGGCTCGCGCCCCGACGGCGTTGGCGTTGGCGTTGACGGCGGCCCAACCGCCGGCGACGAGTGCCAGCACCGGCACGGCCGCGGTGAGCACGGCGCGCGATCGTGCCGCGGGCAGTCGCAGCACGGCATCGACCGCGCACAACGTCAGCGTCCAGCCGAACAGCACCGAGGTGTCCCAATCGCGATGACCGCCCAACTCATGCGGGCCGCTCAGCAGGGTGATCACCATCGGGAGCAATGAGGCCAGCGCGACGACATAGAGCGCACCACGCCCCGCAACGCCCCGCGCCTGCCGCGATGGATCACGCAGGGTCGCGAGGGCGACCCAACCCAACGGGGCGACCAGCACCAACAGATTCAGCACATCGGAAACCGCCGGCACACGCCGTCCGCGCAGCCAACCCGAGAGCACTGCGAACAGATCGCCAAAGTCGCCACCGAGCCGTCCGCCACTCGCTGCAAGGGCCAGGATCACCGCGCCCACCAGCACGACCACCGCGCTCGCCACCAACGACTCCCGGCGCGAGCCAGCAGTGTCGCCCGGGTGAGACGCGCGGAGTCCGCGCACCAGCATCGCGGGCACCAGCGCCAGCGCCACGCGATGGAACAGCAGGAACACCAGCCACGCCGCAGCCAGCCGCACGACGCGCGAGCGGCGATTGAGCGGCGCGAGCATCTCGCACCACCACCACGCTCCGGCGACCAGCACCACCCCCGCCGACTCCGCGTAGCCGGCGAACACTTCGAGCACGCCGGATATCGCCAGCGCCACGCACACGAGCACGCGCGCCCCGGTGGGCGGCGACAGCCGCGCGCTCACCCGCCAGATCACCCACATGAACGCGAGCCCTTGCAGCAGCGAGACGAGTTGCACCGACTGGATGACGGTATGCCCGCTGCGCACCCAGGCGACGGGCAACAGGCAATTGACCACGAGGTCGAGCGGCTGCGCGTGGATCTGGCGCGCCCACTCACCGAGGGCGAGCCCAAAGCGGCCGGTGTCGAACGAAGCGATCGCGCGAATGCGCAGGTCCGTGTCGCCGAGCAGGTGCGCCCGCTCGTGCAACCCCAACGCGAGCACCAGAGCGATACCTGCGCTGATCCCCCACCACAGCGCGCGCGAGTCCGATCGGCCGCGCCCGACGACAGCGAGTGCTGCGCCAAAGGCGAGTAGTCCCAAACGCATCGGCACATCGACGGAGCGGAAGCCATTGATCGCCCAGAAGTAGTTCGAAGCAGGCGGCGCGAGCAGCAGGACGGCGGCGAGTGCACCGAGCACGAGCCACACGCTCCACCCCACAGTGCCCCCTGCTTCCGGCGCGTCCGCTCGCGCGTGCTTCACGCCGGGGGCACGCCCGGCAGCCCGGCGCCCCGTCACGCCGCGAGTCTCAGCGCCCATACTCGACGCCTACCCGAATCGAACGCCGCGGTGTCTCGAGCCGCGCGTCGTGAACGGGGATCCAGCCGCCCGGATTGCTCGCGGAGGGATCCCAGTAAGCGCCGCCGCCCGACCCCGTCTCGGTGCGATAGGCGGAGTACTGGTCGGCGAAGGTGTTGATCGAGGGATTTGGGTAGCCGCTGATCGTCGCGGCGTTGTCACCCCGTTGATCGAACAGGTTCGCCACGTTGAGCAATGCCTTGGCGCCAAACAGGAACTTAGGGCTCCAGCGCAGGGCCACATCGGTGTTCTCGGACCACGGCAGGCGGCGGCTGTTGAGGAGGCCCTGGTCGGCGAACGGTGGCGGCGATGCGCCCACCGCGTGCGGCACCGGCGTCCACGGCGAGCCGGAGGCCGCGCGCGTACTCCACGACAGCGACCACTCCTGGTGTGCCTGCAGCAACGCGGTGAAGGTTATCGCGTGGCGCACGTCCCAGTCCAGCGCATGCGTGCCGTTCGGCAGAGTGCGGTCTCCCACCGCGTAGCCAAAGTCCAATCCCCCGGGGCTGGATTGCGAGCCGTAGGCGTCCATGAATGTGTAGCCGAGGGAGACGCGTTGGCCACTCTCGCTCTCACGCCGCACCGCAAACTCGACGCCACCGGCATGCGATTCGTCAGCACTCTGGTACTCGAGCCGGAACGTGCCGGGCGGGCTGGCCGCGCGCCGCGCGCCGGGCTCGCCGAACACGTCGCGGTAGAACACTCCCAACTGCACGCTCCATGCGGCATCGAGCAGGTGCTTCACGGCTGCCTGGAACGAAATCACTTCCGCGGGGACCAGCGCGCCGTTGCCCAGCGGGTGGCGATTGAATCCCACCCGGCGTTGGTCGTAGAGCAGGTCGCGCTCAGGGTCCTGGTGCACGCGTGAATACGACGCCGAGAAGGCGTCCTTGTCCGAGACGGGATAGGCGAAGCCCAGCCGCGGTGACCACGTCCATATCGTGTGGTGGCCATGGGCCTGCGAGCCGGCGTTGAACATCTGCAACCGCATCCCTGCATTCCAGATCAAGCCGCCCAGCTCCCAACGGTGCTGGGCATACGCGAACCCACCGGGTGCCACGGCGTGATAGCTGCGCAGCGAGTCGAAGCCGACGCCCGATGGAAACACGTCATCGATCTCGCGCAGTTCGACCTCGTCGTAGCTCAATCCCAAGCCCACTTTCACACGTTGGTGGGGTGCTGGGGCTGCGCTCAAGTCGGCGCGGCCGAACCAACGTTCGCTGCGGCGGCGGCGGAAGTAGGGCTGGTCGCCCACGTAGGCCGAGAACGGATCGGACTCGGCATCGTGCGGCAGTCCCCACTCGAGGCGGTTGTTGTCGTCGATGTAGCCCGAGTCGTCGCGCAGGCCAATGCTCGTGAGGCTGCTGCCGTGCAGCCAGCCCAGCGTCGCGCGCGCCGGGCCTGCACGCGTCAGCACGCTGCGCGAGGCGATCACCGCGAGGCGCCGCTCATCCGACATCACCAGATGATCCGCGGCGCGATATCGCACCGAGGTCTCGTCCACCGGCTCGGGCGTGAGCGCATAGGGGAACGCGGCATCGGAAGCACCGGTCGGTGTGACATAGGCGTCGTAAGTGAACATCGGGTTGTAGGGGGCGCGCACGGTGCGGCTGGCGAATGCTTCGATCGAGCCACGCTGCGGACGCTCGACCGGCGCCAACTTGAGCCAGGCGAGCAGATGGTTGTCCTGCCGCCAACCGAGACTGGCGCCGATCAGCTCGCGACGCGCGCGCGTCCGCGTCACCGGCAACCCCAAGTCATCGAGTCGCGCCTCGCCCGCCAGCGCGAACCCAACTCCCCGTACGAGCGGACCCGTCAACCGCGCGAGCCCCGCGTCGTAGCCGCGCGACACGCGGCCGTCCGTCGACCAGCGCGCGAGCCCGTGCACGCGTTCGCCCGGCACTTCCGTTTGCACATCGAGCTCGCCCGCGAGGGAGCCCGCGTGATCCGCATCGAGACCGCCCGACAACAGGTCGGCCGAGCGCACCGCGAGCAGCGGCAGCTCGAACGCCGCACCCGTCTGCGGATCGTTGAGCGGCATGCCCAGCGTCGAGGTCAGCAGCTCGCCGCCGCGCCCGCCGCGCACATGCAGGTCCTCGCCCCGCGCCACGACTCCCGCCTCGAGCGCCACCGCATCGGCGAAGCGATCCACAGGCAGCACGCGCAACGATCGCGCGGGCAGCGTGTACACGGTCTCGGTCGAGCGGGGGTCGCCGCGGCGCCCGCCTTCGACCACGATCGGGTCGAAGCGGCGTACGATGCGCTCACTCGCACCCGAGTCCGGCGCCATCGCGGCCGCCGGAAGCGACACCTGCGACAGCGACAGGCACAACGCGGCCAGGCCTTCCCACATCGGCGGTCCCTTTGGTTGGTGACGCTGCGTGAATGCTGCGCAGCATTGTGGCGGGAGCGTGTGGGGTCAACCCGAAATGTTGCAGACGGCGGGCTGCGCGCCGGAATTCTTGCGCCCCTCCCTCCGTGCGCTTTCCTCCGTGCCCGTTCCTCCGTTGGACCGCTCGCGGCGCGGTGGCATACTCCCGGGCGATGACTCCTCCCCCCGCGCAGCCTGATCATGGTTGAGCCTCCGGACGCTGCCCTCACCCAGGCGCGCGACCGCCTGAAGGCTGGCGACTTGAGGCGCGCAGAGGTGCTGTTCCGCGAGATTCTCGCGCGCAATCCGGAGCAGCCAGACTCCCTCCACGCGTTGGCGCGCATCGCGTTGCAGACCGGGCGGGACTCCGAGGCGATCCCGCTGCTGCAGCGGGCGCTCGCGCTGCACCCGGCAGCTGCGCAATGTCACGCCGATCTCGCGGTGGCGCTACAGAACACCGGCCAGGACGAGTCCGCCGTCGCGGCGGCGCGCGCGGCACTTAAGCTCGACCCCCGTCACCTCTCCGCGTTGAACACGCTGGGCAACGCCTTGCGTGCAATGGGGCGCCCCGAAGAGGCGGCGCAGGCCTTCCAGACCGCGGTCACTATCGAACCGGCGCATGCCCAGCTCCAGCTGAACTTCGCCTCGGCGCAGCGTGACCTCGGCCGCCTCGATGCGGCGCTCGAATCGACGCAGCGCGCCATCGCGTTGGCGCCGCGAGACGCCGATGCGCACCTCCAGCTGGCGACGCTGTTGCGCGCGATGCAGCGGCGCGACGAGGCGCACGCCGCAATCTTGAAGTCGCTCGAGCTGGACCCGAATAGCGCGCAGGCGCACAACGTCGCGGGCAACCTGCTGCTCGAGCGCGGCGAGACAGCGCGCGCCGGCGAGCACTACACCCGCGCCCTCGAACTCAAGCCCGACTACACCGAGGCCTCCTACAACCTCGGCGAGTGGTGGCGCGCTCAGGGCCGCACCGCGGAGGCGCGTGACGCCTATGCGAACGCGCTGCAGAACGATGCTGGATTCGTGGACGCCGCCGTGCGGCTCGCGGAGTCACAGGCACAGCTGGGCGATGCGCAGGGCGCGCTCGACTCGTTCACGCATGCGGCGCGTTTGCGGCCGGATCATCCCGAGATCGAATGCGGCATCGGCAATGCCTACCGGGCGCTCGGCGAATTCGACGAGGCCGCGGCGGCCTACGATCGTGTCGTGCGGCTGCAGTCTGACCATGCGGATGCGTGGTGCAACCTCAGCACGGTGTTCCTCGACAGCGGCCGGCCCACCGAGGCGATCGGCTATGCCGAGCGGGCGCTGGCAGCGCGCGCGGACTTTCCCGAGGCGCGCTGGAACCTGGCGCAGGCCCTGCTGGCGCAAGGCGAGCTCGCCGAGGGCTGGCGGCAGTACGAGTACCGGCTGCTGCGCCCGGGCGCACAAGAGTTGAGCTTCCCGAGTCCCGCATGGACGGGTGCGCCACTCGGCGACAAGGTGCTCTTCATCACCGCCGAGCAGGGCGTGGGTGACGAGATCATGTTCGCCTCCTGCCTGCCCGATTGCCTTGCCGCCGCGGGCACCTGCGTGGTGGAATGCGATGCGCGACTCGTTCCGTTGTTCGCGCGCTCGTTCCCCGCAGCCACATTCATCGCGCGGCTCGCCCACGCGACGGACTACCCGGCGACCGCGCCGCGGCCCGATGCGCGCATCGCCATCGGCAGCCTGCCGCGATTCTTCCGCAATCGCGCCGAACAGTTCTCCGCGCGCGCCCGCTATCTCGTGCCGGACGCCGTGGCGGTCGCGGCGTGGCGCGCGCGCTACGCTGCGCTCGGTCCCGGGCTCAAGGTGGGCATTTCATGGCGTGGCGGGCGCGACCCGCTGGCGCAGCGAACACGCTCCTTGGCACTCGGCGCATGGGCCGCGTTCGCGCGAGTGCCCGGCGTGCAGCTCATCAACCTCCAGTACGGCGACGCCCGCGCGGAACTCGATGAGGTGCTACGTGAGCACGCGATGGAGATCCACGATTGGGCCGACGCCGACGCGCTCAAGGATCTCGACGGGCTCGCCGCGCGCATCGCGGCACTCGACCTGGTGATCTCCGTCGACAACGCCGCCGTCCACATGGCCGGCGCCGTGGCGACCCCGACGTGGGCGATGCTGCCCGCAGCCGCGGACTGGCGCTGGATGACCGCGGGCGACGACACGCCGTGGTACGCAGCGCTCACGCTGTTCCGCCAGCCACGCGCGGGCGATTGGGCGCCGGTGTTCGAGCGCGTGACCGCGGCACTCGAACAGCGCGCCGCCGAGACCGGCGATGGCGCCGACTTCGCGCGCGCAATAGACACGAGCGTGGCGGCGCACCCCGGCGCGTGGCGCCAGCGCATCCACGCGCCGCGCGCGGCCCGCGTGGCGCTGCTCAACGACACCACGCACTGGTACCACTGGGGCTGCAACGGCACGAGTACCGCGATCACCACGACACTGCGCGAGCGCGGCTACGCGGTCGACGCGCTGCCGATCAGTGGAATGTACGGCTTGAGCGCGGGGCCGCGTTCCATTGAAGAATTCGACGACCCGCACTGCTTCCGCCGCTTCAGCGCGGCCAATGCCTGGGCATTGCGCGAACTCGAGGGCGCGGACACCATCGTGATCAATGGCGAAGGTTCGCTGCACGGCCTCAACGACTACGTGATGAACCTGCTGTACCTCGCCTACATCTCGAAGACCTTCCTGGCCAAGCCGGTGCAACTGGTCAATCACTCGTGCTACCCCGACGGCTTAACCGCCGCGAATGACTCCGAACGCTGGCGGCTCTACCGCAAGGTCTATGCGGCCGCCGACTTCGTGGCGCTGCGCGAACCCGAGAGCCACGCCTTGATGACGCAGGCCGGCATCGCGGCCACGCTCAGCTTCGACTGCCTGCCGCTATCGATCCGGCGCCTCGCACCCGCGCCCGAGCGTCGCGGCGACGAGATCGTGATCGCCGGCTCGGTGGCCTCGCGCGAGGGGGACCTGCGCGCATGGATCGCCTTTGCCGAGCGCATGGCGATGGCGGGGATGAATGTGCGCGTGCTGACCGGCGCCAGCATGCTGCCCGCGGCGGACGACCTGGCGTTCGCGCACGCGCTCAAGCACGGCGCCCCGCGGGTCGTGGAGCTCGTCGAAGCCGACAGCCTCGAGTGGTGGCTCGAGACGCTTGCGCGCGCGGCCGTGGTGGTGTCGGGGCGCTTCCATCACACCATCGCCGCGGCGACGCTGGGCACACCGTTCGTGCTGCTCGACAGCAACACGCCGAAGAACACGGGGCTCGCGCGCGTGCTGGGCTCGCCCCTGCCGCTCTCGCTCGACGCGCCGGACCTCGCGGAGCAACTCACCGCGCGCACGGAGGACGCCTTACGCCACCACGGTGCCTACGCGGCGCCGGAGCGCAGGGAGCTCGCAGAGCAATTGTGCGAGAGCGCCTTGCGAAACTTCGCCGCGCTGCCCGCACTCGGCCGCTGAGCGGTCGGACGGGACGGAAAGTAGAAGGGGTCGGCTGCTACTTCTGCCTCACGCCCGGCCAGCGCACCCGATTCGGGGGTGCCATACCGGCCGGGCGTGCATCGATCGTCCGAAGCGCGGGTGTCGCGATCACCGCAAGTGAGCAGCACGACGCGCGTCGACACGATCGGGAAGCAACAGCCGACCGGGGGCGGGACTCAGTTGTCGTCGCGTGAGGCACGCGAAGGCGATTCGGTGCAAAGGCACCGAACGGTTCCGTCTCAGGCGCTGGCAACAGCGCTGGCTCTTCGAACGCGCGTGCTTCAGCGCGTCGTGAGCGGCACAAACGGGCCCGAATGCGGCAGACTTGTGCGTCGCCGCGGATGTGTGGGCAGGGATGAATGGGGTCTGTCGGGTCCGGCTGTGAAACGAAACAATAGTAGCAACTGGGTCCAAGCGTTATCCCCCGGGCCATTGCGCGCCGCAGTGGGAAGAGTGTCCGAGTGGCACCCCAACCGCCGCAGCCTTTTTTGATGCAAGCGGGAGATTAGCACCACTACACACGCCGGGATAGAGAAATATTCCCGGCGGACCGCAAGTGCCTCTATTGCAACGATTGTGCGGCGAAGAATGTTGTTCGATCCGGGCGTGGCCTGCTGGAGGCCGCGCCTGCGTTCTTTCACCAGGCCAGTTTGAGGTTGTGTCGTCGCGGGTTCTCAATCCCCGGCGTATCGATCTTCCTCCAGTAGTAGTCCTGCCAACTCTCCGGCAGCTTGATGTGGGTCACGAACCGCCTTCCATCGAGCAACTTCGCCACGCTCCAGCGTTCGGTTGCGATCCCGCGGCGCATCGCCGGTGAGCCCCGCTTTTTCTGCTCCGAGAAGTGCTTGGAGAAGTTGCGCCACAGGAACAGCCACGCCGCGCGCTCGATCACACTCTGGTGCCGCTTGGAGAACGCGATGGTCTCGCGCTTGTGGTTCGACCCATTCTGGCGCAACAGCAGGTCCATCAGGTTGGCCGGGAACAGCGGGTTGTGGTACGTGCGCGCATCGGTTGAGGGGGTCTGCTCGTGCTGGATCGTCCGGCCCTCAAGCCTTTCAATGGCTCGGACATAGGCGGGGTGCTCGTCCGAACGCAGCGTGAATGTCGGTTCATCCGTCGCGATCGCCAGGAGGTCCGCGACGCTCTTCTCGATCGCCTTCGGGTCCGGCCGGCCGTGGGCCGCCTCGATCTCCATGCGCCGCTTCCCCTGCTTGTCCGTCATGTGCCCCTTGCGCCGCAGCCGCGCGAAGGTAAAGCCGTACAGAAAGTGACTCTTCGCCCCGATCGCCAGGTTCAGGTGGAGGGGGTGGTACTGGCTGAAGGCAAAGCTCTCGAACCCGTCGATGACCAGCGGTTCCTTGAGCCCGTCCTTCGGTTTCTGTTCGGTCAGCCGAAGCATCGCGTGGCGCCCGATCCGCGCTGCCTGCCCCATGACAGTCGTCGGGTCGCAGCGCGCCTCGCGCGCGATCTGGCGGTAGCCGGAGCACGCCAGGAGCCGGTGACCGATGGCTTCGAACACATCGGGACGTTTCAGGTAGTACGTGGTCGAGAACGTTTGCGTGCTAAACGTCGAGCCGCAGTGGAGACAGCGGAACCGGCGAATGATCTGGGGTTTACACTGCCGCGCGAAGAAACCGAAGTGAATCCAGCGCCAGCCCTCGGCGTAACGGTGGTAGCGACAACCACTTCGCGGGCAGTGTGGGGGGATGAAGGCAAACATGGGATCGTCCATGCCATTTCATCAATGCACCCCCCAAGCCAAAAACATTCTTCGCCGCACAATCTACTGCAACAGCACCCACGCCTGCCGCGCGACCACGCGGCCATCGGAGCGCAACCGCAGGTCGTACCGCCCCGCAGGCAACCCCGGTGATGCCCAGCGCACACTCGAGGCTCCGGCGGGGCTGTCCCCCACCGTCAGCCCGGCAACCTTGCGACCCTGCATGTCGAACAGCGCCAAGTCGACACGCGCCGCCCTGGGCAATACGAAGTTCACTCGCGCGCTGGCCCCGGTGCGCCAGGGATTCGGACGCGGTGCTTCGAGGACGTATTCGCGCGAGGGCACGGTCGCGCCGGGCACGGCGAGAACACTGCCCACGACGACCGAGGTGCCCTGAGTCAGCACAGGAGTCACATAGACGCCGGCGTTGATGAAGCGCGTACCGCGGCCCACGCTGAACTTGGCGACACCGGTCGTCCCGTTCGACTTGAACTTCAATTGGTAGATCGTTCCAGGGCCAGTGAGCGAGACGCCATTGCACAGCAGGCTCGCGTCCGCGAGGGTCGAGTCGGAGGCGGCGCTAAAGACGTGGAACATGTTGGGGCAGGCATTCCTCATCAGGGGACCAAGCTGGTTGGCAATGGGCGCCTGGGGAACGAACGTCACCATCGCCGGGTCGAAGCGCACGACGAGGTCGAAGGCGTTGAACAACGAAGTGCTGTCCTCGGACGCGATCTCCGCACGGATGACGATGGTATCGCCCGCGGCCACCGGTGTGAGCGGCGAGGTCAGCTTGAGCGCGACGGTGGCGTGCGCCACGCCTGCCCATGCGAGCGCCGTGGCTCCCGCGAGTATGACAGCGGCGATCATCCGTCCTGACGAACGCATCGACATTCCCCCTACTTGAGAAGTGCGACGGGACGGACCCAACGGCCGCCCCGCGTTTCGAGCCGGGCAAAGTACACGCCGGCACTCAATGTTTGCCCCGCGTCACCGCGGCCATCCCAACTCAAACGATATTCCCCGGCGGCGTGCTCGCCGCTGGACAGTGTGCGCATGCGGCGGCCATCGACGGCATAGACCGCCAGATCCATCGGCCCACCGGCGCCCAACGTGACGCTGAACTGCGCGGCCGTGCGGAACGGGTTCGGCGACGGCGCCCACAGCATGCTGGAGCCGCGCAACACTCCGCCCCCCACCGCCAGCGGCGTCAGCAACAGCGGATGGTTGAAGGCGTCGCGCGCGATGATCGTACCGATGCGCACATGCGGATCACCCGTCGCCACCGCGGTGAAGGTGATTTCCGCCAGCACGCCGCTGCCGGTCATTCCCGTCTCGCGCAAGCCGAGCAGCGCCGCATCAATGGTACCTGCCCGCGGCGAGAACATCACGCCATTTTGGGCGGTCAACCACGCGCCGGCCACCGTGGTGGTGAGATGCGCCACGGCGTTGTCCCAGACGAGCGGCGTCGAGACGCCCTGCGCCCCACCGGCGCCATGCATGCGGACGAGTACGGTAAAGGTGTCGCCGGCGTGCACCAACGCCGGGGCATCGATCGAGAGGTGATCGGTGAGATCGAGCGGGGTGGCCATCGGCTGGTTCACCGGCCGCGCTCCCCCGGCCGTCACGAGGCTCGGCGGCGAGGTGTAGTTGATCGAGAACAACATCAGGTCCTCGAAGTCGATTTTTTGGTCGGTCACGGGACGGCCATCCAGGAACCCGGTCGTCGTAGGACCGACATCGAGGTAACCCACGGCGGCGACGTCACCGCCCGTGAGCCCGTAGTGGGCGCCAAGCAAGGAGATGTCGGAGAGATTGACGACGTTGTCGCCGTGGCCAGCGTTCGCCGCCAAGAGATTCGGGTTCATCACGTCACCCAGCAGGTAGTTGAGCGTTCCCGCGGTACGGTTCGAGGGCGGCGACACATTGGCGCCGGGTCCGAGCACATACGCCACGTAGTACCACGCGTCGCGCGCGGGCCACGCCACTTCGTCGTCAAACGCCGCCCCACTCACGGTGCCGGCGAGCGTCCAGCCAGCGGCCGGTGGATAGGCGCCGGGAGCGGCGGGTTCCACACCGCTCGCATCATCGTAAGCCGGATAACCGCCGAAGCCGCGGCGATAGAGGGCGACCGAGGAGCCCGCACCCTGCGGAGTCCAGCTCAAGTGGATCTTGATCGTGCCGTCACCATCATTGCCGGTGAGCACCTGCGCGGCGGTGAGTGCCACCGCGGCGAGCTCGACTTCGTTGACGGTGATTGAAATGGTCTCAGCCGTGCTCAACACCGGCGAGCCGTTGTCGGTGACACGAATCGTCACCGGATAAACACCCGGCCCCTGCACCTCCGTGGGCGTCCAGGTGAACACGCCCGTGGTCGCATCGATCGCCGTGCCCGCAGGCGCTCCCGGATCGAGCGAGTACTGCAAGGTCTGGCCGGCGTCGGGATCGCTCGCCGTGGCGGTGAAGCTCGACAGCACGAGTTCGTCGATCACCTTGTTGCCGATCGGGTTCAGCACCGGCGCGAGATTGGTGGGGCGAATCGTGAACGAGGCGTCACTCGCGTCGCTCGCCGCATTGCCCGCGGCATCGCGCAGCGTGACACGAATTCTGGCTTGCGTGGTGAGCGAGGCCGGCACCGTCCAGTTGTAGCTTGCGTCGATCGGCTGGCTGCTCACGACCGGGGCGAAGGAATTACCGCCATCGGTCGACAGCGCGATATCAAAGCTCGCCAGCGTGCAGTTGTCCGTGCCGCTCCAGCTGATGATGTGCGAGCTGCCGGTGATCCACGACTCGCCGCCATTGGGGCTCGTCAGGGTCACCAGAGGGGCGTTCTGGTCGGTGACCGTGAGCGCCGCGATGCATGTGGAGCTGTTGTTGAGCGCATCCTTCGCGGTCAGCATGATGTTCGTCACGCCGAGGGGGACAGCGGTGCCCGCCAGCGGGCTTTGCGTCACGGTGATGGGGCCGTGCGCATCGGTGGCGAGGAGAGCCGCGGTGAAGTCCGGCACGCTGCCATGGCAGGCCGCGCCTGCGGCGACGGTCTGGTTGGGCGCGCAATTCGAGATGGCCGGCCCGGTGAAGTCGATCGCCACCGAGCCGGCGGAGCCGATGGTCGTCGGGATCGTGGCGTTGGCGCAGTCACGCAGCTTCAGGCTGGTGATGACGAGACCGCCCGCGCCACTGGTCGCGACGGTGCCGACCGTCACGTTGAACAGCGTCCCAGTCAGGGCGCCGCTGCCGCATGGGCTGCCGAGTGTCGCGGCATCGAGCGTGTAGGAGCCGCCGCCGTTGTTGGTGACGAACACGCCGCTCGGGCTGGCGCCGGTCGCCGACAGGAATCCGCCCAGGGCGCTGCTGCCGAAGGTCAGGTTGGTCAGCTGGAAGGTCACGCTCACTCCGGCAATCGGGGTGTTCGCCGTGCGCGTCACGGTCAAGGGGATCACCGCACTCGCCAAAAGCGGCGAGAGCACGGTCACCGGCGAGCCGGCATCCACCGTGGGATTCGCCATCACTACCGCGGGAGCCGCGGCGGCGTGGGCGCCGTTCGCGAACGCCGCGCAGCAGGCGATCGCCGTGAGCAACACGTTCAAGGGTGCGCGACGGGCCATGCTGCCCCGCTGCGCCGAGGGGGAACGCATCGAATCCTCCAGGGAGTTTTTGCGGTGAACCGGGAACTTGAGCACGGATGTCATCAGCGAACGAGTTGGACGCGCCGCGTCTGCTGGATGTCGGCGGTATCCAGTTTGAGCAGGTACACGCCGGCCGCGGCGAAGTGGCCGTTGGCGTCGAGACCATCCCAGATCACCGTGCGATTGCCTGGCACCTGCTCGCCCTCGACGAGCGTCTTAACCGAGCGGCCCGCGAGGTCGTAGACCGTGAGCCGCACGTTCTGGGTGTGGGCGACCGCCAGCTGCACGCCGAGGCGCGAGCGGAACGGATTGGGTGCTGCGAAGCCAAGTTCCGTGCGCAACGGCGCCGCCGGGCCACCCACGGCCAGCGGCTGCGCGAAGGTGACGTTTTGGTTTGCCGCATCGCGGCCTACGCTGCTCGCCAGTCGCACGGCCGGGTTACCCGCGGCGATGGCGCGGAAGCGCACGTCGGCGAGCGTGCCGATGCCGGAGATGCCGGCGCCACCCAGCCGCGCCGCATCGACATTGCCGGCCTTCGCACTCATCACCATCGTGTTCTGCGTCTGCGCGAGATCACCGGCTTCGACCGAGACCGGCTGGGCGACGTTCGCGTCCCAGGCCAGCTGCGCCGTGACGCCGGTCACCGTGCCCGAACCATTCATCTGCATGCGCACGGTGAACACCTCGCCTGCCTGCACGGCCTGCGGGGTCTCGATCCACAGGCGGTCCTGTGAGATCGCCTGCGACTGGATCCGCTGCGACTGCGGCGTCACCCGGGTGGCAGTCAGCGCCACCGGGGACGGGCTGAAGTTGAGCGCCATCATCATCAGGTCTTCGAAGTTCAGCAGGCCATCGGTCAGCGGACGCGAAGTCACGGCCCCCGTCACGGTCGGTCCCACGTCGAGGCAACCGAGCGGATCCGAGGCGCCGAGCGTCACGCCGTAGTGCGCGCCGAGGTAGCTGATGTCTTCGATATACACGATGTTGTTGCCCGTGCACTCATGATCCGGCTGGCCGTCATGCACGTCGCCGAGCACGTAGTTGAGCACGCCGCCCGCGAGGTTCGAGACGGCCGAAACGTTGCCGCAGCCGTCCTTCGCGAAGGCGGCGTAGGTGTACTCGTCACGCTGCGCGACTTCGTCCGTCTGGCCGCTGGCGGTGATGCCCGTCAGCGTCCACACCGCAGGGTTC
The DNA here is from genome assembly GCA_043720995.1 of Candidatus Eiseniibacteriota bacterium. Classification (GTDB taxonomy): domain Bacteria; phylum Eisenbacteria; class RBG-16-71-46; order RBG-16-71-46; family RBG-16-71-46; genus JANLWK01. Next base: position 16,743 of record JAYSRO010000553.1, read on the forward strand.
GGCGGGTAGCTGGGCGCCACCGGGGCAGAACCCGCGTTGGGCGCATTGTCGTAGTAGGGATAGTTGCCGAAGCGCGCGCGGTAGACTTCGAGCGAGATCGCGCCACTGGGCGGCGTGAAGGTGACGAGCACCTGGCGTGTGCCGTCGGCGTTCGAGTCCACCCGCTGGCGCACCGCGGTGACATTGGTCATCGCCGCAGGGGGTGCGGCGTTCGAGCAGCACGTCATGGCGACCGCCTGCAGCTGCGCCGTCTGGCGGTTGTCCGTCGTGGCGAGTGCTGCCTGGTACTGGATGTAGCGCGCCATGACCGAGGCACTGCCGCCCGAGACCGCAACCGGGGCGAATGAGGTCCAGCTGCCATCGGGCGACGGCGTGTTGCCGGCGCGCCACGACATCGCGAGGCTCGCGCCCGCCGGCACATTCGCCGTCCACAGCATCGCGCTCCACTGCGTCGCCACACCAGCGTCGAACACGCTCGAGGTGAAGGTGCCACTCGCGGCGACCGGCGTGACGTGAATCCAGTCCACCAGCAGGGCGGACCCGCCCAGCGCGTAGTCAGAGATCGCGGCGCGCATGGGGTCGGCGATGGTGACGTTCTCGCTGTGCACCAGCGCGCCATCGACCGAGAAGTCGATGCTGGCAGCCTTCCAGTCGATGCGGTAGCGGTGGGGCGCCCCGAGCAGGCTCATCGGCAGCGGGTAGTCGATCAGCGTGCCACTGGGCGTCGGCAGCACGCGCGTGATCATGCCCGTACCGTTGCTGCTGAAGGACATGAATGGCAGCAGGTCGAAGATGACATCCGGCGCATTGTCGTTGCCGGCACCGAGACCGATCGCCTGGTAGGGCACGGCCGCAAACGTGGCCACGAATTCCAGCGAGGAGCCCGGGCCATACGTAACGCCGGCCGGTTCGCTGTTCATGCGCGAACCATCGACCACCAGTTGGCCGTTGGACACCGTGCCCGTGCCGCCCACGTTCCAGGGGAAGTCGTCCCACTCCCCAACCGGCGGCAGCGTCGAGAATTCCGCGGAGGCCGCGGGCTTGAGGATCACTTCGCCGTTCGAGGCGAGCGTCACGGTCGTGCTGCCGCCCGTCGAACCGGCCGCGAAGTCGGTGGCCAGGTCATCGAGGAAGCACGACGGCGAAGGCGTGGTGAACGACAGCGGGGCCTGCGGGGCCGGCGTCACGGTCGCGCTGTTGAGCGAAGCATCGGCCGAGGTAACGCGGAAGTAGTAGGTCGTGCTCGTCGACAGACCGCTCAGCGTGATGCTGTGGCTCGTCGACATCGTCACGTTGCCGGTGTTGAGCGCCAGTGAGCCGGCCGCGGTGCCGTAGTCGACCCGCGAGGTGGAGCTCTCGTCCGTCGTCCACGTCACGGTGGCGGTGCCGCCGATGTTCGGCGAGACCTGCACGTTGCTGATCGCCGGCGGCGTGACGTCCGCGATGTAGGTGGCGACATAGTTGCCGGCGTCGGCCGGGAAGAACGCGTAGTCGATGCCCTTGATGGTCTGGGTCGTGACGCTCACCGGCGAACCATTGCGGGTAAGCGTGCCCAGCGGCCCTATGCCTGAAAGCACCGGCACCATGCCGCGCATGTTACGCGAGCCCGCGGCCACCGCGATCGAGAAGCTCAGGGCGTTCGAGCTCCACACGAGATTGTTGAACGACGAGCCGTTGCGGCCATCCGTCCAGGCCAGCAGCTGCTTGGCCGAGATCACCGGGACGCCGCGCGCCTGCGCCGAGGCGACGATCTGGTCCGACATCAGCTCGGGCGACAGGTCGAAGTGCATGTTGGTGGTGAACACGCCATAGTAGCCTTCCGCGCCAATGGCACGGTCGAGCAGCACGTCACAGAACTGCGGGTAGCTCTGGCCGGCCTCGTCGGTCATCTGCGTCGCGGCCTGGTAGCAATCGATCATGGAACCATCGAGCTTGGCGAAGCGCATCGGGAAGCCCGAGCCGGTGAACATGCCCGGGCGGTTCTGCACCCACGACGACGGCCAATAGTAGTAGCTGGTATCGAGACGGATGCCATGCGCGGACTCGACTTCGGCCACCGAACTCCAGTCGCTCCAGGCGATGCAGTGGTTGCGGTTCGACAAAGGCGCCGGGATGCCAGGCAGCACCGAGACGAAGTTCGCGACCTGGCTCGTAACGTAGGCGTCGTATTCGGCCGGCGTCGTGCGCGCGCAGCCGCTGTTGATGTGCAGCGACACTTCGAAGCCGAGACTGTTGTAGAACTGCGCCTGCGCGTCCGTGAACGAGGTGCCGACATACATGTAACCGGTGGCGCGCACGCACTCCCAGTCGTCCGGCGAACACTCGGCCGGGCTCTGGTTGCGGTAGATGTCGAAGCGCGGCTGCATGCCTAGATCACTGTGGTTGTCGCCGGTCATCACGACGGCGGCCTTCAGGCCCTTGGGCAGGTACCAGAACCGCGGCATCGGCTTGCGGTGGAGCATGCCCTTGGTGATGACGTTGGCGAGCAGGCGCTGCTGTTCGTCGGCCTGCGGGATGGCGACCTTGCCGAGGTCGACCCAGTCCGCCTGCGGGTCACCCGAAGCGGCGCCGAAGAACAAGTCGTCCGAACGGATCGGCTCGATCTGGCCGTCACGCTTCTGCCCCACCCACGCCGGATTGCCCTGGCGTGTGTACACGATCGAGCGCGCGAGGTCGTAGGTCCAGGCGATGGCCTGTCCACCGCTCGCGCCCACCGTGCGCATCGACACGGCCGGGTTGGTCGTGGCGGTGTTGGCATCGGTGTACAGCGTCGCAACGCTGGTGGCGCCATTCAATGAGTAGCGGTCGGCGATGCCGTGGTACTGCATCGTCTCATTGACGATGCCGACGCCCGGGCCCGCCGCGGTGTTGACCAGCAGGTAGGCATTCGCCAGCGTGCCGCCGGCCGGCGTCAGGCCGAGCAGGCTTGAGAGCTGGCCGTCCGGCTTCATCGCGACGAGGACGCCACCGGCGTTGGTCCAGCTGCCGAGCAGCGTGACCTGCGAAGCGCTCAGGCTCATTTCGCCCAGGATCACGACGTCGTAGTTGTTGAGCACGGTCGCGTCGACCAGCGAGAGGTCCATGGTGCTGAAGGCGTTGAAGCCCTCGGCACGCAGGATCTCGGCGTAGTACTGGCTGAAGGGGTTGGCCGCCGTGGTGATCACCAGGATCGGCCCGCCCGGGCCCTCGGTGACCGACTTGGGCTGCATCACTTCGTTGGAGACGACGTTCGGCCGCGAGGACTGCGTCGTCGATTCCATGTTGCCGCTGTCGTCGAAGGCGCGCGACTTGATCGTCACCACACCATTCGCGGTGGGCGTCCAGTCGTAGGTCCAGCTCGCGGTACCCGTCGCGCGGTGCCACGTGGCGCCGCCGTTGATCGAGACTTCGAGGCCCGCCACGGCCCCATCGGCGTCGGTCGCGCTGCCCGAGACGGAGATCGGCAGGCCCTTGGTGATCGAGGAGCCGTTGACCGGCGAGGTGATGACGCTGACCGGAGCGGTGACATCGGTCGTGCCCGGGGTCGCGGTGAGACCCGCCTGGATCGAGCCCGGCTGCACGCCCATGTCGGCGAGCAGGTTGAGCGTCGCCTGCTGCATCGCCGGGCTGGTTGCACTCGCCAAGCCGTCGTGATGCGAGTCGAGACCCCACGACCACTGCACGGTGCCGGCGCCGAACACCAGCGCGCCGCTGGCCGCGCGGTAAAGTGAGAGGCGGTGCGTCTTGCCATTCAAGGTCGTGCTCGAAAGTTCGATGCGGCCGGCCGGCAGATTCTCCGGGTGCTGCTCGTAATCCCACTCGTAACCCAGCGAGTTCGGCGACAGCGTCGCGACTTGGCCGGTGCCGAGCGTGGAAATGTTCGTGTGCCGCCAGAAGCGCAGGTGGCGGTAGCCGTCCGGAACCTGGATCGCGCCCACGGTGCCGTCCCAGCTCATCTGGCCGGTCAGCGAATTTTCGGGGCGGCAACCGTCGGCGGTGCCGCTGAAGCCGCAGCCATCACGCCACAGACCGGTCCACGAGTTGACGACCGGATCGCACTTGCCGCCGCAGACGTTCTCGCCGAGCGTGCCTTCCTTGTAGCAGACCAGCGTGCGGTACGAGGTGCCCGAGGCGTCGATGCTCGCTTCGAAGCGCGTCTTCCAGTACATCTCGTTGCCGTCGAAGAACGCGAGGTGCACGCCGGCATCACGCGCCGAGGTGACGTTCGCGCGCGCGGTCGCCGACCAGTACTCGTCGTGGCCCACGGCCATGAACACCTGGTGACGGGCGATCAACAGTCCGCGGCGGTCGGTGTCGACGTCGGTCGAATAGCTCACGTCGTAACCGTTCGCTTCGAGCCAGCGCAGCATCGGGACTTCGGAGTTGAACAGCCAGTCTTCGCTCGAGGTGCTGCCACCGCCGCCGCTGCGCGTCCAGAACGGGCGGTTGTAGCTGACCTTCGCGGCATGACCCGCAGGGAAACTGGTGGTGCCGAGGTAGAGGCTGTTGCCGCCATAGACGTTGTAGGCCTGCCACGTGGCATCGGCGGTCTTGAACAACACCGCGGAGTGACTGCTGTCGTCGCGCACGATGAACACGATGTGGCTGGCGCCCTGCGTGTCGGCGCGCACGAGCCGCGCGAGATAGATGCCCGACACCGCGCTCGCCGGAACGTCCCAGTGCGCGGACTCCGACCAGTTGCCGCAATCGACGAGGCCCGTCGCAGCATCGCTCAGCGGAGCCGGCTGCGTCTGCGGCAGCGTGGCGGTCACGACGCCTGAGCCGACACGGCGCGCGCCCTGGCCGCCGTAGTAACCCAGACGGTAGAGGTCGACGTGGTAGCTGGCAGCGTCCGAGTTGATCTTGAAGCGGACGGTGTCGCCCTTGTTCACACTGATCGCGGTGGCAAAACCCTGGATCGACGGATCACCCTTGCCCGTGACATCCCATTCCGAAGAATCGTTGCCCGGCAGCTGATTCTCGGTGACGATGGCATTCTGGGCGGCGGCCTGTCCCACACCCGCAAGAAGAATCGTAAACGCGAGCAACACGGCCTGTAAGAGTGGCCGTGCATGCATCGAGTCAGATCGGTGCCGCCGGGCACGGTGATCCGAGTCACACCTCATCGTCGAGTCTCCCAGGGATGCCGCACAGTGGAGGAGTGAACCAGCAGCCGGAGCGGGGAATTCGGTAGCAACGCGGCCGAAAGGCTGGGCCCCGGAAGTCGCGGCAGATTCGCCGACGATCTTGGAGTTCAGGAACAATTCCAGGACGCGCAAGTTATCTCCTCGTTCACCGCGTGGGTCAATCGCAATCCGTCCGAATCCGTCAGCCCTATAGCAATTCATCCACGCATGATCCGTTCCGTTTTGGGAGCCGGCGGGCTGGTCCGTCACGATTCCGCTCCGACGGCTGGCACGCGGAAACCTGCAACGGGCGTCGTGCGGTCCGCACCGGTCGGCCGAACCCGATGGACCCCATGGCATTAGGGGGAGCAGGGCCGCCCAGGGCGGTGTTTTGGGCACCTGGGGCCGATCAAGCTGCAAGGTCGTTTTTGCTGCGGATCCGGGCCAAGTCGGGAAGCGCTCGAGCGTCCGGTTTCCGCCCGCGGGAAATGTGGGGCGGGGAGCGCAGACGCTGGAGCATTCCCCCCACCCCCCAAGGTCGCGGGAGGTCGATGGGTGAGCCAACCCCTGTTCGGGCATTGCGTTGCTCAGCGCAACAGCTGGATTCTGCGCGTTTCGATCTGCCCCCCCGACTCGCACCGCACGAGGTAAACGCCGGTGCTGGCCGGCTGACCGGCCTCCGTCAGGCCATCCCACGTCACCCGGTGCGCTCCCGCGGTTTCAGTCTGGTCGAGCAGCTGGCGCACCCTCCGCCCCGCCAGGTCGAACAGGGCGAGCCGTACGGCGCCGCCACGCGGAAGCGTGAAGGGAATCTCGAGGGCCCCGCGGCTGGGATTGGGGTGAATCGCCCCCATGCGCAAGACCTCGGGAGCCAACGCGGGCAGCGCTACAGCCAGTGGCGAACCGGCCTCGGCCGCGATCTGCTGGAACACCGTGCGCGCGGCCTGGTAGCGGACCTGCGTGGCCTCGAGACTGGTCTCGAAGTAACCGTTCCACTCCCCGCCCGGAGAAGTCTTGAGAATCAGCTGGTCGAGCCACTGCACGTAGAACTGGGCGTCGAGGGCGCTGGCGCGTACGGGGCCGCCGGCCACCGTGACGTAGACCGCGCCGGTGTGGACCTCGTGGCCATCGGGACCCATGACGCGCGCGCAAACCCAACCGCTGCGGGCGAACGGCAGCGTGGCGGTGATGCTGTCGGCTGCCCCCGGTGCGGCGTGGCACGCCTTGCTCGCGACGACGACGCCATTGCACACCAGCTCCACGGTGCGCGACAGCGACTGGCGCGAAGTCCACGTCGCCGAGACCTGCACCGAACCCGCGACGGGCAGCGCCACGTCATCGCCGGGCGTCGCCGTGTTGTTGACGCGAAGTGCCAAGAATTCGTTGCGGCCATTGCGTGAAATCACGGTGCGGCCGTGCGCGATGGCGTTGACCCAGCCCTTGTAATCATTGGCCCCGGCCGGCGTTTCGGCGTAGGTGAGCAGGCGGCCGATCGACGACTCGCACGGGTAGTCGGAGCCCGCGGCGAAGCCCGGACGGAAGCCGCAATTCAGCAGGCGGTACCAGTGGTGGAGCGCGGCATCGCTGCCGTTGACGTCTTCCGAGATGAAGTCCGCCGAGCCCAGCGCCACTTCGACCGGGTACTCGATCGGCGCGCAGCAGCTCAGCGTCTGCGGAATGCCCTCATCGAGATACTGCATGTGCGCGAAGCCGGCGATGCCGCCCTGATCGCGCGCCCAGGCGATGATCGCGCCGGTCGCTTCGTCCCAGATGGTGTGCGCCTCGCTCAGGCCAAGGCCCAGAATGTGACCGCCGAGCGCCTGGTGCGAATACTGCGAATAGACGGCGTCCCAGTGCCACTCGGCATCCCAGTGCACGGTGCGACCCGGCGTCGAAACCGGCGCGTCGAGGTTAGTGACCTGCGGCAAGTCGGCCGCAGCGCTCTGTACTTCGCCGTTGCCCATGTCGGCGAGCAAGGCGACGATATCGATGTCCTGCGCGACCATGGCGTCATGGATCGTGGCCATGCTCACCGGCGTGCCGCCGCAGCTGCGGTGCACGTGCGGGTCCCCCGCGACCCAGCCGCGCGGTTCGGGGCGCGCGGTGGGTGCGGTGGTGAACGACCAGCTGAAGTCGTCGGGCATAGCGATGTTGTTGGTCCCGTGGATTGCCGCGCCGCTGGAGCCGCCGCGCAGACGCGCGGTGTACGTGCTCGCAACAGCCAGCGGCGAAACGGGGTGCAGCACGATGGTGCGCGTCGCCGAATCGTACGAGACGCTCGCGGCGACGGGCGTGCCGCCGGCGGTGCGGAGTTCGCACGTCGTGGCATTGAGCGACGTGGGATCGAGTGCTGCGCTCATGCGCACGCTGATGTCGGAAGGCACCGGGGCATCGATCGCGCCCGCCAACGGCGCGGTCAGCAGTACCATCGGCGATTGCGGCGAGACGAACTGGACGTCGACCCAGTAGTTGCAGGCTTGCCAGCTCAAGGCGGGGAACGCCGGCGAAGTCGTGTAGGTGTAGACGCCATTGCCCAGGGCCGAGGCGTCGCCGAGTGCCGTGAGCGGACCCTGCGCGATGTCGGTGGTGAAGAAGTACGGTGTCGCCGAGTAGTTCCCGTCGGCGCTGAAGCACGAGATGGTGCAGGTCGTCCCTGCCGCGAGTGCGACCGGGATCGAGAACGTCGCGCTCTGCCAGCCCGCAGCGGTCACTTCGTCGAAGGTCGCTTCCGCCAGCAGCGCGCCGCTCGCCGACCACAGGTGGCCGATGTGCACGCCCCCGTTACCCGGCTGCTTGTAGAAACGCACTGCTGTCACCACGCCATCGGTTTCGGCGCGGAACTTCATGCCGACTTCGATCGGCTGACCGTCGTTCTGGAGCGCATCGAGGACGGAATCCCCCGGCGCGAAGATGGTGTGCGGCGCAGGCGGGCTGGATTCGAGGGAGGCGGGGCGAAGCGAGCTGGGGAGATGCGGAGTACGCGCGTTCGCAGGACTGGCGAGGGTCGCAGCGGCGCGCGCGGTGGGCGCTGAAGGCGCGGCGGTGGCGCGCGCGGAAAGCGCGGCGGTCGCGGCGTTCGCGGAAGAGGCTGAGGTCGCAGAGAGCGCGGCGGTTGCGGTGACGAGCAAGGCAAGGGTGCCGCTCGTCCGCAGCCGCGCGGTCGTTGCCGCGGATGTGCGGATACGACTCAACTGCGAAGACACACGATCCGACCTCGCACGCATGCAAACTCCCTCTGTGGGACACGCGGCAAGGGGGTGCGCGTCCCAAAGAGACATCCTCGCAATCGCCGGGCCGGGCGCGGATACGTGGGTTTGCAGGCGATTGCGAGAGTGCTCCCGTGGCGATGGCGTGGAATTGGGTGCGAGGGCCCAAGCGTGGGTGCGGATGCGTGGGATGTGGCGCGGCGCCTGGGACAAAGCGGACGTCGTCGCGCGCCGCGCGTCGCGCGTCGCATTCCCGCCCTGATTGTTAAGGAGTCGTCATGCAAACTCTCCCCGGGGAGAGTTGCTGATCAGGTGGCGGAAGCGAACTGTGCGCGCGGCCAGTTGCGATGGCGGCGCGATGAGCGGGTGACGAGTGGTGCGTGGTGCGTGGTGCGCAAAATAATTTGTGACTCACGCATATTTATGTTGACGCACTCCGAGCACCCCACCACCGCCACGCCGCGGATGCCTTCGTGGTCGCGCACGTGCGCGCGCACCGCGCCGCGTGATGCGTACTTAACGGTCGGCGACGAACGTTTTCGCGACGCGCTGCTCTTTGCCCGCTCCGCGCACCTCCGTGCGCCGAAAACCCTCGCACTACAATCACCCCTGAAGTCATTGTCCCCGCGATCGACCTTTTTCATGTGCGGAGTCGTCATGAACAGCTACTCGCTGGATCACCTCGCCCAGTCCGTGTTGCACCGCGATTCGCTTGTCTTCCATCGCAACGAGAGCGACGCGATGGCCATGGCGATCGCCCACGTCGGCGAGATCGACGCTCGGCGGTCGTACCGGGACGAGGGCTACCCGTCGATCCTCGCGTTCTGTGAACACGTCTACGACATGTCGGAGCCGGCTGCCCTTAAGCGCATTCGCGTGGCTCGCCTGGCGCGGGAGTTTCCCGCTCTGTTCGAGGCACTGGCTTCGCGGAAGCTGAGTCTCAGTTGCGTGATTCTGTTGTCGCCGTACCTGAATGCGGGGAACGCAAACGAGTTGATTGCCGCGGCCGCTCACGCGCCCAAGTCGGAACTCGGGCAGTTGATCGTGAAGTGGTTCCCGAAGCAGGATGTGCCGGCGAAGCTGGAGGCGGTCGCCGGGCCGCCGCCCATGCTGGGCGATCAACTCTCCCCGGGGAGAGTTGAAAGTGCGGTCGGTGCCGGTGAAGAACTCTCCCCGGGGACAGTCGGCGATGCGAATGCTGATCAACCGTCCGCGCAGACAACTGCGACCACGCCCGATGACCAACTGTGCTCGCAGGCTGCTCAGACGGCAGGCCCCCGCACGAAGCTGTCACCGCTGTCGGCGGATCGGTTCGCGCTCCAGCTCACGGTCAGCCGCTGCACGCACGACAAGCTTCGGTACGCCCAAGAATTGCTGAGCCACCAGCTGCCCTCGGGGGACTTGGCTGAAGTCTTCGATCGCGCGCTCGACGCGCTGATCGTGCAGTTGGAGAAGCGCAAGTTCGCAGCGACTTCGCGCCCAGCGCGCGCGGATCGTCGCGCGACGCAGAGCCCGCGGCACATTCCGGCGCACGTGAAGCGTGAAGTTTGGGTGCGCGATGGCGGCCAGTGCACGTTCGTGAGCGAGGCGGGCCATCGCTGCTGTACGCGCGAGCTGTTGGAGTTCGATCACATTGAAGAAGTGGCGCGGGGCGGCCGAGCGACGAGCGGCCGAGGCGCGCGTGCGCAATGCGCTCGCGTTCGCGCGTCTCACACCCACCAACTCTCCCCGGGGAGAGTTTGCATAACGACGACTGGACACTGAGCATGGCGTGCGAAAAATTTCGGGCGGCTCGCCGTACTCTAAGCGCCGCTCGAACCGAAACCCTACCGCAGCAGCTGCACGCGGCGGCTCATCTGCACTTCGTTTGCTTCGAGACGCACGATGTACACGCCGGCCGCGGCGAGGTGGCCCTGCGTGTCGCGGCCGTCCCAGGTCACCAGCCGGCGCCCTGCGGGCTCGTCGCCATCGATGAGGCGGCGCACGAGGCGACCGCTCAGGTCGTAGACGCGCAGCCTCACGCGTTGCGCGTGGGCGTTGGCGAGTTGGATTGCGAGCTGCGTACGGAAGGGGTTGGGCGCGATGATGCCGAGTTGCGTGCGGCCCGGGGCATCGGGCAGCGGGGTCGCGAGCGTCGAGCCGAGCACGATCGCATGGTTGGCGGCATCGCGCGCCAGCAGCGTGCCCATTCGCGCGCGCGGGTTGCCGGCGCTCACGGCGCGGAAGCGCACCTCGGCCAGCGTGCCCGAGCCCGAGAAGCCGCTCCCCAGGCGCACGACATCGACATTGCCGGGAGCGCGGCTGAGCAGCATCGCGCCGCCGCTTGTGAGGTCGCCCGGCGCCACATCCAGCGCCTCGGCGATCGAGTGGTCCCACGCGAGCTGCGCCGAGATGCCACGCACGTCGCCGTTCGAGGTGAGCATCACGCGCACCGCGAACTCCTCGCCCGCCTCGACGGCGTCGGGCGCCTCGATCCACACGGCGTCCGCGGCCGACGATTGCGCGCGCGCGGGGCTCACGAGGCGAGACGTAGCGACGAGCGGCGTGGCGCTGAAGTTGAGCGCCATCACGATCAGGTCCTCGAAGTCGATCACGTTGTCGGTCAGCGGCCGCGAGTCTGTCGCACCGGTCAACGTCGGGCCGATGTCGAGGCAGCCCAGCGGATCCTGCGCCGCGAGCGGGACGCCATAGTGCGCGCCCAGCAGGCTCATGTCTTCCGTGAACACCACGTTGTTGCCTACGCACTCGTGGCCCACCTGGCCGTCGTGCACGTCGCCGAGCACATAGTTGAGCGTGCCGGACGTGAGATTCGAGACGCTCGAGAGGTTGCCGCAGCCGTCCTTCGAGAACGCGACGTAGTAGTACTCGTCGCGCGCGGGGACTTCATCCATCTGGTTGCTCGCGGTGACCCCCGTCAGCGTCCAGCGGTTCGCGGGCGGCGGGTACGATGGCGCGGGCGGCACCGAGCCCGCGTTGGGTGCGTCGTCGTATTCCGGGTAGTTGCCAAAGCTCGCGCGATAGACTTCGACCGAGGTCGCGTCTCCAGGCGGTGTGAAGGTCAGGCGCACCTGCCGCGTGCCATCGCCATTGGTGTCGCTCGCCAACCGCTGTGCGGCGAGATCCGTGATCGCCACGGGCGGGATCACATCGCCGCAGCAGGTGAACGCGACATCGAGCAGCACCGGCGTGCGCGTGACATCGGTCGTGGCGAGGCTGGCGCGGTACTGGATGTAGCGCGAGGCCACGCCCACGGCCCCGCCCGAGTTGGCGACCGGCACGTAGGCGCCCCAGCTGCCATCGGGCACCGCGGTGGGCCCCACGCGATAAGCCATCGCCACACTCGTGCCCGCGGGCGTCTGCGCTGTCCAGCTCAAGGCGTTCCACGCCGTGCCTACGCCGGCGTCGTAAACGCGCGAGGCGAACGTGCCGCTCGCGGCATAGGGGGAGAGGCGCAGCCAATCGATGTTGATCGCGGGGCTCGTGGGCAGCGCGCTGACACCCGGACGCATCGGGTTGGTGAGTGCTGCGGCGCGGCGGTTCACGCTCGCGCCATCGATCATGAACACGACGCTGTCGGCGCGCCATTCGATGCGGAAGCGGTGCGCGGAGCCAATGTAGCCCGACCCGAGGTTCACGTCGCCGCCGGGATTGAGCCGCGCATAGAGGCTGGGGCCGGCGGTGGAGCCGGTGCTGAAGATCGCCCACGACTGCGCCGAGGCGCCGAACATGCCTGCGGTGCCCATGGTGTTGTTGCCCGTGCCGAAACCCACATGCTGGAATGCCGCAGCTGCGAACGTCCCCGTGAATTCCAGCACGCGCCCCGCGCTGTAACCCGTCAGGCTCACGGGCGTCAGCCGCGCGCCGGCAACCGACACTCCCCCGCCCGCAACCGTCGCACCGCCGGGCAGGCCGTTGCTCCACAGGTTGCTCACCCAGTCCACCGGGAGCGTGCCGCCAGAGAACTCGTTACCGAGCGCGGGCGCAAGGATGACTTCGCCGTCGCCGTTGTTCACGACGGCGGTGTTGCTCTGCGTGCCGGCGGCAAAGTTCGCGTCCGTCGCATCCGAGAAGCATGCCGGCGCCGGCATGATGAAGTTCAACGGTGCTGAAGCCAGCGGCGGCTCGGTCGCGGCGTTGGTGGAGATGTCGGCGGAGGTCACGCGGTAGTAGTAGGTGGTGCTCGGCGACAGCCCCGTCAAGGTGACGGTGTGGCTGGTAACCAGTGCGGCATCGCTCGCGTTCAGGCTCATCGTCGCCGGCGTGGCGCCATAGTCGACGCGCGAGTTCGCGGCCTCGTTCGTGGTCCAGGTGATCGTGGCGCTACCGTCGACGTGCGGCGAAGCACTCACCGCGCTGATCACCGGCGGTGTCGTGTCGGACGCATACGAGGCGATCCAGCTGCCGGGATCCGCGGGGAAGAACGCATACTCGATCCCCTTGATGGTCTGCGTGGTGAAGGTTACCGCTCCCCCATTGCGCGACAGCGTGGATAGCCGCCCGTTCGCCGCATTCATCGGCAGCATGGCGCGCAGGTTGCGGGCACCTGTCACCGTCGCGAGCGTGAAGCTCAAGGCGTTGGAGTTCCACGACAGGTTGCCGAACGACGATCCATTGCGGCCGTCGATCCAGTCGAGCATCTGCTTGGACGACACCACGGGAATGCCGCGCGCCTGCGCCGAGGCGACGATGGCATCCGAGCCGGGGCTGGGCCAGGTGTCGAAGTGCATGTTGGCGGTGAACACGCCATAGAACCCCTCGACCCCGAGTGCTCGGTCGAGCAGCACGTCGCAGAACGCCGGCAACGACAAACCGGACTCATCGGGCATCTGGGTGGCGGCCTGGTAGCAGTCGATCAGCGTGCCATCCGACTTGGCGAAGCGCATGGGGAATCCCGAGCCGGTGAACAGGCCCGGGCGGTCCTGCACCCACGCCGCCGGCCAATAGTAGTAGTTGGTGTCGAAGCGGATGCCGTGCGCCGCTTCCACTTCGGCGACCGAGCTCCAGTCGCTCCACGCGATGCAGTGATTGCGGTTGGTCTGGGGCGCGGGGATGCCGGGAAATTGCGCGGCGAACTGCGCGAGTTGGGCGGTGACGATCGAGTCGTACTGCGCCTTGGTGGTGCGCGCGCAACCGGTGTTGATGTGCAGCGCGACCTCGAAGCCAAGGTTGTTGTAGAACTGGGCATCGCCATTCAAGAAGTGCGTGCCGAGGTATTCGTAGCCGGTGGCGCGCACGCACTCCCAGTCGTCCGCCGAGCACGCCGCGGGACTCTGGTTGGTGTAGATGTCGAAGCGCGGCGCCATGCCCGTGTCGCCATGGTCATCGCCGCCCATGACGATCGCAGCCTTCAGGCCCTTGGGCAGGTACCAGAACCGCGGCAAGGGCTTGCGGTGCAGGTTGCCCTGCAGGATCACGTTCGCCAGCAACCGCTGCTGTTCGTCGGCCTGCGGGATCGCGATCTTGTTGAAATCCACCCAGTCGGGCTGCGGGTCAAACGGGGCGTTGCCATAGAACAAATCGTCCGAGCGGATCGGTTCGCTCTGGCCGTCACGCTTCTGCCCCGACCACGCCGGGTTGCCCTGTCGCGTGTAGATCACCGAGCGCGCGAGGTCATAGCTCCACGCGATCGCGAGTCCGCCGCTGGCGCCGACACTGCGCGTGGTAACCGCGGGATTCGCCGTCGCGGCCGCCGCGGTCGTATACAACGTGGCGAGACTCGTCGCCCCGTTGAGCGTGTAGCGGTCGGCCGTGCCGTGGTACTGCATCGTCAGCGCGGTGATCCCCACGCCCGGACCTTGCGCGGTGTTCACGCCCAGGTAGGCATTCGACAATGTCGTGCCCACGGGCGTCAGGCCCAACAGCGACGCAAGCGGCGCATCGGGCCGCATGGCGATCAGCGTGCCGCCCGCAGTGGTCCAGTCCGTGAGCATCGATACCTGAAGTGCCGACAGCGTCATCTCACCGAGGATCACCACGTCGTAGTTCGCCAACACCGTGGCATCGACGAGCGATACATCCATCGCCGAGAACGCGTTGAGGCCCTCGGCGCGCAGGATCTCGGCGTAGTAGCGGCTGAACGGGTTGGTGGCCTTGCTGATCACGAGGATCGGGCCGCCGGGACCATCCGTCGGCGGAGGCGGAGGCGGCGCGGTGGTGGTGAACGACCAGATCACATCCGCCGCGAGTGCATTACCGGCGAGATCCTTGATGCGCGGGTCGACGCCGCCGCCCTTGAGCCGCGCGGTGTACACGGTCGAATAGTCGAGCGCGTTCGCGGGTGTCAGCATGGCGGTGCGCGCGAGCGCGTCGTAGCTGACCGAAGCGGCCACCAGCGCGTTGTTGTTGTCGCGCAACTCGAAGGTGGTGTTGCCGACCGACGTGGCCAGCACCGCCTCGCTGAACGTCGCCGTCAGGCTCGTGCCCGTGGGTACTCCCGAGCTCCCATCCGCCGGCGACTGCGACAGTACGGTCGGCGGGGTCAGGTCGGGAGTGGTCGTGGTGGTGAACACGGCGTCGACCCAATAGTTCGTGGCGCCAAAAGTCTGGTTCGGGAACGTCGCGGGAGTCGAGTAGGCGTAGACGCCATTGCCGCCATCCTCGCCATCGGCGAGTGCGCGCAGCGGAGTTCCGCCCACGGAGCTGCCGAAGTAGCCGCCATCCGACGAGTAACGGCCGACCATCGTGTGATAGGACACGACGTACGTCGTGTTCGCCGCCACCGCGAATGGCGCATTCAGCGTGACCTGCTGCCAGCCCGACGCCGTCTCACCGGTGTACGTGGCCTGCGCCAGCAGCGAACCCGCGGCACTCCACAGACTGCCGATGTGCGTGCCGGTGTTGCCCGCGCTCTTGTAGAAACGCAGCGCCGTGATGAAGCCCGCGGTCGAAGCACGCAGCTTGACGCCCAACTCGGTCGGCACGGTGTCGGAGTCCTCGAGTGTTGTCGGCACCGCCGCGGCATTCCAGATCGTGCACGGGCAACTCGCCGCGACCACCGTGACGCTGACGATATTCGGCGTGCCGCCCTCGCCCACTCCCTCCATGTTGCCGCTGTCATCGAAGCCGCGCGACTTGATCGTCACCGCTCCCGTCGCCACGGGCGACCACGTGTAGCTCCACGCCGCCATGCCCGAAGCGCGATGCCACGTCGTGCCGCCATCGACCGAGACCTCGACGCCGGCCACCGCACCCCCGGCATCCGTGGCGGTCCCGGTGATCACGACCGCCGAGCCGCTCGAGAGCTGCGCGCCATTGACCGGGGAGGTGATCACCGTCGTCGGCCCGATGAGATCGGTGGACATCGTGGCGGCCGTCAGCCCCGCGACCAGCGAGGCCGGCTGCACACCCATGTCCGCGAACAGGTTTACCGTCGCCTGGCGCATCGAGGCGCTCGGCGTGCTGCCGCCGCGGTCGTGCGTGCCATCGAGCCCCCACGACCACTGCACCGTGCCGGCGCCGAACACCAAAGCGCCACTGCTCGCGCGGTACAATGAGAGGTGATGCTGGCGGTTGTTGAGCAGCGTGCCCGACAACTGCATTCGACCCGACGGGTAGCTGTCGGGAAACTGTTCCCAGTCCCACTCATAGCCGAGCGTGTTGGGCGTCAATGATTCGGTCTGGCCCGCGCCGAGAGCGGCGACCGAGGTGTTCCGCCAGAAGCGCAGGTTCTTGTAGGTGCTCGGCACCTGCATCGTGCCGATCGTGCCATCCCAGCTGATCTGGCCGGACAGCGCGTTCTCCGGCGCGCAGCCATCCGCAGGCGGCGTGTTCGAGCAGCCGCTGCGCCACAGGCCGGTCCAACTGGTCGAGAGCGGATCGCACTTCGTGTTGCACACGTTCTCGCCGAGCGTGCCTTCCTTGTAGCACACCAGCGTGCGATAGGACGTCGAAGTCCCGGCGATGCTGTTCTCGTAACGCGTCTTCCAATAGATCTCGTTGCCGCTGAAGAACGCCAGGTGCACACCGGCATTGCGCGCCGCGGTCACGTTGTTGCGGGCACCCGCCGACCAGTACTCGTCGTGGCCGACCGACAGGAACACTTTGTGGTTGGTGATCAGGTTGCCGCGGCGGTCGGTGTCGACGTCGGTGGTGTAGCTCACGTTGTAGCCGTTGGCCTCGAGGAAGCGCACCATCGGGTACTCGGCGTTGAACACCCAGTCTTCCGCAGCACCTCCACCGGCGCCGCCGGCACGCGTCGAGAACGGCCGGTTGTAGCTGACCTTCGCCGCGTGACCATTGGGGAACGGCGCGGTGCCGGTGTAGAGGCTGTTGCCGCCGTAGCCGTTGTAGGCCTGCCACGTCGCATCGGAGGTCTGGAAGAACAGGTCCGAAGTACTCGCATCGTCGCGCACCACGAACACGATGTGGCTCGCGGTGTTGTTGTCATTGCGGATCAGCCGCGCGAAGTAGATCCCCGAGACGGCGCCCGCCGGAACATCCCAGTGCGCGGACTCCGCCCAGTTGCCGTAGTCGATCAGCCCCGAGGCGGAATCGGTGATGGGATTCGGCTGGGATTGCGGGTAGCCGCCAGTCACCACGCCAGTGCCGACGAGTCGCGCACCGTTCCCCTGGTAGTAGCCGATCCGGTAGATGTCGATGTGGTAGGCGCTGGCCGTGCTCTTGATCTTGAAGCGCACCGTGGTGCCGCGATTGACGCTGATGTCGGTCGAATACCCCTGCAGCGTCGTCTCGCCCACCCCCGCGATATCCCACACCGCGGGTGCTGTGCCGGCGAGCTGGTTCTCGGTCACGATGGCGTTTTGGGCGCACGCTGGAACCGCCCACCCCGTAAGAAGCGTAAGGGTGAGCGACACGGCCCACGAGCGGGCCTGGACCCAGCTATTCAATGTAGTCGGCCGCCGTCGCTGGCAGTCCGGTGCTTGCGGCATCGTGCTTACTCCATGGCGTGGCGTCAGTTGGATTGGCTGCGGGCGAGCGGGGCCATGGCACGGGCCCGACTGAACCCGAACACGAGACCACGCTCCATGACACGCAAGTTCAGCGCTACGAGTCGCGTGCTCCCAATCGTTCCTAACGCATAGGAATCATATCATTTACGGGCATTCATTTGGCTTCCGACCTCATTCTGGGGCGGGCCGGCGGCCGACGCCGGAGCCCTCAAGCAACTTGTGCACCGCGATTTAGGGTCGCATGATCGCGGGGGCACATTTCTCCAAACCGTTACTAGTTCGCCCTCCCGGGCGGCACCGGAGCCCCCATGACTGGAGTCGTCACCGCCGTCTGCCGCAGTGCCACGCACACGATGGGCAAGCCCGCCTGCGCGGCGATTCGGCTGCTCGAGGGACTCGGCGTTGAAGCCGACGCGCACCAGGGCGTCACGGTGAAGCACCGCTCGCGTGTGGCGCGCGACCCTTCCCAGCCCAACCTTCGGCAGGTGCACCTGATTCACGCCGAGCTGCACGACGAACTCGCGCGTTCGGGATTCACCGTCGCGGCGGGCGCCATGGGCGAGAACATCACCACGCGCGGCATCGACCTGCTGACGCTGCCCAGTGGTGCCCTCCTGCACATCGGCGAGGAGGCGATCGTCACGGTGATGGGCCTGCGCAATCCCTGCGTGCAACTCGACGGCGTGTGCGCTGGATTGATGCAGGCAGTGCTCGCGCGCGACGCAGCGGGGAACCTCGTGCGCAAGGCCGGCGTCATGTCGATCGTGCGCCGGGGCGGCGTGGTTCGCCCCGGCGACACGATTCGCGTCGAGCTGTTGAGCGGATTGATGCGCCCGCTCGAAGTGGTCTGACCCGGCGCGCGCCTGCGGCGCGCCGCGCCTACTTCAGCAGCTTGTCCATCTCGTCCATCACGCCGTTCATCTCCTTGATCGAAGCCAGGAACGGCGCCGACGTCGTCATGTCCACGCCCGCTCCCTTGAGCAGGTCGATCGGGTACTTCGAGCTGCCCGAGGACAGCATCTGGAGATAGGCATCGCGCTTCGCCGTGCCCTTGTGGAGGGCGGCTTCCTGGCGGATGCCATTGGCGAGTGCGCTCGAGGCGACGATGCTGGTGGCGTATTGGTAGACATAGAAGTTGTAGAAGTAATGCGGGATGTAGGTCCACTCCACGCCGTACAGGTCATCGACCTTGCAGACGCCGAGATCATGCCCGTAATACTTGCGCGTGATCTCGAGGTTGAGCTTCGACAACGACTCCCCGCTCACGCCCTCACCTTTCTCCGCCAGCTCGTGCGCCTTGAGCTCGAACTCGGCGAACATCGTCTGGCGGAACAGCGTGCCGCGCAGGTTGTCGAGGTAGGCGCCGAGCAGCCACAGCCGCGTCTTCTTGTCTTGGGTGTGGTCGAGCATGCGGTGGAACAACAGGTTCTCGTTGAGCGTCGAGGCGACCTCGGCGACGAAGATCGCATAGCCATGCGACGGGTAGGGCTGGTGCGTGTTGGACAGGTAGGTGTGCATCGAGTGCCCCGACTCGTGCGCCAGCGTTCCCACTTCATCGTAGAGCCCGGTGAAGTTCTGCAGCTGGTAAGGGTGCACGCCATAGGCGCCCGTGCTGTAGGCGCCCGAGGCCTTCCCCGTCGAGGGCATCCAATCGATCCAGCGTGAGGCGAAACCGTGCTTCAGCGTGTCGACGTACGCCTTGCCCAGCGGCGCCACGGACTCGAGCACGATCGCCATCGCCTCCTCGGGAGTGTACTTGGGCTCGACGTTCTCGACCATCGGCGCATACAGGTCCTCGTAGCGCAGGTCCTTCTGCTTCAGCATTTTCTGCTTGAGCCGGAGATAGCGGTGCAGCGTCGGCAGATTCGCATGCACATCGTCCAGCAATTGCGTGTACACGCGCGGCGGGATGTTGTCCGAGAACAGGGCGTCTTCGACACAACTGCTGAAGTGGTGCACGTCTCGATCGAACACGTGCGCTTGCAACTGAGCGTTCAGCGTCGCCGCAAAGGTGCCCTGGAACTGCTGGTGCGCAAGCCAGAACGCGCGGAACACGCTGTCGCGGTCCGCGCGATTCGTGCTTTGGCGGTATTGCGTGTAGGCCGCGTCATCCAACCGCACGGACTCACCCGTCGACAGCTTGATCGTCGGGTAGGGCAGCTCGGCATCGCTGAACTTGTCCCGAATCGTGCTGCCCGCGCTGGACATGCGATCGGCCTGCGCCGCGACCTTTTCCTCCTCCGCCGACAGCGTGTGCGGCGCGTAACGCAGGATGTCCTCGATGTAGGCGCGGTAGTCCTTGAGGCGCGGGTTCGCATCCATGAAGCCGCGGACCTTGGCGACGCCGATCGCGAGCAACTCCGGGCGCATGTAGGCGCTGGCCGTGCCGAAGTCCACGCGCAGCCGGCGGGCGGCATCGCGCATCTCGCCGTGGTGACTGTCGCGCGCGTCTTCGTCCGCCGACTGGCTTGCGTAGGTCGACAGGCGCGAGAGCGCCCTGGAGAAGTTCGTCGAGGTCTCCAGGGCGAGCGCCAGCGAGTCGGACGACATGCCGAGGTGGCCCTTGAACCGGCCGATCGCCGGAAGCCGCTTTTCCAGGTCGGCGCGGCTGCGATTCCACGCCGCCTCATCCTTGAACAACGCGGTCAGGTCCCACGTGTACTGGACTGGCACGTCTTTGCGTTCGGTTGCAGCTGCGGCGCAAGCGAAGGCGGCAAGCAGGATGCCCACCCGAGCAAGTGTGTGGCAAAACGTTGAGCGCATGAGCGGTCCTTGTGGTGGCGCGCACCCTGATGACTTCCCCTGCGGCTCGCGCACCGATGGATGCCGCTGAAGGAACGCGCATGCTAGCCGATCGCGCGACCTCGCGCGGCATCGCGCGCCATGGTGGCGGCACGTGCCGGACGGGCGCGGCGTATGGCGAACCGGGCGCGGGCCGTGACTGGGGAGGCGGAATCGCGTCCGGCACTCGTGGGTGTCGAATGACGCGCTGGGCGCGTGCGCTCTGGCGAGTCGACGGCCCGCGGACTAGAGTCGGATCACTTGATTTTCCCGGCTGCCTTCCACGGCATTGATCGATCACCCCACATCGTTCGTTGCGGAGGTCATTGGATGTTACTGCCCACGTTCCTGGCACGATCGCAGCGCTCCCTCGCGCCATTCGCGTTGGCCGGCGCCTTCGCGATCACGATGGGCCTCCCCGCGCATGCCGCCACCTCCGCCGGCACGCTGTCCCCCACGCAGGATCCGCTGGTGCGCCACATGGACACGAGCGTGAAACCCGGCGACGACTTCTTCCGCTACGCCTGCGGCACGTGGCTCAAGCAGAACCCGATCCCCTTAGCCGAGCGTGGCTGGAGCATCGGGTCGTTGGTGCGCGAGGACGGGTTCCGCCAGATGATTGAGATCTGCGAGTCGGCGGCGCACTCGGGTGCGGCGCACGGCACGAACGAGCAGAAGGTCGGCGACTTCTGGGTGGCCGGCATGGACTCGGTCGCGATCGCGCGCCAGGGTGCCGCACCGCTCAAGCCCGAGCTGGCACGGATCGCCGCGATCCGCACGCGCGCCGACCTGCTGGGCGTCATCGCGCGGTTCCAGACGCTCGGGATCGGGCCGCTGTATTCGCTCAACGTTGCGCAGGACGATCGCAACAGCTCGCGCATGATCATCCGGCTGGGGCAGGGCGGCCTCTCGCTGCCGAATCGCGACTACTACCTCGCGAGTGACTCGGGCACCGTGCATATCCGCAGCGAATACCGGAAGCACGTCGCGGCGATGTTCCGGCTGTTGGGCGAGACGCCGGCCGCCTCGCGCGCCTCGAGTGCCGCGGTGCTGCGCATCGAGACGGCGCTGGCGAAGCGTTCGCGCACGCTCGAAGAACTGCGCGATCCATACGCCAACTACAACAAGCTGTCGCAGCCCAAGCTCGTGGCACTCACGCCCGCGTTGGACTGGGGTGCGCAGTTCCAGCAGATGCAGTTGGGCGCCATCGACTCGGTGATCGTGGGCCAACCGGAGTTCCTCGCGCAGGCCGACTCGCTGGTCCGGCTCACTCCGCTCACGGTGTGGAAGTCCTACCTGCGCTGGGGGCTCGTCGACGCCCTCGCGAGCCGTTTGAGCAACCCGTTCGAGCTCGAGTCGTTCCGCTTCAACGGCACCGTCATGTCGGGCACGAAGACCCAGCGGCCGCGCTGGAAGCGGGTGCTCGCCGCCGAAGAGAACGCCATCGGCGAGTTGATGGGACAGGTGTGGGTGCAGAAGTACTGCTCGCCCGCCACCAAGGCCCGCTATGAACAGCTCACCGAGGACATTTTCAGCGCCTATCGCGACCGCATCCGTGCGCTGCCATGGATGAGCGAGGCGACCAAGCAGCACGCGCTGCTCAAGCTCAGCAAGGTGGATCGCAAAGTCGGCTACCCCGATCACTGGCGTGACTACTCGGAGCTCAACCTCGACCGCGGCTCGTACGCCTCGAACCAGTTGCGCGTCAACGAGTGGGGGTTCCGCCATGAGGCCGCCAAGCTCGGCAAGCCGGTCGACCGCACCGAATGGGAGATGACGCCGCAGACCTACAACGCCTACTTCGATCCCTTAAAGGTCGAGATCGTGCTGCCCGCCGCCGCGTTCATGATTCCGGGCGTCGCCGACTCGCTGCTGGATGACGCCATTCTCTACTCCTACGCCGGCGCTTCGACCATCGGCCACGAGATCACGCACGGCTTCGACGACGAGGGCCGCACGCAGGACGAGAACGGCAACCTCAATCCGTGGTGGACGGACAGGGACTCGGTCGAGTTCACCACACGCGCCATGAAGCTGGCGGACCAGTTCGACCAATACATCGTAGGCGACAAGCACGTGCGCGGCATGGCGACACTGGGCGAGAACATCGCGGACTTGGGCGGCATCGTGCTCGGCTACGAGGCGTTCAAGAAGACCGGGCAGTTCAAGCGCGGTGAGAAGCTCAACGGCCTGACACCCGACCAGCGCTACTTTCTCGGCTACGCGCTGGCGTGGACGGGTCAGCGCCGCCCCGAGGTCCTCGCGCAGCAGATCATGAGCGACGTTCATGCGCCGGAGTTCCTGCGCGTGAACGGCCCGCTCGCCAACATCCCTGAATTCTACCAGGCGTTCGGGATCAAACCCGGCGACCCGATGTGGCGAACGGACGACATTCGCGTGACTATCTGGTGAGCACGAGACGGCGCACGAACTGCTGATCGCCAACGCGCACGCGCGCGAGGTACAACCCGGTGGCAGCGCGACCCTGCGAGGTGCGGCCGTCCCAACGCAGGGCGATGCGACCGGCGCTGTGTCAGTGAGGTGACGCTCGTTCCGCTGGTCGGCGTCGTGACGTTCTGGCGCTGCACCCAGTAGGCATCGCCCACGGGGGCCGCGTACTGTTAGACGATCGGCAGGTTGGGTCCGGCCACGTGCGGCGTGGGCGTGCCCCGGGACGTGTTCCGCAGCGCTTGCCGCCCCGTCGCACCCGGCGTTTCCCGCAAGCCCGTGCCGCACTTCGGGCGCCCGCGCCAGTGCGTTACGCTGCTTGCCATGCGCACCGTTACGGCGACCCGTTACGTGACACCGCTTCGCGAAGGCGGTTCGCTGCCCGCCATCGTCGAGGCCGACGACTCCGGACTCTACGTGGTGAAGTTCCGCGCCGCGGGCCATGGCGCGAAGGCGCTGATCGCCGAACTCGTCAGTGGCGAGCTCGCGCGCGCTGCGGGACTACGCGTGCCGGAGATCGTCATCGTGGACGTCGACGCAGCACTGGGGCGCAATGAACCGGACTCCGAGATTCGCGCGCTGTTGCGCAACAGCGCGGGCACCAACATCGGGCTGGACTACCTGCCGGGAAGCATCACCTTCGACCCCACCGCCGGTGAGACGCCGGACGCGGACGAGGCCTCGGGTCTCGTGTGGTTTGACGCCTTCACCACTAACGTCGACCGCACGCCGCGCAATCCCAACCTGCTGGTATGGCACCGCCAGCTGTGGCTGATCGATCACGGCTCCTCGCTGTACTTCCACCACGCGTGGGACCCCGCCGCGAGCGATGGCCGCAATGCATTCGCTCCGATCAAGGATCATGTGCTGCTGCCCTGGGCCAGCCACATCGCCGCGGCGGGCGAGCGCATCGCCGCGAAACTGACGCCCGAGGTCATCGCTGGTGTGCTGGCAGCGATCCCCGATGCGTGGCTCGCGGATGAGCAGCACTTCGACTCCCCTGCCGCACACCGCGCCGCGTATGCGCAGTATTTCGAACGGCGGCTCGCCCATGCCGCGCTGTTCGTCGAGGAGGCCGAGCATGCCCGGCATGCCATCGTTTGATTACGCGGTGATCCGCATCGTGCCGCGCGTCGAACGCGAGGAATTCATCAACGCCGGCGTGATCCTGTTCTGCTTCGAGCGCGACTTCCTCGAGGCGTGCGTGGCGCTCGATGCGCCGCGCGTGCTCGCGCTGTTCCCGGGCGCCGATCTCGAGACGATCGAGGAGCATCTACAGACAGTCCCGCGCATCTGCACGGGCGGCGAGGGCAGCGGTCCGATCGGCAAGCTGTCGCAGCGCGAGCGCTTCCATTGGCTCGTCGCACCGCGCAGCACGATGCTGCAGGTGTCCCCGGTGCACACGGGACTGTGCGAGGACTCGCGCACCGCACTCAACGAATTGATGCGCGCCATGGTGCTCCCGCCCGCCACCGAGGCTCCACGATGACCCTTCACCCGCAGAGCGCCCGCACCTTCGACGTCGAGTTCGCCCGCCGCCACTTCCCCGCGCTCAGCGAAGACTGGGCGCTGTTCGACAATGCCGGCGGCAGCGTCCCGTTGCGCGGCGTGATCGAGCGCATTACCGAGTACATGAGCCGCTGGCAGGTGCAGCTGGGCGCCACCTACCACCACTCGGCGCACGCACAAGCGCTGGTCGATGAAGGCCGCGCAGCCGCCGCGCGGCTCGTCAACGCGAGCACCGACGAAGTCATGATCGCCTCCTCGAGCACGATGTGCGTGCGCGTGCTCGCGCGCGCCCTGCGACCGCGGCTCGCCGCCGGCGATGAGGTGATCGTCACGAATCTCGACCACGAGGCGAACATCGGCGCCTGGCGCGAGCTCGCCGCGGACGGCGTGGTGATCCGCGAATGGCGCTTTGACCCCGCGCCGATGGAGCTGACGCTCGAGCAGCTCGAGCCGCTGCTCAACGCGCGCACGCGGCTGGTGTGTTTCACGCACTGCGCCAACGTCGTCGGCACGATCCACGATGCGGCGGCGTTCGTGCGCCGCATTCACGCCGCGGGCGCGCTGGCGTGCGTCGACGGCGTGGCATTCGCGCCGCATCGGCGCGTCGACGTGCAGGCGATCGGTGCCGACTTCTACTTCCTCTCGCTGTATAAGGTATTCGGGCCCCACCTCGGGCTGATGTTCGGCAAGCGGGAGCACCTGCTCACGGCGAAGGGCCAGAACCATTCGTTCATCCCCGAGAGCGACATCCCCTACAAGCTCCAGCCCGGCAATGTCGTGCACGAGCTGACCGCGTCGCTGCCGGCGATCCCGCATTATCTCGTGGCACTCGACGCGCATCACCACGAAGGCGCCACCGCGGCGAGTGACCCGTTGGCGCGCGCGTTTGACTTGATCGCCGCGCATGAGGCGGCACTTGCGGCACCACTGCTGGAGTTCCTGTCGCAGCGCAAGGGCGTGCGCGTGATGGGCAGCACCAGCGCGGACCCTGCGCATCGCGTCCCCACCATCGCCTTCACCATCGAAGGCCGCGATGCCGCGGAGTTCCCCACGCGGCTCGATGCAATGAAGCTCGGTATCCGCTACGGCCACTTCTACGCCTACCGCGCCATGGAAGCGCTGGGGCTGCTCGAACGTAACGGTGTGGTGCGCGTGAGCATGGCGCACTACAACACGGCCGCCGAAGTTGACCGGCTGATCGCGGCGCTGGATCGGGTACTCTAAGGGGCGTACCGCAGATGCTCGGCCCGCTTCGCATCGCACATCCATGAAGGAGCTTCTGGTGATCTTTTAT
>JAYSRO010000554.1:0-1929 GCA_043720995.1 Candidatus Eiseniibacteriota bacterium
ATCGCCGTCAACACCGGCGTGTTCCCGTTTCTCGCCAACGGCCGTGCGCGCGCCATGGAAGAACGCGATGGCCAGGTCAAGCTGATCGCCGACGCCTCGACCGACCGCCTGCTGGGCGCCCATATCGTGGGGCCGCGCGCCAGCGACCTGATCGCGGAACTCGCGTTCGCGATCGAGATGCAGTCGAGCGCCGAGGACATCGCGCGCTCGGTGCATGCACACCCGACGCTGCCCGAGGCGGTGAAGGAAGCGGCGCTGGCGGTGGCGAAGCGGACGATCCACATTTAGGTAGCGGCCTGCTGGCGCGCTGGACGTTGATTGACGCCCTGCACCGCCATCCGCAATCCTGCAACCATGCACCCTAAGTCCATCGGCGGCTGGACCATCGACGCACTCGAGACGGGCTACCTGTGGCTCGATGGCGGCTCGATGTTCGGGTCTGTCCCCAAGCCCATGTGGGCGAAGCTGCAGCCGCCCGATGAGCGCAACCGCATCCGCCTCGCCATGCGCTGCATGCTGTTGCGCGGGCATGGGCGCTGCGTTCTCATCGACGATGGCATCGGCGACAAATTCAGCGCGAAGCTCGCGGACATTTACCGGCTGGAGCTCGAGGAGCACACGCTCGAGCTATCCCTCGCAGCGCTCGGGCTCGCGGTCACCGACGTCACGGACGTCGTACTGACGCACCTGCACTTCGACCACGCGGCGGGGTCCACGCGCGTCGTGGAGGGGAAGCTCGTGCCGCGCCTGCCGAAGGCACGCTACGCGGTTCAGCGCCGCAATCTCGAGAACGCCCGCGACCCCAACCCGCGCGAGCGCGCCTCGTACATGCCCGAGAACTTCGAGCCGCTGCTCGAGGCGGGAGTACTCGATGTGTGGGACGGTCCCCGCGAACCGTGGCCCGGCGTTGAGGTCCTCACCGCCGATGGCCACACGCGCGGCCAGCAACTGGTGCGCGTGCATGGGCCCGAAGGCGCCGTATATTTCGTCGCGGACTTGATCCCCACGGCATCGCACGTCCGCATTCCGTTCGTGATGGGCTATGACGTCGCGGCCATCGAGACGATGGCCGAGAAGCGCGCCCTGCTCACGCGCGCCGCCCAGGACGGTGCTTGGATCCTGCTCGAGCACGACCCGTTGCTCGCGTGGGGGCGCCCGGTGATCGAAGGCGACGACTTCGCCTGGGCAGAGACTGTTTCCGCCGCCACCGCGGCGCCATCCCGTTAAGCCAACACCCCACAGCGTCCAGCACTAGGAGCGTTCGTGTTCCATTCATTGCTCAAGACATGGTTTGGACTCGTGGACCAGTGGGGTTACGCCGGTATCTTCGTGATGATGGCGATCGAGTCGACGGTGTTTCCGCTGCCGAGCGAAGTCGTGATCCCGCCCGCAGCGTATTACGCCGAGCAGGGCCGGTTCCACTTCTGGGGCGTGGTGATGGCCGCGACACTGGGCTCATGGGCAGGCTCGGCGCTGTCGTACTTTGTGGCGCGCTCGGCGGGCCGGCCGCTCATCCTCAAGTACGGCAAGTACCTGTTCCTGCCGGAGAAGAAGTGGCTCCTCGCCGAGGAGTGGATCAATCGCTACTCGGTGGTGGGGATCTTCTTCGCGCGCCTGCTCCCCGTGGTCCGGCATCTTGTCTCGCTCCCGGCCGGGGCGGCGCGCATGGACTTCAAGCTGTTCTCGCTTAGCACGCTGCTGGGGTCGTTCGTGTGGTCCTGGGTGCTGGCGTGGTTCGGCGCTTCGGTTCTGGGCGACCAGCCGAACCTGCTTCAGGACCCGGATGCGTTGGTGCATGTGCTCAAGGACAAGCTCATCTGGTTCGTGGCGGCCGCTGCGCTGCTGCTAGGGCTCTACATCGGCGTCGACATGCTCGGCCGCAAGTTCAAGGCCGAGAAGAAGACCGCGTGAGTCGCTGCTGGCTGGCGG
>JAYSRO010000555.1:0-1923 GCA_043720995.1 Candidatus Eiseniibacteriota bacterium
GGCGGGGCCAAGCAGTGAGTTTCTCGATGGGGCCTTCGCGCCGTCCGATGGCGGAGATCAACGTCACGCCGCTCGTCGACGTCGTGCTCGTGCTCCTCATCATCTTCATGGTCACTGCACCGTTCCTGCAGGGTGGCCTCGAGATCGATTTGCCGAAGGTGACGTCGCACGGGCTCGATGTGCATGAAGGTTTGATCGTCAGCGTGCGGGCGGACCGCGCCATCGCCATTGGCAACAAGATCGTCCCGAACGCCGGCTTCGAGCAGGCGCTGGCGCAGGCGGGCGCTTCGCAGCGGCCGGTGTTCCTCAAGGCCGACCAGCGCGTGCCCTATGGCGTGATCGTCGATCTCATCGCGCGGCTGCGTCGCTCAGGTGTTGCATCGCTCGGCCTCGTCACCGAACCGCCGCCGCGCGGGAAGCAATAGCCGAATGCGCGGAACGACGATCGCCTCAGCGGGCATTCACATCGGGCTGGTCGCGGCCTTGTTCCTCGTGCGCACGCCGGCGACGATCATCGTGCCGGGGCCCGAGGTGGTGCAGGTGTCGCTGCTTGATTCGCCGCAGATGCCGATGATCACGCAGCCGGCGCCGCAGCCGGTCAAGGCGCCCGAGCCGGAGCAGTTGAAGCCCACTGAAGACGCGGGTGGCGTGCGGCTCGAGAAGCCCAAGCCGGTGAAGAAGAACGAGCCGCGCCAGGAACAGCCGCCGCAGCCGGCGACACCCACGCCGGCGTTGCCCTATGCGTCGGTCGGCTCGTCCGGCCTGCAGGGAGCGATCGCGCTCGATTCCAACTTCGAATTCACCTATTACCTGACGCTGGTGCGCAATCGCATCGCGCAGTCGTGGTCGCCGCCCGCTGGGCTCGCGGGCGGGCAGCCGGTGCGCGCGGTGACGTACTTCCGTATCGCGCGTGATGGCAGTATCACTTCCATTCGTCTCGAGACCGGTAGCGGTGTCGAGTTCTTCGACCGCTCGGCGTTGCGCGCCGTGCAACTCAGCGATCCGCTGCCGCCCTTGCCGCTCGGTTACTCGGGCGGCGATCTCGGCGTGCACTTCGGCTTCCAGTTCCAGGCGCCATGAAGATGACCACTCGCTGGTTCGCACCCGTGTTCTTGATCGCCCTCGCCGCGCTGTTCATGCCGCGGGCCGGTCACGCCGACGATGTCAGCATCGATGTCACCAAGGGCAAGTTCGTCCGCATTCGCGTGCACTGCGAAGCGCTCGCCTCACCGGGACGCCGCTCGACGGAAGCTCCGAGCGTTGACGCCGACGAATTGCTGGCCGGCGATCTCGATCGCTCCGCGGTGTTCACGGTGAGCCGCTCGTGGGTGGCGGGGGAGCAGCCATTCGATGTGCAGGCCTACATCGGCGGTAAGTGGTCGGTGTCGGGCGGGCAGGTCAAGCTCACGGGGCAGGTGCTCGATGTGCCGGCGCGCCGCCCGATTCTCGTGCGCGACTACTCGGGCCCGGTGCAATCGTGGCGCTCCCTGGTGCACCGCTTCGCCGATGATGTGGTGATGCAGTTCACCGGCGAGCTGGGCGTCTCGAATACGCGCATCGCCTATGTGACGCGCGAGGGCCGCAACAAGGAACTCTCGGTGATGGATGCCGATGGGGCAGGTGCCACGACGCTGACGCACGACAAGTCGATCGTGCAGTCGCCCGCGTGGTCGCCGGAGGGTTCGCTGCTGCTGTTCACGAGCTACAAGAACGGCACGGGCCCGCAGGTGTTCGTGGTGCCCGCGAAGGGAGGACGGTCGTTCCTCGTGTCGGGGCGCAAGGGCAATAACACGAGCGCCGCCTATTCGCCCGACGGACGCGACATCGCCTGCACGCTGAGCCTCGATGGCAACGCCGAGATCTACCTGCTGGACGCCCGTGGCGGAACGCCCCGCCGGCTGACCAACAACCGCGCCATCGACA
>JAYSRO010000556.1:0-22865 GCA_043720995.1 Candidatus Eiseniibacteriota bacterium
TCCCGCGCCTGCGGGCGCCAACGCCCACACGTAGCGCTCTCCCGTCGAGCAGATGCGGGTGGTGTCCCCACGCGCACCGATGGAATAGATGAGCCCTTCAGGCCCGGTCCCCGCGACGACACCGTCGCCGTTCACCGCCAGCGAGAACACCTGCCCCACCGGCAGCTTGACCCACGGCTTGATGCCGCCTTGCTCGGTCCAACGGTCGATGCGGCCGTGATCCCCGGCGAGCGCAACCGAGCCATCCTTGAGCACCGCGATGCACCACACCGTCGTCAGCGAGTCGCCGAGTGACACTTCGGCGCGCGGCCCCAATTCGATCGAGCCATCGCCCCGCACCACGATGCCGCGGGCCTCCGCCTTGGCGTGATCCGCCGGCGTGTCCGAAACCCACCACTGCGTATCGGAGGCCCACGCCGTGCTTCCGCAGCTCACCAGCGGGAGGCACAACAAAAGCGCGCGAAACACACCGGGGCAGTGCTTCAACTCGAACACCCGCAGCAACCGAACCAACACACGACCTCCACTCAAGGCTGGGCCAGGGAACCGTGGGATTCCACGACGACATTCAATTGCAGTTCGCCACGCAGAGTCCCCGTGACCGCTTGCTGCCGCTGCGCGAGCCAGGCGAGATCACCCCTGCGGATCCGCTCGCCGGCGGAGGCGTCATCCGCCATGACCGACAGCGCGAACAACGGCAGCTCCGGGTAGTCACGGCCCTCCGTGGTGACTTCAGGGGCGCGCGCGCTCAGCCCTGCATACAGGGCGTCCGAAGAACGCGTGGAAGCAATCCGGCGCCAGGCATCGCCCAACGATTCGACGCGATAGCGCCCCGGCAGGCGGGCGGCTTCGAAGCGCGACAGTTCGGTTCCTCCGCCCAGCCACAAGGCATATCGACCGTCCGGCAATTCGGCGGCGACCGGCAATTCGAGTGTGCGGTGCTGGATGCCGCCGCGCCACGCTTCGAGTTCGCAGTCGACGTGCAGGGTGCCCCCCGGCTTCACTGAAGATTCGAGCAGGCGGGCGGAGCGCAGGGTCCATGCCTCGCGCCGCGGCGTGGTCGTCAAGGTGATCGCGAGGCTGTCGAGGCGCAACCGTTCATAGGGGTTGCCCATCAGGAATCGCAACGGTGCGCCCAACGCCACGGCGAGGTCGTTGACCGGGCTGTCGCCCGAAATCACATCGTGAAGCTCCAGCGGCGCCGCATTTGCGCGATAGAGGCGCATGGTCCATTGCACCGTTTGCCCAGCGCCCGTCCCGCCGGACTCGAGCAATGTGTTGACACCGGCGATCCCAGCGATCAACGGCGCGAGGGTGCGATCCTCGATCATCTCGAAGCGGAAGCGTTGGGGCGCGGCAGTCGTCCCCGCCACATCCACCCGGAGAGGCAACAGTCGCACCGTGGGCCCGATCGTCCCGGCGACCGCGGGACGGCGGTCCTGCGTGACGGCGCCCACTTCCCTGCCGCGATTGCCCAGCTTGAAGGAGATCTGCCCGCTCGGCACGATGGTGGTGATGGTGGCGGTGGCGAGCGGCATGCGCACATCGCCGGCCTGGAACAGCGGATGGCCGAAGATCAGGATGCGATTGCCTTCGCGCCAGGTCACGGTGCCTATGGCGGTCATCTGCAGATCGCCGCGCAGCAGGTCGATCGCGACGGGCGCTCCCGGCACCAACGCCTCAGCGCCCGGGCCGGCCGTCGTCGAGCGGCCTCCCGGTACCGCGGCCAGTCCCAGCGGACCCAGCCAACGGTTGACGAGTTCGGTGGTGAGCGGGTTCATGCCGCCGCATGCGAGCGGGATCGCCAGACGTGTGAGTCCGCCCGGAGCCGCTGGAGCGGCGGGCGCCCCGGCCGCAAACGGTGCGGTGTCCTGCAGCGTGCCCGGTGGGGGCGACGGCGCTTCGTTGGCCCAGCTCATCTCACGAAAGTGCGGCAGCGCCGCCATGGCGCTCGGCTCGGCGCCGCTCATCCCCGTGCTCGCATCGCCCTCGCGCGTGAGGTCGGGATGCGTGAGGACCTCCAGCATCTCGCCGATCGGCGTGATGCCGAAAATCGGCTCGCGTGAGAAGGCGTAGCCACTCGACAACGCGCCGATCAGCTTGCCGCCGATGGTGACGGGTGAGCCGCTCATGCCTTGCGCGATGCCGGTGCGAATCGCGTTTGCGGACGTCGCGCGGCCGAGAATCGTCACGCCCTGCGAACGGCCCGCGTCGAGCGTGCCCAGGATGACCGCCTCGAACGAGTCGATGCGTGCGCCTTCGAACACCGTGTGCACGACGGCACGATCGCCGGGATGGACCCCGTCGGGCGCCAGCAGCGCGGGCGTGGCGAACGCCGGTGCGGCGGCGAGGCAGGTCAGCGAGGCGAGCAGCGCGGCGATCGAGGTGCTGCGGGCGGGTTCGTTCACGATGGCGCACTATAGCAACGCGGACGCGCACGCCAAACCCGTACGGGCTCGTCGGGTAACCCGCAGCGCACCAGCCCGTGGTGGCGCATCCCTCCCAGGTCACAGTGTCACCCGCCAAGTTTGATCCTCGGACCACGCTGCCGCTAGATTGCTGGTTCTATGTCCGATCTCCTGTTATCGCGGCTGGCCCGCGGCCCGCTCATTGCCGATGGCGCGATGGGCACCATGCTGTTCGCGCGCGGGGTCAGCTTCGACCAGTGCTTCGACGATCTCAACCGCACGCAGCCCGAATTGATCGAATCGATCCACCGCGAGTACCTGCTGGCTGGTGCCGAGTTGATCGAGACCAACACCTTCGGCGCGAATCCCACTCGGCTCGCCAGTCACGGGCTCGAGGAACACGCCCGCGTCATCGCGCGGCAAGGCGTGCGCATCGCCCGCGCGGCGCGCGAGGTGGTCGGCGTCAACGCGTTGGTCGCCGGTTCCATGGGGCCGCTCGGCAAGCCGCTCGAGCCGTTCGGCACCATCACCACGGCCCAGGCCGAGGCGTCGTTCCGCGTGGCCGCGGAGGGGCTGGTCGAAGGCGGCGCCGACGCCTTGATTCTCGAGACGTTCCAGGACCTAAACGAAATTCTCGCGGCCATCCGTGCGATCCGCGGCGTGACGGCTTCGCTGCCGGTGATCGCCATGATGACCTTCGGAGTCGACGGCCGCACCCAGTATGGCCACACGCCCGAACTCGTGGTGCGCGCGCTGGTGCAGGCGGGTGTGGGCGTCGTCGGGATCAATTGCGGTGTGGGCCCCCAGCCGACGCTCGAACTGCTGCAACAGATCGTGGCCGCTGCCGGCACTGTCCCCGTCGCCGCCATGCCGAACGCCGGCCTGCCACAGTACGTGGACGGACGGTTCGTCTATCTTGCGAGCCCCGAGTACTTCGCCGAGTTTGCGGTTCGCGCCATCGAAGCCGGTGTGCGCATCGCCGGCGGTTGCTGCGGCACCACGCCCGCGCACATCAAGGCGATTCGCGAGCGGCTCGAGTCGCACCTGCCCGCGGAGAAGCTGGCGCCCGGCGCGGAAGTGCGCGTCATCGAGCCCGCGCCCGTGGCGGATGACACCGCGGCCGAATCCAGCGAGCCGACGTTGCTGCGCAAGCTGCGCGAGAAGTTCGTCGTCAGCGTGGAAGTCGACCCGCCGCGCGGCATCAGTACCCGTAAGGTGATGGACGCCGTGGCGCTGATGGACGCGAGCGAAGTGGACTGCATCAACATCGCGGACTCCCCGCTGGCGCGCATCCGCATGAGTGCCATGTCGCTGGCCGCGCTGGTGCGCGCGCGCTTTCCCAGGCTCGAGATCATCCTGCACTTCACCACGCGCGACCGGAACCTGATGGGTCTGCAGAGCGACCTGTTGGGTGCTCATGCGCTGGGCATCCCCAACATCCTCTGCCTGAAGGGTGACCCGCCGAGTCTCGGCGACTACCCGAACGCCACCGCCGTGTTCGACACCGATGCGGTCGGGTTGATGAAGATCGTGCAGCGCATGAATGCAGGCACCGACCTCGCGGGGACTTCGATCGGCGCGCCCACGCAGTTCGCCTTCGGCTGTGGCGTGAATCCTACAGCGGAGGACATGGACGCGGAATTCGAATACGTGCGGCGCAAGCTCGACGCCGGTCCGCAATTCCTCATGACGCAACCGGTGTTCGAGACCGACTGCTGGAAGCGCTTCGCGGAGCGGCTCGGCGGCATCTCGAACATTCCCGTGCTGATGGGCATCCTGCCGCTCCAGTCGTACCGCCACTCCGAGTTCCTGCACAACGAAGTGCCCGGGATCCACATCCCCGACAGCGTGCGCAGCCGCATGCACTCCGCGGGCAACGATGGGCAGCGTGTGGGCGTCGAACTGGGGCGTGAGCTGCTCGATGATTGCCGCTCGCTGGCGAACGGCGTGTACCTCATGCCGTCCTTCGGGCGCTTCGAGAACTGCCTCGAGCTGATCAGGCGCTAAGGCGGATGGGCGGTGCGGGATGTCCCGCCACCGCTACTGGATGATGATGATCCGCCGCGTCAGGGTCGTGCTGCCCGCGTGCAGCCGCGCGAGGTAGACGCCTGGCGCCACGCGCGTGCCCGCAGCACCCATCCCATTCCATGTGCCGTGGTGCACGCCAGCGCTCGCCAGTGAGCCCCGGCTGATGGTGTGGACGAGCCGTCCCTGCACATCCATCACGTCGAGATCCACGAGCGCCGCAGCGGGCAACTCGTAGCGCAGGCTCACCGAACCGCGTGACGGCGTGGGATGCGGTGACGCGAGTTGCACCGCGGCCGTGGTCGAGCCCGCGACATCCGTCAACGGCGAATCGAAGACGATGCGGTGGATTTCTCCGCTGCCGGGGTTGAAGTCGACGCCCATCTTCACGTACCACAGGCTGCCGTCGGAGGCCTGCAGGAAATCGGCGGCCTCTTCGAACCCGCGTCCCCAGTCCTGGGAGTTGGGTTGGCCCGGAACAGGAGGCGCAAGCGCCCATTGATTGCCGTCGAACTTCAGCCGACGCAGGAACCCTTCGTAGAAGTCGCTGAAGAAATAGTCGCCCTCGTACTCCGCCGGGAAGTTGCAGCCGACGCACGCAGAACCCCGGTACACTCCGGCGCTGATCACGGACGCCGTGAAACCCGTGCGGTCGTAGGCGTAAATCGGCGCGCGCGTGTCCTGCGGCTGTACCTTCCCCGAGCAAGTGGGGACGCTGCTCATGGGTCCCTCGAAGTACGGCCAGCCGAAATTCGGCATCGATCCGGTCAGTTGGTCGATCTCCTCGAACGAGGAGAACCCCACATCGGCGAGGAAGATGTTGCCCGTTGCGCTGTCGAAGTGAAAGCGGAACGGATTGCGCAGACCATCGGCCCACACAAGCCTTGCGTTCACCAGCGGGTGGGACGCCAGCGGGTTGCCAGCTGCCACCAACAGGTTGCGATCCGGCGGGCCTCCCGGGCCACTGGGGAGCCCACGGATGTCGATGCGAATCATGACACCGCGCAGCGTCGAGGTATCTTGCGCGGCGCAGGCATTGCCATCCTCGCCGAGCCCCGCGTACATCATGCTGTCGGGTCCAAATCGCAGCGTGCCGCCGTTATGCACTTCACTGAGATCGGGAATGTCGTGGATGATCGTGTAGCGCGACGCTGGGTCGACGGTGAGCAGCAGGCTCGAGGGTGCGGTGAGATCGCCGCCCACGGTGTAGCGCACGATCTTGCACGTCTGGTCGGTAGCGTCGTAGTAGACATAGACGTAGGGCTTCGCGGGCCAGCGCGGGTCGACGACGATGCCGGTGGCGCCCCGGTCACCGCCCGCCTCGACACTGTCGCACACGAACAGCGGGTCGATCGCGCCGAACTTGCCATCGGTCACCAGCCGGACGGCGCCCTGACGTTGAATCACCAGGATGCGGTGGTCCGGCAGGAACGCCATGCCGGTCGGCTCGTCGAGGCCCTCGGCGATCAACTGGTCCGTGAAACGGTCCGGAACCTGAGGCGCGGCATGGGCACTGTGCGCCCCAACCGCCAGCCCTCCGGTGAGGCATGCAACAGCCAGGCAGTTGCGCATCCAAGGAAGCCAGCCGTGGGTTGCGTCACGCTGGGACGCAAAGCCAGTACGCCGCGTTGTCTCGGTCATGAAATCCGTCTGAGCGAGGGAGTTAGGAGCGGTGGGACGAACGGTGAGGCGACTGCGGCATGAACCGCGGCAATCCATGCCAGCAGGATGAAACAGCCTCCTGAATAGTGTATACCGGACGTGCGGGGCGCGTCGAAGAAGAAAATCCCCCACCCGGAGGGTGAATTCGCCATGAGTTTCATCCTGTATTTCGTGGTCATCGCGGCCACCATGATGGTCCTGTCGCACTACCTGCCCGGATTCCACGTCACCGGCTGGACCCCCGCCCTGCTCGGCGCCCTCGTGTTGGGCGCGGCCAACACCCTCCTCAAGCCGGTCCTGTTCGTGCTGACCCTGCCATTCACGATCCTGACGCTGGGCCTGTTCCTGCTGGTGCTCAATGCGCTGATGGTCTGGATTACTGCACTGATCGTGCCGGGCTTCGCGGTCGATGGCATTATGCCCACCTTCATTGCATCTTTGGTGCTGTCGGTGGTCGGCATGGTGTGGAAGGCCGCCACAAAGCAGCGGAAGCAGGACGATTGAGCGGCGGCGCGGATGAAGAGCGCGACGCCTTCGCGCTGAGTTCCGACGAGAACGCGGACCTGTGCAGCGGCTGCATCAAGTGCTGCACCTACATCACCGTCGAGATCGATGCGCCGCGCGCTGCGTGGGAGTACGACCAGTGGTCGTGGGCACTGCACCACGAAGCGGTCGGGCTGTTTCTCGAGAAGCCCGAGCGCTGGTTCCTCCACTTCGATGCGAAGTGCAGCAAGCTGCAGCCCAACGGCAAGTGCGGGATCTACGGCCGCCACCCCCGGCTGTGCCGCGAGTACGACCCGCGCAGTTGCGAACGGCGCTTGCCGCTGGCGGACATCGTAGCGTGGTTCCACACCGCCGAAGAATTCGAAACGTGGGTGCGCGAGAAGCGGCCGCGTCATTGGCAGCGGCTCGAAGCGTATCGCAAGCCGCCCGCTGGGGCTCCCGGTTCGGCCGAGTCCTGTGTCCCCAGCGCGGGGTTCATTCCGCTGCAAGCGCTGGCGATGACGGGACGTACGAAGGGCGCTGCGAAACCTGCCTCGCGGAACGTCCCCAAGTCCTCCGCATCGCGCACGACTCGACGCGCCCGCTAGCAGGCTACCCGGGTTATCGCGCTAGGAGTTCTGCGGCGAACCCCAGCGCTCGCGCCACCGCGTGAGCCGCTCCAACGCTTCCAGCGGGGTCAGGCGATTGGGATCCGTGGCGCGCAACTCTTCGAGCAACGGATGCTCCGTCGCCGCGAACAACCCGAGTTGCGACGCATCCGCCGCCACGCGCGCGCGGCCACGAGTGCCCCCGAGGTGTTCGACGGTGCGCTCGCTCTCGAGTTCGGCAAGCACTTCCTCCGCGCGCGCCAGCACCGAGGGAGGAAGTCCCGCGAGTCGCGCGACGTGGATGCCATAGGAGCGGTCCGCCGCGCCATCGACGACTTGATGGAGGAACACCACCTGGTCGCCGCGTTCACGGACATCGACATGCGCATTGACCAACCGTTTGAGCCGCTGCTGCAGCTGCGTCAGCTCATGGTAATGCGTGGCGAACAACGTGCGCGGCCGCGGACCTTCGGCGGCATGCAGGTACTCGGTGACCGCCCATGCCAGGGCGAGTCCATCGTAGGTGGCGGTGCCGCGGCCCAGTTCGTCGAGCAGCACGAGGGAGCGCGAAGTCGCCGCGTTGAGAATCGCGGCGGTCTCCTGCATCTCGACCATGAACGTGCTTTGGCCCGCACCCAACCGGTCCGCCGAGCCGACGCGCGTGAACAGGCGGTCCACCCTGCCAATGCGTGCGCTGGCGGCAGGGACAAACGACCCCGCCTGGGCGAGCAGCACGATCAGGGCAAGCTGGCGCAGGTAGGTACTCTTGCCGCCCATGTTGGGACCCGTCAGCAGGACGATCTGGCGTCGCGTGCCATCCAGCTCAATTGAATTGGGCACGAACTCTCCCGCCGGCAGCAGGCGCTCGACGACCGGATGGCGGCCGTCTTCGATCACCAGCCGGTCCGAGTCATCCACGGTGGGCCGCACCCACCCGAAGCGTGATGCCACTTCGGCCAGCGACGCCGTCGCGTCGAGCATCGCCAGCGCGGTCGCCTGTTCGAGCAATCCCGTCACGTGGTGGGCGACCTCGCCGCGCAGCTCCGTGAACAGATCCAGTTCGAGCGCTCGCAGTTTTTCTTCGGCGCCGAGGATCTCCCCTTCACGTTCCTTGAGCGCCGGCGTCACGAAGCGTTCCGCGGTGGTCAGTGTCTGGCGGCGCTCGTAGTCAGACGGCACTTTGTCGCGATGCGCGCGTGTGACTTCGAGGTAGTAACCGAACACGCGGTTGTAGCCGACCTTCAGCGTCGCGATCCCCGTGCGGGCGCGTTCACTCGCCTCCAGTTCGGCGATCCACCGTTTGCCGGAATGCGACAGCTCATCGAGCTCATCACGGCGGGCATCGAATCCCGCGCGGAAGATGCCACCCTCGCGCGAAACCGGTGGCGGCTCTTCGACGAGCGCCGCTTCCAGCCGCGCGAGCAACACGGCGTCCGTCCCGAGCCGTGCCGTCATGGTGCTCAGCGACTCGCCCAGCGGAGCCAGCGAGGCGACAATCTGCGGCATGCGGCGCAGGTACTCGCGAATCGCGCCCAGATCGCGCGGCGTGGCCTTGGCGCACGCCACGCGAGCGGCGAGCCGTTCCAGATCGGGCAGACCCTTGAGCGCATCACGAAACGCGGCCCGCCCGAGTGCCGCGTCGCGCCAGGCGTCCACGGCGTCCAGCCGTTGATCGATCGCGGCGATCGACACCAACGGGCGTTCGAGCCAAGCGCGCAGGCGTCGCGAGCCGCCGGCGCTCGCACAGGCGTTCATGTGGTGCCACAACGTGTGCCGGGGTTCGCCCGCGGGGCCGGGAGTGAATAGCTCCAGGTGGCGCGCGGTCGCGGCGTCGTAACGCAGCGTCTCGTCGTCGACCCAGCGTTCCGGCCGGCGCAGTTGCAGCGCGGCTCCCCCCTGCACGCGATCGAGATAGTCGACGAGTGCCGCCACAGCGGCGAGGGCATCGGGGGCGGCGGACAGGGCCCCAGTGAACTCCCCGCCGAAGCGCCGCTCGATCAGCTCGAGAGATCCGAAGCGCGAGGCGGGCACGGGGCTGCGCGCGCCCGGCAAGCCGCGCAGCAGCAACTCGGAACGTGTCGCGGCCGCCGGATCGAGGTCCGACGCGGCGGGCAGCACCCACTCCGAAACGCCGAGCCGGGACAATACCTCGCCGGCCTCGAGCCAGCCCGCCGAGAGCCACAGCATCTCTCCCGTCGAGGCATCGCCCAGGCAGACTCCGACCTGCTCGCCCGGCCAGACGCTCGCGATAAAGTTGTTCGCGGCCGGCTCCAGAAACGTTTCGCCGGTCACGGACCCCGGCGTGAGGATCTCCGTCACCCCGCGCTGCACGATCCCCTTCGCCTGCGCAGGGTCCTCGAGTTGGTCGCAGATGGCGACCTTGTGACCGAGGCGCAGCAGGCGTCCGACGTAGCTGTCGCGCTGGTGCCATGGGATACCGCACATCGGGACGGGATCGGGGTCGTTCTTGTTGCGTGAGGTCAGCGTGAGGCCGAG
Organism: Candidatus Eiseniibacteriota bacterium; assembly: GCA_043720995.1. Lineage (GTDB taxonomy): Bacteria > Eisenbacteria > RBG-16-71-46 > RBG-16-71-46 > RBG-16-71-46 > JANLWK01. Next base: position 9,683 of record JAYSRO010000556.1, read on the forward strand.
CAGGCTCGACGCGATAACGGCGTCCTCGAGGAACATCTCGTAGAAGTCACCCAGCCGGAAGAACAGGAACGCATCGGGGTGGTCCTGCTTGATGCTGGTGTACTGACGCATCAAGGGTGTGCTCGACGCGGCGGGTGGCCGGCTGGCGGTGGCGCTCAATGGTCCCCCGTGATGCGCGCGTTAAGCCCGAGTTCTTTCGATGCGCGCAGCTGTGCTTCGTGCGCCGAGGGACGGTCGGGGTAGCTGCCGAGCCGGACCGCGAAGCTGCGTGTCGCCGCACTCACCCGCTCGACCACCTTGGCATCCTTGTAGCCGGCGCGCTGGGCCCGGGCGACGAGTCCGCGCGCGCGTCCGGCGCTGGCGAAGCGGCCGGCTTCGACCGCGACCGGGCCGCTCACCGGCACCGCGGCAGAAGTCTCCTTGTCGCGCGCGACCAATGCGAGGGCTTCCATGCTGCCCGGGTAGCTTGCGAGCAATCGCGCCTTCGCGCGCTCGGCTTCGGCAGTGCGGTGGAGCCGTTCGCACACGAAGCTCATGCGGTCGAGTGCGGCGGGTCCCGCCGGTCCCATGTCACCGGTAGTCAGCAGCAGCAGCGTGGCGTAGGCCTTGTCGAAACGCTCTTCGGATTCCCATGCGCCGGCGATCGCCAGCAGGGCGTCGGCACGACGCGCGTGCCCCGAGGCCACGACTTCATCGAGCGCCGCCCGCGCGGCATTGGGCGAGTTGAGCCCGAGCCAGGACAGGCCGGCCCAGTAGAGTGCTTCTCCCTTGCGGTCGGGACCCAGCCGCGCCGCCGCGCGCGAGAACGCATCCGCGGCGGGGCGATAGTCACCGCGCGCGTAGTACAGGCGGCCGATCGCCAGCGCGGCATCCGCCGCCGCACGGGGTCCCGCTCCCCCCTCGGCACGCTTGAGCCGGAGGGCCAGGCTGTCGGGCGGTGGAGCTGACGGTGTGCTGGCGGAAGCCGCAGCGAACAGGCTGAGCGCAAACAGTGCTGCCGGGACATTCATCATGGGGCCGCAGCATACGGAACCGGGCCGGTGACGGGAAGTCGGCGCCTGCGTTGCGGCCTCACGGTGGAATCTGGGGCTCGGCTGGACACGACAACGCCGGGAGGCCAAACGAACCCCCCGGCGTGCCAGACTGCCTGACGCTTTATTCTTCGTCGACCGAGGGATCGTCCTTGGTCTTGGGCAACTTCACTTCGACTTCCACGGGCGGGTTTTCGGCGATCTTCGCGCGGACCTGATTGCGCTTGGAAGTCCACTCCGCCAGTGCGATGTCGTCCTGGTCCGAGAGCCAGCTCTTCACGCTCAGGATCAGGCGGTGATTCGGCACATCGACCCGGGTCACCTTCATGATCATGACCTCGCCCACTTCGAACGCGTCGTTCGGGCGCTTGAGATCATCGAGTCCCAGGTGTGACAGCGGCACGAAGCCTTCGATCCCGTTACCGAGATCGACAATCGCGCCACGATCGAACAACCGGTTGATGGTGCCTTCGAGTTCCAATCCGGCCGGGTACTCCGCGGCCAGGTGCGGCCACGGATCGTCGGACACCTGCTTCAGTCCGAGCGAGATCCTCCGGTGTTCCTTGTCGATCGATAGCACGACGACTTCGACGGTGTCGCCCTTCTTGAGCACTTCGCTCGGGTGGGCAACGCGCTTGGTCCACGACATGTCGGAGACGTGCACGAGACCGTCGATGCCTTCTTCGAGCTCCACGAAGGCGCCGAAGTTCGTCAGGTTGCGAACCTTGCCGCGCACACGGGTTCCCGGCGGGTATTTCTGGTCGAGCGTCAGCCAGGGATCCGGCTCCACCTGCTTCAAGCCGAGCGAGATCTTCTCGTTGGCCTTGTCGACCTTCAGCACGACCGCGTCGATCTCGTCGCCGATGTTGACGACCTTCGAGGGGTGACGCACATGGCGCGTCCACGACATCTCGGACACGTGGATCAGGCCCTCGACGCCCTTCTGCAACTCGACGAATGCGCCGTAGTCGGTGATCGAGACGACCTTGCCCTTGATGCGGTCGCCGACCTTGTACTTCTCGTCGACACCTTCCCACGGGTAAGCCTCGAGCTGCTTCAGGCCGAGCGAGATGCGCTCCTTCTCGGGATCGAAGTTGAGCACCTTCACGCGCACCTTGTCACCGATCTTGACCAGCTCGCTGGGGTGCGAAATACGGCCCCACGACATGTCGGTGATGTGCAGCAGGCCATCGATGCCGCCGAGATCCACGAATGCGCCGAAGTCGGTGATGTTCTTGACCTGGCCCTCGCGGATCTGGTCTTTCGCCAGGTCCTTGAGGATCGTGGACTTCATCCGGTTGCGCTCTTCCTCGAGCACCGCCCGGCGCGACACGACGATGTTCCGCCGGCGTTTGTTCAGCTTGATGATCTTGACCGCGACCGTCTGGCCGAGCAGCGAGTCCACGTTCTGGACCTGGCGCAGGGCGATCTGTGAACCCGGCAGGAATGCTTCGACGCCGTAGAGATCGACGACGACACCACCCTTGATCTTCCGCACCAGCTTGCCGTCCACCACCTGTCCGGAGTCGTGCGCGTCCTTGACGCGGTCCCACACGCGCACAAAGTCGGCGCGCTGCTTGGAAAGCACGACCAGGCCGTCCTGGTTCTCCATCTTCTCGAGGAAGACGTCGAGAACGTCACCGACCTTGATGCTGCCCGGATCCGGGAATTCGGAAAGCGAGATGACGCCTTCGCTCTTGAAGCCGACGTCGACGAGCACTTCTTTGTCGTCGATCGCCAGCACCGTGCCGCGTACGATTTCGCCTTCGCCAATGGAGCGCAGCGATTCTTCGTACTGGCCGAACATCTCCGCCCGTTGTTCGAGCGTGAATTCGTCATCATCCTCGTCCTGGTTGAGGATGACCGGCGGACGCGAAGGGGCCCGCTGCGGCAAATCCGCGACGGGGCTGAGGGTGTCTTGAGTCGATTCCAGCATGTAGAGGAAACCTCCGGTATTTGAGATAAGCGCGGAATCAAGCCGCGCCGTGTGATGCCTTTGTTTGGGCGTCCCGCAACCGGGCGATGTCCTCCATCACCGCGGCCCCGATACGCTGGTACAGCTCCCGGCCCGGTGTCAGGTCGGTCGAACGGCCGGCGTACTCACGCCAGTCGCGGGGTGTTCCAAATTCAAGCCGGGCGCGTTCCTTGCGCGATAACCACCCGCTACTCGGATTGCTGCCCGAGATGTAGCACGGCATGATGGGCACGTCGGCATTGACCGACATGAGTCCCACCCCCGGTCTCGCCGGATGAAGCGCCCCGTCCCGCATCCTGCTCCCCTCGGGGAACAGCAGCACCGCACCGCCCGCCTTGAGGGCATCGATGGCGCGCGTGAGCCCACGCAGGTCGGCAGCGCCACGGCGAATCGGGATCGCATTCACACTTCGGATCAACGGACCCAACACCGGCGTCTGGAATAACTCTTCCTTCGCGAGAAAATGGATCTCGCGGGGAATGACGCTACCCATGAGCGGTGGATCCCAGAACGAAATGTGGTTCGCGGCCACGACCAACCCGCCCTTACGGGGGAGCAAGCCCAGTCCGCGGACCGAACAACCCGTGAGAGCGACCAACAGGACACGTGCCAAAGATCGGCAGGCATTGTAGTACGGGCGCATTATTTCTCCAAGGGCGGCGGCCCTAAGGCCCCCCACTCGGCGGGGCACTCCGGGTGCGCCCTGACCAGCTCCAGCACGGCTTCCACCTGGCCCTCCAGGTCCAGCCCTGTCGTATCAACGACATGCGCGTCCTCGGCTTGTTTCAGGGGGCTGTCATCGCGGCCACGGTCCCGTTCGTCCCGGCGGGCCAGGTCGGCGCGCACCCGTTCACGGGAGGCGGCCAGCCCGCGGGCCTGGAGCTCCCGGGTCCTTCGCTCGGCCCGGGTATCGAGGTTGGCATCGAGGAACACCTTCACCTGGGCCCTCGGGAACACCACGGTGCCCAGGTCGCGACCCTCCGCGACGACCGGGCCGCGCTCGGCGAAGCCCCTCTGGAGATCGACCAGCCGGCGCCTCACTCCGGAGAGTGTCGCCAACCGGGAGGACAGCTCGCTCACTTCGGGGGTACGGATCTCGCGGCTGACATCGGTGCCGTCGAGCACGATGTGCGTGTCATCGGCGGCACCGGTGAGATCGATGCGCGCCTCGTCCGCACAGGCCACGACGTGCTCCTCATCTGATGGCGAGATGCCGAGGTTCAAGACGCGCAAGGCGAGCGCCCGGTACAGCGCACCAGTGTCGAGGAACAGGATGCCGAGCCGCCGCGCGACCGCGCGCGCCGTGCTGCTCTTACCGGCGCCCGAGGGACCGTCGATGGCGATCACGAAGCTCATCGCGTTCCCCCGTGCACGTGCCAGCTCGCGTGGCCACCCAGGGCATTGAAGGTCCCGATGAATGCGGGGTCGGACGTCCCGATGCCTTCGGCGCCATCGATCACGATGGGACCACCCGCGACGGTGGCGAGGATGGTGAATGCCATCGCGATCCGGTGGTCGCCTTCGGCATCGATGCTTCCCCCGCGGACCTTCCCTCCCGTGACTTCGAAGCCCGACGCCTGCTCATGCGTCTCGACTCCCAGGAGCGAGAGGTTGCGGCAGATCGCGGCCAGGCGGTCGCTTTCCTTCACGCGCAACTCGCCGGCGCCCGTGAGCCGTGAGGTGCCCTGGGCGCATGCCGCGACGATCGCCCACACCGGAACCTCGTCGATCATGCGCGGCAACCACGCATCGGGCAGCTCGATCGCGCGCAAGCGTTCAGGCCCCTGCACCGTGACGTCAGCGGCTGGCTCGCCCGCCGCGTCCCCGGCGATAACGCGTTCGACGGTTGCTCCCATGGCTTCGAGGGCATCGAGAAAGCCGGTGCGCGTCGCGTTGACGCTCACCCCACGCGCGGTCACGCGCGCACCCGGAGTGATCGCGGCAGCCGCCAACATGAATGCGGCCGCGGAGGGATCACCCGGCACGCGCAGCGAGGTGCCGCTGAAGCGGCTTGCACCCGCGAGGGAAACGCTTCGGCCGGCCCCCTCGGCCGTGACGGTGAGCCGAACTCCCAAGCCTTTCAGCATGCGTTCAGTGTGATCGCGGGCGGGTCCTGGGATCCGCACGGTGGTCGTGCCGTCGGCGCCGAGCCCCGCGAGCAGGATGCACGATGCCACCTGCGCGCTCGCGACCGGTAGCGCATAGTCGATGCCACGCAACTTCGCTCCACGGATCGACAGGGGCGGAAAGGCATCGCCGCCCCGCGCCCATAGCGTGGCACCCATCTGCACGAGCGGTTCCCGGATGCGCGCCACCGGACGCCGGTTGAGCGAGGCGTCACCGCTCAGCACCGAGACGAAGGCTTGAGACGCCACGATGCCCGACAACAGGCGCAGCGTGGTGCCTGAATTGCCGCAGTCGAGGACGCCTTCCGGTTCGGCAAGCGCACCGTCGCGCCCTTCGATCTCGATGGCGTCAATGCTCCGCGTGACGAAGGCGCCCAATTGCTCGCAGCAACGCAGTGTCGATTCTGCGTCACGGCCCGGGTTCGGATTTTCGACGCGGGTTCGTCCGGCGCCCAAGAGACCAAACATCAGCGCGCGATGCGTGATCGACTTGTCGCCGGGCGGACGAAACTCACCGTTCAGCGGCCGCCCAGGACGCACTTCAAGCCGGGAAGCCGCTGCTGGCCCGCTCAATTCACGGTGCGCTTGCGCGTTACCGCCCGGCGCACCGCCGACTTCTTCGCCACTGTGCGCTTTGTGCGCGGGGCGGACGCGGCGCGGGTCGCCGGCTTCTTGGCCGCCGGACGCGCGGCGCGGCTCACGGCACCATTGCGCACGGGTGCGGCTGCGCGCGGCTTGCTGCGCGGTGCGGTGGCGGCGCGCAGCGCCTGCAAGTTGCGCCAGGTCACGAACTGCTGGATCAGGTCACGCCGGCGGGCATCGAGTTCGGAAAACATGCACGCCAACTCAAACTTGCGGTCGCCCCGCTTGTGTGTCGGCGAGCAGCGCACGACGATCCCCTCGCACTTGATCAGGTCCTGGCGCCCGCCGCTGCCGGGGACGCGCGGCAACACGATCGTCAGGGCGATCTTCGACAGCGGCGCCATGAAGTGCGAGCTCGTGCAATAGACACCACTGGCGGAAATGTTCTGGCTCTCGGTGACAACCTGCGCCAGCTGGCCATCTTCCGGCGGTCCTTCGAGGCGCATGCTGAGCCGGGCATCGACCCGGATATCCCGCCGGCGCTCGGAGCGGCGGCTTGTCTTGGACGGCATCAAACCCTCCCAGGAGTACGGCGCCCACGGCGCCTGAGTGTGTGTTCCAAAGCAAAGTCGCATTCGCGCGCGTGAACGTCCACACGCGCAACCGTCACGTCCACGGCGTCCCCCAATGAGAACTTGCGGCGCGTACGCCGCCCCACGAGGCGAACCCCGGACGCATCGAGCACAAAGTAGTCGTCAAGATATAGCGACACGCGAACGAATCCCTCAACTGGAATTTCATCCAACTCGACAAAAAAGCCGTGGCGCAGGAACCCGGTGATCGTACCCGAGAACGCCTCGCCGAGCCGCTTCGTCATGAACCGCACCGCTTTGAGCTTGGTCGCTTCACGTTCCGCCTCGGCGGAGTTCTGTTCCGTGGCCGTGCTGCGTTCGGCTCGGTGCGCCAGCTCCACTGGATCCCAGGCCGCGCTCGGGCGGCCCTGGATCCACTCGTGCACCCGCATGTGGTTGTGCAGATCGGGATAGCGCCGGATCGGCGAAGTGAAGTGGCAGTAGCCGCTCGCCGCCAACCCAAAGTGCCCCGTGTCACTTTCAAGATACCGCGCCCGCGTCAACGAGCGAAGCACGAGCCGGTGAACGAGCCGGCGGTGGGCGGGATCGAGCGGCACCGCGAGCAGGGTCTGCAGGGCGAGCGCCGGGTTGTCGAGGCGGCCCGGGCGCGGCAGCGACAGCGTCTTGAGCATGGCGTCGAGTTCTTCGAGCTTGCTTGGGGATGGCGGCGGGTGCACGCGGTAGATCAGCCCGGCCGAGCGCCGCTCCCCCTCTTCCCCCACGCAGCGGTTGGCCAACAGCATGAACTCTTCGACGAGTTCGTGGCTCTCGAGATGCGCCCGGCGCTCGAGCGCCACGGGGGCACCCTCCGCATTCACGCGGGCGCGCACCTCGGGTACCTCGAGCTCGAGCGAGCCGCGCGCCCGCCGCCGTTTCCGCAGGCCGCGCGCGAGTTCGCGCAACGCGAACAACGCGCGCTCCAGCGGTGCCTGAGGGGACTTGTCTGCAGCGTCGAATACTTGCTGCACCTGTGCGTAGTGCAGCTTGTGCGTGCTGCGAATCACGGTCTCGGCGAAGCGCACGGCGTGACGCTGGCCCTCCACATCGAGCACCACGAACACCGACAGTGCCAGCCGGTCCACTCCCTGACGCAGCGAGCACAGGTCGGCCGACAATCGTTCCGGCAACATCGGGACCACACCCCCGGGCAGGTAGGTGCTCGTTCCACGCTCGAACGCTTCTCGCTCCAGGGCGGTGTCGGCGCGGACGTAGTGCGACACGTCGGCGATGTGGATCCCGACTTCCCAACGCCCCTTGGCCGTGGGCACGATGGACAGGGCGTCATCGTGATCCCGCGCATCCTCGGGATCGATGGTGAAGACCAGCGTGTCACGCAGGTCTTCACGTCCCGCGATTTCACGGGCGGAAGGGTCACGCATCGCCGCAGCCTCCGCTACCACCTCGGCGGGGAACTCCGAGTGGAGGCGGTACTGTGACGCGATGGCGTGATCATCCCACTGGGGGCGGTCCTCGGATCCCAGGACCTCGACGAGCCAGGCGCGCTCATTGCCGTCGATCTCGGCGATGCAGAAATCGCCGTTATCGGGCGCGTGGGGACCGCGCCAGTGAAGCTCGCACCGCCCTTGCCTGCCCCGGCGCGACGGATCAAAGATCCAGCGGCCGCGCAGGTGCAGGGCACGACCGATGAGGCGGGGAGCACGGCGCTCCCCGCCATCCCACGGCGCTTTAGCGGACCCGCTTCTTATGACGGTTCTTCCGCAGACGCTTCTTGCGCTTGTGAGTGGCGATTTTCTTACGCTTGCGCTTCTTTCCCGATCCCATCCGCTCTCCTTAAGGGTGAATGCGCGGCCGTGATCGGGCCGTGCGGGCTCAGCTTGCCACCGGCTCGGGCGTTTCCTGCTGCTCGAGCACCATGGCCTTCAGTTCCTTGCTGGGCTTGAACACCGGCACCAGCTTGGCGGGAACCATGACTTCGGTTCCGCTGCGCGGGTTACGCGCCCGGCGCGCGCGACGCTCGCGCACCTTGAATGTCCCGAAGCCGCGAATCTCGAGATGCTTGCCTTCCGAGAGCGCACGGCAAAACGCGTCCAGCAGGTTGTCGACGATCAGGGCGGTGTGATTCTTCGAGACCCCCGTCGTGGTCGAAATCTGCTCGACCAGATCTGCTTTCGTCATGGCTCACCCTCCGAGTTGGACGGCCTCAATCATCTGCTGCCCGGCGGCACGCACAAACCGCGGAGCCATACGGCTCAGCGGCCGGCAAGGCGCGCGCCGACAATCGCATAAAGGCATGGGTGAATCTCCCGCAAAATCGCGCGCGACAATCTATCACGACCGCGCGGGTCCTGCACGGTAGGCTGGCTCACCCCCGCCTGAAACGGCATCGACAATGCCTACGATGACGGTGCGTGCAGGCCCTCTGGGCTTTCCCAGCACCTGCGCCGCGCCGTTGCCCTCGTCCAGCACGAGCACGTGGTCCCCAGGGCCCGCCTGGGCACAATCAACAGCAATTTGGGGGCGTCCAGCCGCTTCGCCGCTCGCTGTGACGGGCTGGATCAGCAGCAGTTTCTGTCCGGAAAGATGCGGATGTTTGGTGGTAGCAACCACGTCGCCCACCACCCGCGCGAGCATCATCGGGACAGCTTCTGAAGGGGCGGGGAACCACTCTCGAGCGGCCATTCGCGCAACGTGTCGACAATTCCCACGATCGCGGCGTCGGCGGGATTGTCCGGGTTCGGCAGGGCCGCTGCGGCTTCACGCGAGCGGATGTAGAACACCCACTGCCCCGGTGCCGCCGAAGTCGTGTCGACCGCGACGAGCGGGTTGCCGTACTCTTTGCCAGCGCTATCGGTCGGTTGAACCAGTAGCGTGCGCTGGCCCTTGAAGCTCGCCACCTTCTCGGTGCACACCACCGTCCCGATCACGCGGCCGAAATGCATTAGAGCATCCGCCGCTTCATCTGCGGAGCCAGCCGTGGCACGACGATCGAGCGCAGCAGGAGGCTCTTCTTGAGTGCCAGCGCCCTGCCCGCCTCCACCGCCGCCTGCACGTTACCGACATCACCCGTCAGGTAGACGACGCCCTTGCCGCCGATGCCGTTCGACAGGCGAATGTCGCGCAGGATGATGTGCGCGGCTTTCGCAGCGGCGTCGGCGGCCTCGATGGCTGACGCTGCCGACAGCGTCTCGATCACGCCGAGCGCATCGTCGTCGGGGCCGGGCGCAACGCCGCGCAGGGCAGGCAACACCAGCTCGTGGAGTTGCGGGATGAACAACGAGTCGAGCAGCGTCTCGGCCGCGAGCTCCACACCCCGCTTGAGCGAAGCCTTCACCGTGGCGACTTCCCCGGCGATCAGCACCCAGTACTTGCCAGGGCTGATCGTGGTGGCCTCGATCAGTTCGATCTCCGCGGTCTTGCACATGGCATCCGCGGCGACCACGCCCTGCGCGATGCTGCTCGTTTCGATGGCGCCGATCGTGATGATGTTCATACGATGCGGAACCGGTCCACCAGCGTACAGCGGCGAACCCGGGTGAAGCTACGTGCGGTGGTCATCCCTTCCCCCGTCGGACTCGCGATCGTGAAGCTCGTCGGACCTTCACCGCCAAATCCCAGGCCGGCCGCGTTGGGGCCGTTCTTGACGAAGATCGAGCAGTCGCACAACCGCGCCATCTTCGACAGCTTGTCGACATTGCGCGAGTGCATCGAGGCGGTATGGCGGAAGCGGTGCTCGACCTCGAGCGCAAAGTCGATGGCGTCATCGACGGTGCGCATGCGCGTCAGCCCGACCACCGGCATCATCATCTCCGTCCACAGGAACGGGTGGTCCGCATCGACCTCGCACACCGCCAGCCGCTTGGAAGGATCACATGGGATCCCGGCGTCGCGCAGGATCACGTCGATATTCTTGCCGACATACTTGCGCTGGATCACCGCATACTTGCGCGGGCCATTTTCGCGCTCAAACAGCATGGCGCGCAGCCGCTCGGTCTGGTGCGGTTGCAGCACGATGGCGTTCGTGCGCGCGAACGCCTCCTTGAGCCGGTCGGCGATCATGGCGACGGCGATGACTTCCTTTTCGTCGGTGCAGATGATGTTGTTGTCGAGCGAGGCGCCCATGGTGATGTCACGTGCGGCCTTCTCGATGTCGGCCGTCTCGTCGACGATGGACGGCGGATTGCCGGGGCCGGCGGTGATCGCCTTCTTACCCGCGGCCAGTGCTTCCTTCACCACACCCGGGCCACCCGTCACGACGTTCAGGCGAATGCGCTTGTCCCGCAGCAGCGCCTGGGCGATCTCGAGGGAGGGTAGCGCCACGGTATGGAACAGTGGCGCCGGAGCGCCCGCCCGCCGTGCCGCGCGGTTCATCAAGTCGACTGTGAGGATTGACACCCTGCGCGCATTCGGGTGCGGGCAGAACACCACCGTGTTGCCGCCGGAGATCATCGAGATGCCGTTGTTGATGATGGTCTCGGACGGGTTGGTGACCGGCGTGATGACGGCGATCGGTCCATACGGCGCGCGCTCGAGCAGCGTCAACCCGTGATCCCCCGTCCAGGCGATGGGTTCGAGGTCCTCGGGGCCGGGCGTCTTGTCGATGACGAGCTTGTTCTTCAGGCGCTTGTCGTCGACGCGTCCGAGCCCGGTCTCTTCCACGGCGAGCGTCGCGAGGGTATCGATATTTGCGGTCAGCGTCTCGCGGATCGATGCGACAATCGCCTTGCGCGTATCGAGCGGCGTGCCGTCAAACGCCTGGAACGCCGCGAACGCCGAAGTGATCGCCGTCTCGAGATCGGCGTGCACACCCAACGGCGCGGCTGCGGGTGCGGCGTTCCCCTTGGGCTCTGCGCCCTCCAGGCGGCCCAGAACGTCGGCCACGATCGACTGAATGCGGCGTTCGTCGATCGACATGGCCTAGTGGGAGCCCCGGCGTTGGCGCATCACGAGCGAACGGCTCCCGCGCGCTTGCTGTAGGCATCCCGTCCATCCCGCTCGACGGTGTCGACAATGCCGCAGATGACCGCATCCACCGGCTTGTCACGCGACACATCGGTGAGGCGCGCCGAGGACCCCTGCGCGACCAGTACCAACTCGCCCTCACCCGCACCGACGGCGTCGGCGGCCACGACAAATCCACCGGCGGGCTCAAACTGGGCGTTCACTTCACGCACCAGCAACAGTTTGAGCGCCATGAGCGCGGGATCCTTGCGAGTGGCCACCACCGTGCCCATGACCTGGGCGAGAATCACGGCGCGCCTACTTCTTGGATCCGGTGACTTCGCGGACGCGAATCGGCAGCACGTCCTCGAGCATGGCGTGCGGGCGCGGGATGACGTGGACCGACACGACTTCGCCGACCTTCGCGGCAGCCGCGGCACCGGCTTCGGTGGCAGCACGCACCGCAGCGACATCACCACGCACGATCGTCGTCACGTAGCCGCCGCCGATCTTTTCGTAGTGCACGACCTGGACGCGGGCGGCCTTCACCATCGCATCCGACGCCTCGACCATGGCGACAAAACCACGCGTCTCGATCAGTCCCAGGGCTTCTTCCGACATGTGCATCTCCTTATTCGCGGTCCGTGCCGGCCCCTGACGAATCGGGCGAGAGAAGCGTCGGATCGAGGTCTCGGTCCGGCGCCGGAATCACGTGTTGCCGTAAGAGTTCACCGACTCGTGCCGCGGCCGTAGCACCTGCCGCAACGGCGGCTTCCACATCGGCCAGCGTCCCCCGCACCACCACGGTCACCATCGCGTCGCGAGTGACTACCATGCGCGACAGACTCACCCGGGCGGCCTTGCACATCGCGTCCGCGGCCTCTACTGCGGCCACATACCCGCGCGTTTCGATCAACCCGAGGGACTCGCAAGGCACTATCGACGACCGACCTTCGGTGAGCGTGATGGTGTTGTGGCTGCGGCAGTTGCCGAGTCAACGGGGGCACGCTAGCAGGGAAGCCCGGAGGGGTCAACGATTCACGGGCAGGGTTCACGGGCAGGGGATTCCACAGACTCGTCACGGAACAACTCACATGACGAGAGCGGTGCGGCTGCAGGGGGCAAATCAAGGGCCCCGTTCGCGGAGCTGGCGTTCGCCGTGGTGTGGTTGGCTTAAGCCGCGAGATCGGGGCCCGACTTTAAGGTTCCCCGAATCGACCGTGCGACGGTCAATCAGACTCCTTCGCTCTCGATAGGGGGATCAGCCCAACGCCGTCCGATCACGAGTCGCTCAGGGAACACATCGGTATTCAATTTTTTCGCTGGGTCGACGTGCGCGCCTCCGAACTCCGTTGCCTTGGGGACTGCGCCGCGTTGACCGCGTACACAGGAGGTATTCGCAATCGCGATGCCGAAACCTGGGCGGCACGTCGACGCGGCCCGGCGGGAACGGGTGAACTCGTTGCCAGCACACGGTCTTAGGCGCCTCGCATGACTCGGCGCGGCGCGCGCTGTTGCGGCGCGGGGCAGCGCCAGGCCGCCAAAACCGACGGCGGCGCCACCGAAAACACCCAGGCATTTGGGGAATTGCCCCAACGCCGTTCCCGCTACTTCGCCTGGACGCCCGAGCCGGTGAGGATGGGGAGCTCCGAGCTCACCTGTTCCGCGAAGTGACACGCGGACCAGTGCCCAGGCGACACTTCACGCAGCGGCGGCGCTTCCTTCGCGCAACGCTCCTGCGCCATGAAGCAGCGCGGATGGAAGTGGCAGCCCGTCGGGGGATTCGCGGGGCTCGGAACATCGCCCTTGAGCACGATGCGCTGGCGCGGCCTGTCGGGATCGGGCACCGGGATCGCCGACAGCAGCGAGACGGAATACGGATGCTTGGGCCCGCGATACAACGCGGCACTTTCCGCCAACTCCACGATGCGCCCCAGG
>JAYSRO010000557.1:0-3971 GCA_043720995.1 Candidatus Eiseniibacteriota bacterium
GGCCGCCGCGGTCTGCTCGACGGCCGCCGCATGGCCGACGGTGGGGACCGCGATGGAAATCGCCTCGCATGCCGCCAGCAATTCGGCCGGGCTCGTGAAGGCGCGCGTCTGGTATTCGGCGGCGACCGCCGCGGCGCGGCTTGCGTCCTGGTCGTAGATGCCGGCCAGCTGTGCACCTTCGAGCGAGGCATAGACACGGGCGTGCTTTTCGCCCCATACCCCGACGCCCCACACTCCAACCTGCATGGGCTTCATTACTTCACTCCTCAACGCGTCAGGCCGCGCTCGGACGTCTCGGCGAAGCGCGCCAAGAGTTCGACCGCCGCGATCCCGGAATACTGCGAACGCATCTCGGCCACGGCAGCCGTGGTGGTTCGAGCGCCGCGAAACAGCAACTTGTAGGCACGATCAATGGCGGTACGGGACTCCGCGTCGAAGCCGCGCCGCTCAAGGCCGACGGAGTTGACGCCCGCCAGCCGCGGCGGGCTGCCTGCCAGCTTGATGTAGGGCGCGACGTCCTGCGCGATGCGCGAGCCACCGCCGATCATGGCGTGGCAGCCGATGCGCACGAACTGGTGCACGACCGTGCCGCCGCCCACGATCGCCCAGTCCTGCACCGTGACATAACCGGCGAACTGCACGGCGTTCGCCACGATGACGCGATCTCCGAGGTGGCAATTGTGGGCGACGTGCGAGTACGCCATCAGCAGGCAGTCGCTGCCCACGCGCGTCGTCGCACCCGGCTCGGTGGCAAGATTGAGCGTCGCGTACTCGCGGACCACCGTGCGGTCCCCCACTTCGAGGTGCGACGGCTCACCCGAGTACTTGAGGTCCTGGGGAGCGCTGCCCAACACCGCACCATGGTGCAGGTGGCAATTCATGCCGATCGTGGTCCAACCCGTCACCAACGCATGGCTGCCGACACGCGTGCCCGCGCCGATCCGGACGTGCGGCCCGATCACGGCGCCGGGCTCGACCACGACCCCCTCACCCAACTGCGCGCGGGGGTCGACGAATGAGCCGGGATGCACCGATGCCCCGCTCATTCCGGCGCCCTGTCCACCAGCGTGGCCAGCAGGTTCGCCTCGGCCACCAACTGGTCATCCACGAACGCCTCACCGCGCATCTTCGCGGTGTTACCACGGAAGCGCACGAGGTCGAGCTTGAAGCGCAGCTGGTCCCCGGGCGTCACCGGGCGGCGGAAACGCGCGCCGTCGATGGCGGTGAAGTACATCAGCTTGTTCGAGGGATCCGCGACGGAATTGAGCAGCAGCAATCCACCCACCTGCGCCATCGCCTCGAGGATCAGCACCGCCGGCATGATCGGGTGTCCCGGGAAATGGCCCTGGAAGAACGACTCGTTGATGGTGACATTCTTGATGCCCTCAACCGACTGGCCCTCCTCGAGCCGCGTGATGCGGTCCACCAGCAGGAACGGGTAGCGGTGCGGCATGATATCCATGATCGCGGTGATGTCCCACTCTTCGGGCGGTGCTCCCGCACGCCTGCCCGGCAGCGGCAGCGTGCGCTTCAAGTGCCGCACGAAGCTCACGTGACCCTGGTGCCCCGAGCGCATAGCCGTGACGTGGCCGAGCAGCGGGGCGCCGAGGATCGACAGGTCCCCGATCAGGTCGAGGATCTTGTGGCGCACGAATTCATCGGGGAAGCGCAGGGCTCCCGGGTTACGGATGGCGTCGTCGCCCACCACCACGGCGCGCTCGAGCGAGCCGCCCTTGATCCAGCCGCTGTTGCGCAGGGCCTCGAGGTCGCGCTCCAGCACAAAAGTACGCGCAGGAGCGATCTCCTTGAGGAACGTTTCGGGGGTGATGTCGAATGACCGCGTCTGGGTGCCAATCAGCGGATGGTCGTATTCGATCGTGAAGGTGATGCGCAAACCGCCGTAGGGAACAGCCTTGATCGCGACGCCCCCTTCCGACCAACTCACCGGGCGCGTCACCTTGATGTAACGCCTCGGCTTGTCCTGGTCTTCGAAGCCTGCGTCGAGCAGCACTTGAGCGATGACGGCGGCGGTGCCATCGGCAGGCTCCGGAATCTCGAGCGTCGTCGTCTCGACGATGACATTGTCGACCCCCAGCCCCGACAGCGCCGCCAGCAGGTGCTCCATCGTGTGGATCTGGACGCCATCCTGCTCGAGGATGGTGCGCCGTCCGGCCTTGGGATCGAACAACGCATTCTCGGGACGCACACGAACCACCGGGTTGCCAGGCAGGTCGGTGCGCACGAATGTGACTCCCGCCCCAGCGGGCGCAGGGCGGAACGTCACCCGTCCCCGTTCCCCGGTGTGCAGCCCCACTCCTTCGAATTCAGCGATGCGGCGCAGTGTTCGCTGCGGCGTGGAAATCACCCGACCCGCTCCTTCTCCAGAGGTTGCAATCCATTGTGGGCCTCGAGCCGGTCGAGCCGCTGCTCGAGCTCCATCGCATGCTTCCACATGCGCGGGAGCCGCTGCATCAATGCGTGCAAACGCTTGAATGCGCCGATCGGCATGGCGGGATAGCCGAGCACCGTGACGTTCGCGGCGACGGACTTGGTGACACCACTGCCTCCGGCGACGGTTGACCCGCGGCCGAGCCGGATGTGCCCGCTCAAACCGGCCTGGCCACCAATCGTCACGTAGTCCTCGAGCTGGGTGCTGCCCGAAATGCCCACCTGCGCCACAACGATGCAGTGCTTGCCGATGGCCACGTTATGGCCGATCTGCACGAGGTTGTCGATCTTGGTGCCGTCGCCGATGCGGGTCGCGTCGGTGGTTGCCCGGTCGATCGTGGAGTTGGCGCCGATCTCGACATCGTCGCCAATGATGACGCTGCCGACTTGCGGAATTTTGTGATAGCTCCCGTTGTCGAAGGCGAACCCGAACCCGTCGGCGCCGATGACGGCGTTCGGATGAACGATGCAGCGTGCCCCCAGCGTGCACTCCTCGCGCACCACCACACCGGGATAGAGCACCGTGCCCGCTCCGACCGAGGAGGCAAAGCCGACATAGCACCGCGCCATCAGCACGGCATCCGCTCCGATCTTGGCTTTCGATTCCACGACACAGAACGGGCCGATCGAAGCGCTGGGATCGATCTCGGCATCGGGCGCCACCACGGCCGCCGGGTGCACACCGACCGCCGCCCGCTGCACCTCCGGGCGGAACACCCGGACGATGCTCTGGAACGCCAGGTAGGGGTTGTCCACTTTGAGCAGTGGCACCGGCGCGGGACTCGCATCGCGCGAACAGATCACCGCGGAGGCGCGCGTCTCGAGCAGGTAGGCGTCATAGCGGGCGTTGGCGAGGAACGTGAGGTCGCCGGGCATGGCCTCGCGAATGCCTGCGACGCCGCGAATCTCGACGTTGCCGTCACCCACGACCTCACCGCCCAGAATCGCCGCCAGCTCGGCCAGCGTGCGGGTCACCATGGAATCTCGATCCTTATCGGGAGGTCGGGGACGTCGCCAAACGGCTGTTGAGCTCCAGGATCACGTCCGGCGTGAGATCCAGGGACCGTTCCGCGTAAATGATGAAGCCGCTGGCGGCGTCGAGGACCAGCGTCAGGCCCTTGTCGGCTGCCACCTTTTCCACCGCGGAACGGATGCTCGCCACCACCTCCTGTGTGGCGCGCTCGTTCTCCTGCGAGGCGCGGCCCTGGGGGCCCCACACCTCCTGGATGAACCGCTCATACTCACTGATCGCCCGCTGCAATTCTTCTTCCTTTTCCTGCCGCTTGAGCGTCGACAGGATCGGCGAGAGGTCACGCACCTCGCCGCGCAGCTTCTTCACGAGATTCTGCTTCTCTCCCGCTTCGTCGCGCCAACCCTGAACCTGACGGTCGAAGCGCTGCTGGGATTCCTGTGCGGTCTTGAATTCCTGGAAGATGCGCCCGGAGTCGATGTAGCCGATGCGCAGATCGGCGGCCACCACGAGGGAGGGCGCGGCGAAGCTCAGAGCCAAGGCGAGTGCGACA
>JAYSRO010000558.1:0-3965 GCA_043720995.1 Candidatus Eiseniibacteriota bacterium
TGCATCAAGTACCGCACCCGGCTTCTCCCACGCCAGCACTGCGTAAGCAAGCGTATCGGTGCTGCCCGCCTTGTCCATGTCCTCGCGGCGGATGTAGCCACGCGCGATGAACGAGTTGATCAGCTCCTGCGTTTGCGGAAGCCTGAACGCGGCGCTGCGGATCTCGGTGGCGGAGTAGCCGCGCCCGATCGGAAGGCTGACAACACCACCGCGCCAGTCGCCGGACACGGACTGTTCGGGCGCCTCGTCATCGAGGCGCGGGACAGCGGCAAACACGGCGGAACCGGCGACCAATCCGGCGAACAGTGAGAGGCACAGCGCGATGCGGTGCAGGGAACGAAGTATGGCAAGTCTCGATCGCAGGGCGTGACGGGCGGGGGCTCTGGCCAGTACGGCCGTTGGCTCCCTGCGCAAGTCGCGGGCCCGCGAAGGAGCGGTGTGGGATCGCCGCGATTGGGCGCATTCGGGGAGTTTTCGGATAGCGCCAGCGCCCAGCGGCGACCACTGCGTGTACACCTGCGACAACGATGGCGGCACGCTGTGCGGTCGCGATGCTGCGCCTCGTCACCCGCTCGCTACGCCTGCTCCTCGCCCCACTGTGCCGGCGCGATCGCCGGTCCGCGCTCGCGGCGCGCCAGTAGCACGCGCGGCTGGCCCGCGAGATCGTCGAGCAACTCGGCGCCGCTCCAATCATGCGCGCCCTCGAGCCAGCCCAACACTTCACGCGCCCGCGACTCGGCCAGCTCCAACGCCATCAATCCGCCCGCGACAAGATGGCGCGGGGCCTCTTCGATGATTTCCTGCAGCGCCTCGAGCCCCGACGGACCCGAGAACAACGCGCTGTGGGGCTCATGTTCGCGCACGTCGTGCGGAAGCGCGTCGGATTCATCCTCTGCGATGTAGGGCGGATTCGACACCACAATCTCGAAGCGATCGTCGCCGCCCACCGCGTCGAACCAATCGCCGTGGCGAAATTCCACACGGCCCGTGAGCCCGCTCGCGGCGGCGTTGCGCTGGGCAACCTGCAGCGCGGCCTCGCTCGCGTCGGTCGCGGTCACGATCGCGGCGGGCCACTCCTGCGCGATCGCCAACGCGATCGCACCCGAGCCTGTGCCGAGGTCCAGCACGCGCGGGGCGGCCCATCGCGAGACCTCACCGCGCAACACTTCGAGCACCGCCTCGACGAGGCCTTCCGTTTCCGGGCGCGGGATCAGCACGGCTGGCGTCACTTCCAGATCGAGATCGCGGAACGCCGCGAGCCCCGTGATGTATTGCACGGGCTCACCCGCGAGGCGCCGCGCGAGCCAACCCTCAAAGCGCTGCGCCTGCTCGCTCGTCAGCTCGCGTTGCGCCAGCGCCTGCAACTCGCCGCGCCCCGTCCCCAGCAGACGGCTCAGCAGCTCGACTGCATCCGAACTCGCGCAGTCCGACATCGCGCCCAGGCGCTCCGTGGCGCGTGCGAGGGAGTCGCCGATCGTGCTCATCTGGGCGGCATCGCCGCGATCAGGTTCGCGACGACTCGGCGCTCAGCGAAGCCAGGCGCTCGGCGATATCTGCGGCTGACAGCGCTTCTGCCATTTCGTCGAGGTCGCCTTCCATCACCGCGGGCAAATTGTGCGTGGTGAAGTTGATGCGATGATCGGTGACGCGGCTCTGCGGAAAGTTGTAGGTGCGGATCTTGGCGCTGCGGTCTCCCGAAGACACCTGCGACTTGCGCGCCGCCGACTGCTTATCTTGCTGCTCCTGCAACCGCAAATCGTACAGCCGCGCGCGCAGCACCTTCATCGCCTTCGCGCGATTCTTGATCTGCGAGCGCTCGTCCTGGCAGGTCACCACGAGCCCTGACGGCATGTGCGTGATGCGCACTGCGGAGTCCGTCGTGTTGACACCCTGCCCCCCCGGACCGCCGGCGCGATACACGTCAACGCGCAGGTCCTTCTCGTGCACCTCGACATCGACGTCTTCCACTTCAGGCAGCGACACGACGGTCGCCGCAGAGGTATGGATGCGCCCCTGCGCCTCGGTCGCCGGCACGCGCTGCACGCGATGAACGCCGCTCTCGAACTTCATCGTGCGGTACACGCTGTCGCCCGAGAGCTGGAAGATGATTTCTTTGAAGCCACCAGCACCCGACTCGCTGCGGCTCACTTCTTCGAGCTTCCAGCCGCGACGCTCGGCGAACTTCGTGTACATGCGATGCAGGTCCGCCGCGAACAGCGAGGCTTCGTCGCCACCAGTACCCGCGCGCACTTCGACGATCACGTTCTTCTCATCGTCGGGATCGCGCGGCAGCAGCAGCTTCCTGAGCTCCGCTTCGAGCTTCTCGCGCTTGGCCTCGAGCTCCGGCAACTCGGCCAGCGCAAACTCCGCCAGCTCGGCATCGCCCGAATCGACCGCCGCCTTGTCGTCAGTGATCGTCTGGTCGACCTTGCGGAACTCGCCCAGCGTGCGCATCGTCTCGCTCAACTGCGCGCGCTCCTTCGACAAGTCGCGAATCTTGCGCGGATCGCTTGTGACGTTCGGGTCGAGCAGCGACGCATCGATCTCACCGAAGCGTTCTTCGACCTTCTTCAGCGCTTCCCAGATGCTCATGGTTTCAAGGCCTCACTGAATGAAGGAGATCTCAGGCGACGCATTCGCTCCGGCCGCTTCCATCGCACGCACGGTTGCGTCGTCACGCACCAGGTTGATCGCGGCGATCGCGGTTTCGCACATTGAGAGATCCGGCTCGCGCGTGGTCAGCAACTGAAACTGCATCCCCGGCCACGACAGCGCCTTCACCCAACCGATGTGCTGGTACTTGCCCGTCAGGCGAATGAACTCGAACGCCACACCCGCGATCAGCGGCATGCAGGCGATGCGCAACAGGTGATCCTGGATGCGCGTAGGCTTTCCGATGAACGTGAACACCACGATGCTCACCAGCACCACAATGAACAGGAACGTCGTGCCGCAGCGCGGGTGCAAACGCGAGAATGAATTGACGCTCTCCGGCGTGAGCGGCGCGCCATGTTCGAGCGCGTGAATCGCCTTGTGCTCGGCGCCGTGATAGCCCAACACGCGCGCCATGTCCTTCCACTGGCTGATCAACACCAGGTAAAGCACGAACGCGAGCATGCGGAACAACCCATCGACCAGCCCGAATCCGATGCGGCCGTGAAAGCCGAGCCACCCCGTCGCCTTCGCCGGCAACACCACGAACAACAGGACGCCGAGCCCGAGCGACAACACGACCGTCCCCGCCTGCGCGATCTGCCAACCGATGCCGGGCTTGGCCGTCTCGGCCGCGGCGCCGTCTTCCTTCGCGACCTCGTCGGCGCTGAAGTTCAGTGCTGTGATGCCGAGAAACATCGTCTCGAACAGCGACGTCGCCCCGCGCAGCACCGGCAGCCCCAGCACCTTGACGCGGCGCGTGATCGACTCGAACGGCTTCACCATCGTGGCCATCGAACCATCGGGCCGCTTCACCGCCACGGCGATCTTCGAAGGCGAGCGCATCATCACGCCCTCGAGCACCGCCTGACCACCCACCGGAAGAAATGGCATCGAGCCTCAACGAGTTTGGGGTGCCCCAGAGCGGGCGCGTGACGGCGATGAATGAAGTGCGCGGCAAACATAAGGCTCCCGCGCAGGCGAGTGCACGCCAGGCGCGGGAGCCGGAATATCGGAAGCTAGGAGGTCGAGGCTTCGGTTTCGGTCTCGGCTGCAGCCTTGGCCTTGCCGGCGTCGCTCTTCGCGTAGCGCTTGTTGAAGCGATCCACGCGACCCGCCTTGTCCATCAGCTTCTGCTTGCCGGTGAAGAACGGGTGGCAGTTGGCGCAGATTTCGACGTGGAGCTCGTCCTTCTCATTGGTCGAGCGCGTGTCGATCACGTTGCCGCACACACAGACGATCTTGGTCGGCTTATAGACGGGATGGATTCCTGCACGCATCGGAGTGTCCTTTCAGGTTCACGCTGCGATTGC
>JAYSRO010000559.1:0-1914 GCA_043720995.1 Candidatus Eiseniibacteriota bacterium
GCGCGCGTGGTGTTGCTGTCCGGCCGCGAACAGCGCGAACGCTATGAGCTGGCGGTGGGCGAACCCTCCTCGCGACGTGGAGCCAACACCACTGGCAACCTGCGCGTGATCTCAGCGCTCCAAGCCCACGGCTACGTCGCGGACGCGCGCGACCTCTCGAAGACACTCGACTGGCTGCAGCCCTCCTTCGCCGCCAGCGCCGCGGCTGCACGCGAGCCCGTGGACGACGGACCCGGACTGTCGGCACTGCGCACCGGCCGCCGCGCCGAAGCCGACTCGACGCTCGCGGAACTATTATGGTGGCGCAATGCCTGCGGCGCCGGCAACGCGCTGTTCGCGCCCGCCGCAGATCTCGCGACGCCACCTCCACCCAGCCTGCGTTCCGCCGCGGCATTGCTGCAGTTGGTGCGCAACAGCCTCATCGACGACAGCGGCGCGCGACTCTGCCTGACCGAAGGTGCACGGCCACGCTGGTGGCGCGACGCCCGCGTCGATGGAGCACCGACGCGCTGGGGAACCATCTCGCTGGCATTCGAACGCACCGACGAGCGCGCGCAATGGCGCTGGACCTCGGTACCCGTGTGGACAGAACTCGTTTTGCCGCCCGGCACTCAGGTCGCGGGCAAGCTCGAGGCGCCACTGCTGCGGGGCCCACGTCCCGATGTGGTGCTCGCGCCACCGGGAACGCAGCAGGCGCGAGTGATGCTGGCGCGGGCGAACCGCGGAGTGAACGGCGTCGCGCGGGGGCGCGGGACGATTGCTACGCGCGCGGGTGTTGGGGGAGCGGCGGCGAAGGGGATTTGAGGAGCCCAGCAACTCGCGACGCGGGCGTTCACTTCACGTCGTTGATTCTAACGTCTCCAGCTCTTGTTTCCGCCCTCCCTATCTCCCCGCCCCATACGTGCACCTCAAGCAGGTCCACGTCCCTCCATTTCATTTGCACGCTGTCGACCCGTGCAACAGAGAGCGAAGGTGAATCTGTGTGCCTTCTCACCCTGTCAATGAACAGCAAGGTCACGAAGGGAGTCGTGGCACCGCAATTCCTCCGGATCAGTTGCGCGACATGACGTCCATCCAATGACCGTCGCTCTTCAAGCTTTTCATCGCCACACGAAGGCCACCAAATCCATAGGAATGCGGCTATCAGGAGCACGCATAGCACGAGACATGCACCCGCGATTCTCAACACAATCTTCAATGGTCTCGTCATCTATCCGTCCCGCAGCCGCAGTCGCCCACCGCCGAAGCTTGCACCGCGATTGCTCGGCTTCCGGGACCCCGGGCCACTCGGCCACATGTCCATGGCGATGTAGAGCGCCTCATCGATGACGGCTTGGGGCCTGATGACGAGCTTCTTGGTCACGAGTCCGTTTTGCTCTGCTTCCCCGAATTTTCGACTCGAGCCAGCAAGTCGCGCTGCTGCTGTTCCCAGAACTCGGGGGTAACCTCGATGGGTGCGCCACTGTTGAGCCCATCGAGCAGCAGCTCCTCGATACGGCGATCGGCGGCCTTGGCTTGATCGGTGCAGATGAGAGCTCGAATGTATTCAGAGAAATTGGCGTAGCGACCGCTCTTCACCTGAGGCTCGACCCAGTCACGATGGGTTTCTGTAAGGGACACGTTCAGGTTTGCCATGGCTGCAAATTCCCCTGGGCATTGCGCTTTCGCGCGGTCATTTGTGCGCCCGAAGTGCGCCCTCGCGAGTGCGCGAGTTCACTTCCCCTCAAGGATGCCTGGAATATCCCGCGCGCTGTGCAGCACGCGTACAATCTCGACGCCTGCGGCCGTCGGACGGTAAAAGATCAGATGGTTCGGGAAGTCGGGAATGGGCCACATACGAAGGCCCTCGAACCCTGGCGTTGCCAGCTCACGCGTTGCGCCAATCTCCGGCATCAGAAGGAGGCGCTTGAAGGC
>JAYSRO010000560.1:0-1906 GCA_043720995.1 Candidatus Eiseniibacteriota bacterium
GTCTGGAGTATCGGCATCAGGGTCTGAGAGACATCCGCGTGGAAGACGAGGACCTGGCGCGGCGGCACACCGTCAGTCGAGGGCACGGGCACAGCCAGCGCCAGCTGCTTCTCCTCCACACCCGCCCAGATGACGTCACCCGTCGCCCGAGACTGGGTGGCGGCCGCTTGTCCGCTCGGATCTAGCACGGCAGCACCGCCCGGGCCAGCCGCGAGCACCTGCCCCGTGACGTCCACCACGAGCACATCGGTGAAGGCGAACTCTGCCGCCCGCTCGAAGAGCTCCGCCAGTACCTTCGTGCGTGCCGGCCCTGCCAGGATATTGGGCAAGGACCGCACGGCGTCCGCGATAAAGGGATCGTGCGCGACGCTCAACGCCTCGCGCTGGGTCACGTTCAGCAGATGGTCGATGTCATTGCGACGCACTTCGGCTGCGGTCTCGAGCCGTCTCCACGCCTCGGCCTCGATACGGCGCGCGGCGTTGTGCCAGAGCGTCACGTTCAGCGCGGTGACACCCAGCCCCACCAGCAGCACGAACCCCGCGATGATGTGCGTGCCTTCACGCTTCAGGTCGAGCCCCCGCACCAGCAGGAACGACGACATAGGCCCGCTATCGGCGGCAGCCGGCAGCGTGTTTCCGCGGGTGTCTTGCGCATCGTGCGCAGGCTTCGAAGGGGCGTCCATGGCGTCCTGTGGGCATGCGGGCGGAATCGCCCATCGTCCACGGAAGCATCGGCCGCTTCAGCCCGGACATGATAGGGAAAACACCGGGAGCCGGCCGCTCAGCCAGTCAGGTGTCTTCCCCCTTTCGCCTCGCCCCGTGGCCCCGCTGGGACTGGGAGAGGCCGAGGGCGGGACCGCGCGGAACCGATAGCCCTCCCGGGCACGCCGGGCGCGAACGCCCGACGTCACGAGACAGCGTTCTCAGCCGCCCTGGCTCTGCCAGTAGCGCGGCCGCATGTTCGCCTGCAGCACACGTTTGCGCAGTCGCAGCGAGATGGGCGTGATCTCCAGCAGCTCGTCCTCGCGGATCCACTCCAGGGCCTGCTCCAGCGACAGCTTCCGGCTTGGCACCAGTCGAACGCCGTCCTCACCCTGGGAACGCATGTTCGTGAGCTTCTTCGGACGCACCATGTTCACATCCATGTCCTGCTCGCGCGAGTTCTCGCCGACGACCATGCCCTCGTAGACCTTGTCGTTTGGCACCACGAAGATATCGCCGCGGTCCTGGACATGCTCGATGGCATAGGGCGTCACGACACCGGTGCGGTCGGCCACCAGAGCACCCGTGGTGCGATGCGGGATGTCGCCCTGCCAGTCCGCCCAGCCGTCAAACAGGTGGTTCAGGAGCCCCGTGCCGCGTGTATCGGTCAGGAACTGACTGCGGAAGCCGATCAGTCCGCGCGCCGGGATGCGGAACTCCAGCCGCACGCGGCCCGTGCCGTGGTTGACCATGTTCGTCATGCGGCCGCGTCGGATGCCGATCTTCTGCGTCACCACACCCACGAACTCCTCGGGGCAATCGATGACCAGGCGCTCCATCGGCTCCTGCTTGTGGCCGTTCTCGATGCGCGTGATGACTTCGGGCTTGCCGACCAGCAATTCGAAGCCCTCGCGGCGCATCATCTCGATGAGGATGGCCATCTGGAGTTCACCACGGCCCGAGACCACGAACGCGTCCGGCGTCTCGCCCTGCTCCACCTTCAAACTGACATTCGTGAGCAGCTCGCGTTCGAAACGGTCGCGCAGGTTGCGGCTGGTCACATACTTACCTTCTTGGCCAGCGAACGGCGAAGCGTTGACGCTGAACACCATGTTCACGGTTGGCTCGTCGATGGTGACCGGCGGCAGCGGCCGCGGATCTTCCGGATCCGTCACGGTCTCCCCGATGTGCACTTCCGAGAAAC
>JAYSRO010000561.1:0-8298 GCA_043720995.1 Candidatus Eiseniibacteriota bacterium
AGGTCGATCGCGGCGGACGCGGGTGGGGCGCCAGCGATCAGGCCGAACGAAAGAAGGGCCAACGCGCCGGTGAAGGCGGCGAGAGAGCGGAGTCGCGGGGCGATCGGACGCATGGGGCTCCTGCGCGAGCACCCTTGGGGCGAGACTGGTTCCGGGCTGCCGCGGTGGGGTGTGTTCGGGGTCGACGGTTGAACGCGCGACGGCGCCTCGGGGTGCGGCCCCAGGAGCGCGATCGAGCCGACTTCAACAGTACTACGCGCCCCGGAACCCCATCTAACGCAAACTTGGAGGGCGCTCGATCAACGCTCGATCAACGCTCGATCAGCCCTCGATCAGCGTTCGACCACCAGCCGTCGGACCGCGGTCTGCCTGTCTCCACGCAACTGCACGAAGTAGACGCCCGGGGCAACGGTGGCCCCGGCAGACCAGACCACGCGGTAGCGCCCCGGAGCATGAATTCCGCCCGCGAGCGTTGCGACCTCGCGGCCCGCGATGTCGATCACGGCCAGCTCAAGACGTGTCTCCTGCGACACCGCATATTCGATCGCCGCGACACCACGCGAGGAATTCGGCGAGACCGCGGCAAGCGCGAACTCCACGACGGCCCCGTCCCCCACCGCGAGAGTCAGGGCGTCATTGGCGAAGGTGACGTTCGAGCAGTTGGGGCCCACCGTGAAGTAACCGCTGACGTTGCCCTGTCCGCTGCTCACGGCCACGTTCGCGTCCTGGATCCAGAACCGCTCGAACGCGATGTTCGTGATCGCCGTTCCACTGATGCCGGAGATCGTCGAGACATTCGGGGAGACCGAGTAGCAGAAGGTGTCGGTCACCTTCAGGTTGCGGACCGTGGCGTAGGGAGCGGCGTTGGCGAAGTACTGCACCTGGAACTCGACCAACTTGCCCTGCGTGAGGTTCTGGATCTTCTCGATCGTGTTGCGGACGAACTCCACTCCATCGACGGAGCCGCCGGCGACGCCGCTACCGTTGCCATAGACGGCCATGCCGCGATCCGCCATGACGACCTGGTTGTCGGCAAAGCGAATATTGCGGATCGCCTGGGTCACTTCGCTGCCGACCTTGAGTCCGGACTTCTGCGTCCAGATCACGGCGTTGCTGATGGTCACGGAGTCGGACGTCGCCGAGCAACCCGGCGAGGTCTTGACCGCGAAGGCGTCGTCCTTGGTGTGCGCGAACACACCGGTCAGCGTGACCCGGCGCGAGTGATCGGGGTCAGTGCCGTCGCTGTTCTCGGTGAGCTCGTTGATGATCTTGTAGTTGGCGCCGACGATGTCCGAGGAGTCGAGGATGTAGACGCTCCACGCGCCCGTCCCCGTGAGCGTCACATCCTCGAGCGAGCAGTTGGAGGCGCCATTCATCAGCACGATGTTGTCTTCGGTCGCGTTCCACAGGTTGGCATTCACGATGCCGGGGCCGCGCAGGTGCGCATTGATGGCGCCATTGAACACCACGAGCGCGCCCGGCACCGCGACGCTTGAGGGCCGCATCAGGATTGCCTTGCCCGACAAGTAGACCGTCACGTCACTCTTGAGCATGACGCTGCCCGTCGTGAACACGCCCGCCGGG
Organism: Candidatus Eiseniibacteriota bacterium; assembly: GCA_043720995.1. Classification (GTDB taxonomy): domain Bacteria; phylum Eisenbacteria; class RBG-16-71-46; order RBG-16-71-46; family RBG-16-71-46; genus JANLWK01. Next base: position 1,585 of record JAYSRO010000561.1, read on the forward strand.
AAGTACAACGTGGCGCTGCCGGGGAGATGACGGTCCGACAAGGATTGAATCGCGGCATTGATCGCCGTGGCACTATTGGTCGCACCGGGCGTGATGCCGAAGTCCTGCGTGGCATCGAACACCGTGACTCCGTCTCGGACGGGCTCATCCACCTGCCGGTCGAAGAACAGGAACAGCTTAGGCCCAGTGCCGTAGTGATCGTGCACGATGAGGCGAATGCTCTGGCCGTAGTTCTGGTAGGACGGGCTAGCGCCATCATTGGAGAGCGTGAAGGTGATGGTCTGGGCCGTCGTGTTCACCTGAGTCGCGATGCCATAGCGGCGCGGACTCATGGAGTAGTTCGTGGCGTTGGGGACCCGCACGGTCACCTTGATGGTGCCCGCGAACGCCAGACGCGCGAAGTTGAGCGTGGTGTTGCTGGAGCGGATCAGTTCGACCGGCACGGTCTGGCTCTGCGTTCCATCGGTGGCCGAGACCGTCACGGAGAAGGCTGATCCCAACGGGGAGTTTGAGCCGTAGACGTTGATCGCGGGCGCCGCGGAGGCACCGAGCAATGTGTTGCGAGTGTCAGGAGCGTTGGCAGACGCGCTCGTGACAACGATGAAGCCGGCGGTTGCGGCGCTCGCGGGCTCCGTTTCTTACAATCGGACCGCGATTAATTGAAGCCGCATATTTGGTCGCGGGGAACTCCGGCGCTCACTCGCGATAGAATTTTAGCGCCTCGGCAAGCGCTTCCGCAGCGTGGCCGGCGTTGGAGGCCAGCCACACCACGTGCCGCCCTGCGCGAAAACAGAAGTGCCGCTGCCCGACTCCGGAGAACATCCGGACTGGGCGCCCTTGAACCACGCGCACCGAGTCCGCATGGAACGGCGTGTCGCCGGCTACGACACGAGTCCAGACATCGTCTACCCATTGTCGTGCCGCGGCCGTGTCCTGCGCGCTCGCCGCCCACACCGAGACTGCCCCTCCTCCATAGACCGCGAACCCTCCCGAGCGCACGGCAATGCTGCGCTCGGTGAGTCGCTGCACTTCGGCGAGGCCGCCGGCGTCGCGCAACACCAGGGTCTGCTTGTAGCCCGCCATCTGGCGCGGCAAATCGCGGCGGAACAGCACGCCGCAGCCATTACTCGCGAGTACGCACGCGAGCATCAGCACGCCCACACCGTGGCGTGCGTGCTGTTGAATGCGGCGCCGCGTGTCGGCGAACGCACGATGCTTCAACGCGCGCATCGATTCGAATTCATTCGACTCATGCATCTGTTTGCTCGCTGATCGCGTCTAACTACGTGGTGAGGCGCGGTCGCCTCACATTCGAGCGAATCGCTGATGCAGCCAAGTCCGAAGCATGTCACGGGCAAGATTGTGACGTGTCCACGCATCGACTTACAGCGAAGTCTTCGATTGCGCGGTCCCATGGACCCACGCATGCATCAGAACCCGTCGCCACACTCCTCCCTGGCAAGCGGGCCTCTCCGGCCTTCCATTGATTCGCTTGCACATGTGAGGCAGGTCCGTCCCTCACGGGCCATCGCTTGAGACCAGTCCGTCCCTCACGGACCAACGTTCGCCGCGTACTGGCTTCCCGATGGAAACCGGTTCGTGACCTTTCGATCGCTGCTGCACCCGCCGGCTCGAAGGCTGCCCTGCGCAGGCAGGGCACGGAGGAACCATGCGATTCATTCGCGGACTCTTCATGCTGCCCATCCTCGCCCTGCTGATCAACGCCTCCCATCCGACGACCGCCGCCAGTGCGGCTCCCTCAGTCACCCTGCGCTGGACGACTCCCGGCGACGACGGAATTCTCGGGCGCGCCACTCGCTATGACTTGAGGTACTCCACGGCGCCGCTGACAGCGGCCACATTTCTTTCCGCCACCGTCGTCACCGGAGTCCAGACCCCGAAGGCAGCCGGGGTTCGCGACTCCTTCACGGTCAAGGGCCTCAAGATCGGCGTCATCTACTACTTCGCGCTGAAGACCGTGGATGACGCATCGAACTGGTCACAGCTCTCCAATGTACTGCTGCGCGCGCCTGCGCTGGTCGGCGTCGAGGAGGCGGCCTATACATTCTCGTTCGAACCGCCGTGGCCGAATCCGGCGAGCCAGTCCGCTCACTTCGCCTACACGCTACCGACCGAGGGCCCGCTCAACATCCAGGCCTTCGACGTGAGCGGACGACGTGTGCGCCTGATCGCGGCCAACAAACACCCGGCGGGGCGCGGGGACACGGTGTGGGACCTGCGTGATGACTCGGGTCACCGCGTGAACCCCGGAATCTACCCCGTGACCATGCGGACCACCGGCGCTTCGTCGGTCCGGCGACTCGTGGTCAGCGGTTAGCGCCTAGCGCAGCACCGCAGACAATCGGGGGCCCGCCACTGCAAGGCATCTCGCGCAAGCACACCGCGCGGGCCCCATGATCTCTCGCCGCACCGGTCTCGCGGCTACTCGCCGCCGGCTGCGTCGATCGTCTTGATCTGCTCGTGCATCACGCGCGGCAGCCGCTCGTCATAGACGAAGTGATCCGAGTGATCTGGGTTGTGGCACTCGAGGCAAACCTGAGCCGGCACCGCGCGGCGAATGTTGGTCTTGGACGGAGCGGCGGCATGGGCGGCACCTGGCCCGTGGCAGCTTTCACACTGCACGCCCACCAGCTTCAAGTCCGATGAGCCGAGCGCATAACCCTGCGGCCTGCCGAATCCGACGCTGTGGCAGACCACGCAACGCGGCTGGTAGTTGCGGTGCACATCGAGCAGCGTCTTCCAGGCATTCGCGTGCGGCGTCTCCTTCCACTGCGCGTGCTCGCTCGCGTGGCAGGTCGCGCACCGCGCCGCACCCGCGAGGGTGCCCGTCTGCCACGCCGGGTCCGCGGCGAACAACGGCGGCACGTGGACCTGCGCGGCCTGCGTGCGGCCGATGGTGTCGTAGAACCGCGCGAGCTCGCCGCGCACGGCGGGATCATCCGGGATCGAATCGCCGAGCCACGTCGCGAACAGGTCGACCGACGCCACGTGTTGCTTGGCATCGAGACCGAGCGTCGCCCCGTTGATCCCATAGCTCGATTGGTTCGCGTACAGCACGAGTGCTCGGCCATGGAAGCCGGGCGCGTCGCCGCTCACGATCGACTCATGGCGATCGTCCACGACCCGCACGCCGGCGGCGTCATCGGTCGAGATCACGACGTCGAGGTCCGGCACCGCGGCAATGAGGCGGCGGATCGTCGGCGGACTGAGATGCCCCATCGCGATGACCACGTCCGCCTGGGCGCGCACCGTGGGTATCACACGCTGGAGCGTCGCGAGCGGATCCTCGAAAGCGACCGCGCTACCGAGGCGCCGCTCGAGCACATCGTTGGCCCATGGCCCGCGGCCCGGCTCCATCAGCGCGATCACGCCCACGCGCGCGCCGCCGGCCTGTGTGATGCGCCAGCCCGGCGCGAGCGCACCGCTCGAGTCGCTCGCATTCGCGATCAGCAGCGGCAGCGACTTTGCCGCCGCGACATCGCGGAACCGCTGCAACCCGTAACCCAGCTCCGCCGGCCCCGCCACCGCGAACGGGTATCCCATCGCCGCCATGGCGCGCAGGTACGCCAACTCTTCACCCTGCGCGAGCGCGTCGGGCAGCGGGAAGTGCTCGGCGCGGATCAGCGCATTGCCGGCGTCCAGCGCCAGCACTGGGCCCTTGGCGCGCAGGCGCTTGATCACCGTGGCGCGCCGCGCGACGCCGCCGGCCTGGTTGACCTTGCAGCCGCAGTTCTCGAGATAGCAGTAAGTGTTGCCCGTGATGGCGAGCGTCAGCCGGTGCGTCACCGCCCCCGCCAAGGGCACCGGCGCATCCGTTGGCATCGGCATCGCGAACAGCGGATCGCCCGCCAACTTCTCGCGCAGCCCCTCGCCGCGCACGTAGCGCGCGCGCAGTTGCGCCCACCGCGGATCCTTCGGGCTCGGCACTACGCTCCACACCGATTGCGCGACCTTCCCCGCGAACACGCGGTGCAGCACGGAATCGAGCGAGTCGCGCCCACCCGACACCGCGCGCGCCGTCTCATCGATACGCAGCAGCGCCAGCGGCGCCAGTGACTCGCGCGCGAGCGCTGTCTCGAGATCGCTGCTCGAAAGTTGCTCGAGGTTCCACTCGAGCTCCGCCGCGTCGTTGTTCTCGAGTTGCCCCGCGAGATCCGCCGCGAACGAGCGGTCGATGTCCTCACGCCGCGCGAGACCCGCTGCCTCGAGGGCGCGCCACGGCAGCAGTTTGCTCGCGCCATTGATGAGCCAGCGTTCCTTCGATTCGCGCACCGTGGTCTTGTAGGGATCCTGCGCCAAGTAGGCATCGATGACGCCTTCGGCCACCTGCCGCGCGCGCTGCGTGGTCACCGGCGCCAGCGTGGCGCCCACACCGCGCGCCCAGCCTTCGGGAATGATCTCGTCGCCATCGGGCAGCGCGGGCGCGACCAGCACCGCGAACTCCTTTCCCAGACCGCGGCCGAACGCGTCGCTCGTGCGCCGCGCGATCGCTTCGTATACGCGCCGCGCCGAATCACGGTCCGCGGCTACGACGCTGTGCTCGACGCAGAAGCGGAAGGCGGTGCCGTGCAACTCAACGCGCTGCTCATCGAATGCACCGAAGCCCAACGCCGACCACAGCAAATCCTCGACGGGAGCGCTCCCCGCGATCCCTACGCGCCACGCATCGCCCGAGCGATCCCACGGCACGAAGGCATTCCAGCCTGATGGCAGGTCGAAGCGCACCTCGATGGCGCGCATGCGCCCCGCGGGCGAGGGCACCATGAATAGCGACCGCCCACCCGCCAGCGCGAATTGCTCATTCATATAGCCCGCGCGGCGACCCGTGAATCCCGTGTGATCGTTACCCTCGCGCGTTCCCAGCACCGCGCGATAGCGCAGCGTGACGTGCGAGGGTAACGGTCCCATCAACCGGATCACCGGGAAGTCGGAAGCGCCATCGCCGCTGGCCGCATTGCGCAGCCCCACCACGATGTCCGTGGCGGCACCATTCGCGCCGATGAGCTGCGCATCGCGCACCGTCATCAGCGGTGACTCGAGGTAGCCCTCGAGCACCAGCGAATCGCGCGGCACGCCCTGGATCTCGACCGTCACCGGCACGCCGCTCGAGTCCGCGTGCGCGAAATCGACGCGGTAGTGCAGGGACGGACTGCTCGCGCACCCGATGAGCGGGAGCGCGAGCAGTGCTGCGAGCAACACGGCCTGCCGACCTGCGGTCATGCCGCGGGTCGCTTACTTGCCGCCGGTGCGGCGCGCCCCACCCGACTTCACCAACACTCCCGGATTCAGCACCTTAAACTCCACGCGGCGGTTGATCGCGCGCGCCGCATCCGAACTGACCGTGGTGACCGGACGCGAGCTGCCGTAGCCCTTGGCCACCAACTGCTCAGGCTTGATCGCCGGGTACTTGCCAAGCAGGTAAGTGCGCACCGCTTCAGCGCGCGCCTGGCTCAGCTTCACGTTGGCACCCGGACGGCCCTGGTCGTCGGTGTGGCCCCCGACTTCGACATTCAGGTCGGTCCACTTGGCGAGCACCTCGCCGGCAGCGTCGAGGTTCGGCAGGCCATCAGGCAGCAGCGTCGCCTTGGCCGTCTCGAAGTTCACGCCGACGAGCCGGATGCGCCCGGTGTCGAGCATTTCCTGTTCGAGCGTCGCGGCCTTGGTCTCGCAGCCCTTGTCGTCGACCTGCGCGCCCTTCGGCGTGTCGGCGCACGTGTCGATGCCGTCCGGCACGCCGTCGCCGTCGGTATCGATCGGGCAGCCTGACTCGTCGATCTTGGCGCCCTTCGGCGTGTTCGGGCACTTGTCGAGCCCATCGAGCACGCCGTCTTCATCGCCGTCGCTGGTGCAGCCCTTTGCATCGACCGTGGCGCCCTTGGGCGTATCGGCGCAGGTGTCGATGCCGTCCGGCACGCCGTCACCGTCGGTGTCGATCGGGCAGCCCTTCTTATCGACCTTGGCACCCAGCGGCGTATCCGCGCACTTGTCGATGCCGTCCCACACGCCATCCTTGTCGGCGTCGCTCGGGCATCCCGTTGCGTCGACCGTGGCGCCCACCTGTGTCTCGGGGCACTTGTCGAGCCAGTCGCGCACACCGTCAACGTCGATGTCCTTGTTGCGGCCACCCCACACGTAGTGCAGCGCGACCTGCGCCGCCATGTGGTGGCTGAACTCGTAGGAATCGCGCTCACGGAACATGATGTCGCGCACCTCAAGCCTGGCGTACATGCGCGGGTTGTTGCGCACATTGAAGAGCGTTCCCATCCCCAGGCTCGGCGCGCCGCGCCCGAGCGCTTCGGGGGCGCCACGATCGACCTTGCTGCGGCCCAGTCCCAATCCCGCGAGGAAGAACGGCACGACCCGATTGTCGGCGGGGCGCACATTGAAGCGCATGTCGCCGGAGAGATTCGAGAAGCTGGCGCTGGCCTCGGGGAGCGAGTCGGACTTGGTGCTGCCGTACGTGGCGCTCAGTTCAAGGGTGAGCCACGGGGCGTAACGCCATCCCGCCGAGACGCCGATTGCGGGGCCATCCTTGAGACGGGCGCGCGTGTCGTAACCGAACATGCCGGCGCCGGCGGAGAACTCGTACGGGTGTCCAGTGATCTGGGCATGCGCCGGGGCGGCGAGCGTCCAGAGCATTACCACGGCGGGAAGCGCCCTCTTCAGCCACTTCATTCGCGTTCAACCTCCCGA
>JAYSRO010000562.1:0-8293 GCA_043720995.1 Candidatus Eiseniibacteriota bacterium
CAAGAACATCGAGCGCATCGGCAACGGCGTCCGGGTGCGCCAGCGGTGTGGTCCCGACAATCCGCTGGGCCGCGTCAAGTTCGTGATGCCCAACCGCTACGACATCTACCTGCACGACACGCCCTCGAAGCACTTGTTCGGCGCGCGCACTCGCGACTTCAGCCACGGTTGTATCCGCCTGGGCAATCCGGTGGCGCTGGCGCGCTACGCCCTGCGGGACCGTCCCGACTGGACGCCTGCCCGCATCGACTCCGCCATGCAGGGCAGCGAGACGGTGAAGGTACGCCTGCCCATCCCCATGCTGGTGGCGATCATCTACGCCACCGTCGAGGCGCGCTCCGATGGCAAGGTGTTGTTCCACCCGGATGTGTATGGCCACGATCGCACGCTGGAGTTGCTACTTGCGGGAGCCCCGCGCGACAGCGTGAGATCCAACCGCTGGCGCGCCATGGCCGCGCGGCACCGCCTGCCGAAGCCGGTCACGCCGCCCCGGCCAGAAGCGCCGCATGCGCCGGGGCTGCCGGCACCCACGCAACCCGCACCCATCCCTGGACTGCCGCCGGGCCCGAAGCCACGAACTCCGTAAGGCTCTGCGCTCACGCTGAAGCCATTGCTCAGGGATAGCTGATCAACGCCTGCACGTTGTAGCCTGAGAGCGCCTTGCGGCCATTCAGGCCGCCGAGTTCCGCCAGGAACAGTAGCGCTTCCACTTTCGCGCCGAGCTGTTCGACCAGCTTTGCGGTCGCGGCCGCGGTCCCGCCGGTCGCCAGCAAGTCATCGACGACGACCACGCGAGTGTTGCGCGACAGGGAATCGGCCTGGAGTTCAAGCACGTCTTCCCCATATTCGAGCGAGTACTGCTGGCGCACCGTGGCGCCCGGGAGTTTGCCGAACTTGCGGGCGGTCACGAACTTCACGCCCCAGTGCAGGGCCAGCGGTGCGCCGAAGATGAAGCCGCGCGACTCGATGCCGACGACGGCTTCCGGGCGCTCGACGAGTGCCGCCATCTGCTCGATGGACTGACGAAACGTGAGGGGGTCCCACAGCAACGGGGCGATGTCCTTGAAGATGATTCCCTGCTTGGGGAAGTCCGCGCAATCACGAATCCGCTGCCGCAAATCTTCAGGCATGACGCTCCCCTAGTGAAGTCGAGCACGCGCTTCGTCGCTCTGGGCGTCGAGCTCGAGGGCGTGGCGTAGCTTGTCGATCGCCCGCGCCTCGATCTGCCGGACGCGTTCGCGGGTGATGCCGAAGTGCTCTCCCGTCTGCGCCAGTGTACGCGATTCCCCATCGTAAAAACCGTAGCGGATGCGGATGATCTGTTCTTCACGTTCCGACAGTGAACGCAGCAACTGGTCGAGCCGTTCGTGTTCGAGCTGCAGCTCGATCAGCCGCTCAATCGACACCGGTGCATTCGTGGCGGCATCGGCGCTCAGTGCTTCGAAGGCGTCGAGGCTTGAGGACTCATCGAGGGAGCGCATGCCGCCGACGAGTGCTGCCAGCCGCTCCGCGCGCACCGCGGAGATGCCCAACTCGGCGCCGATCTCGGCGGCCGAGGGCTCGCGTCCCAACCGTGCGACCATCGCCCGCCCCGTGCGCATGAAGCGGTTGGCCTGCTGGAACATCTGGACCGGGATACGAATCGAGCGCGACTGTTCCGCAATGCCACGCAGCATGGATTGACGGATCCAGATCGATGCGTACGTGCTGAAGCGCAGGCCGCGCTCGGGCTCGAAGCGGTCGACGGCGTGGATCAGCCCGAGATTACCCTCTTCGATCAGGTCGAGCATGGGCAGGCCGCGGGTGCGATAGTTGCGCGCCAAGTGCACGACGAGGCGCAGGTTCGAAAGGATGATCTTGCGCCGCGCATTCTCGTCACCTTCGCGGGCACGCGAAGCGAGCGACAACAACTCCTCGTGCTGCAGCAGGCCGATACGTCCGATGTCATCGAGATACACGTCGAGCAGGTCGCGGCCCGCGCCCGGCCCCTCATGCAGATCGCGAACGTCGCGAACGATCATCGCCGTGGGCTCCGGATCGTCGTCGGGCAGGCGAATACCCTCGCTGCGAGCCGTCTCCCGGAAACGCTCGAAGGCGACGTCGTCAAAGTCCGGATCGAGCAACAGCGACTCGATCATGCGCGGCTCGAGGGTCCCCGTGGAGCGTCCCTGCCCGAGGATCTCCGTGAGCCGATCGCTGAAGCTGCGCAACCGCGGCAAAGTCACCGGCTGTGCTCCGGGAAGAGTGCGAGTCGTCGGCGCCCGTGGACTCAGGGGCCTTCAGCGAATCTCATGCGGGTCCACGAGCGCAACGCCCATAGGAAATGGTCGGGGCGAGAGGATTTGAACCTCCGACCCCCTGGTCCCGAACCAGGTGCGCTACCAGGCTGCGCTACGCCCCGACATTGTGTTCCCGGGATCCCCCGAACCGTAAGGCACGGCGACCGATGCGGAGGAATGAAGCCATATGGCTGAAGCGGCGAGCACCCTAGCATAGCGCGCACGGGCCTGCCAATTGAGGGCAGGCTAGGTCGTGAGTCCCCAGGCGGCGATCCCGTCCACCGCACCTTCATCCGTCAGGTCGAGGCGCATCGGAGTCACGGACACGTAGCCGGCGTCGACCGCGTTGAAGTCGCTGCCCTCGCGGTTCTCCCACACGGCGTCCTGACCGCCGATCCAGTAGTAGTCGCGCCCGCGCGGATCGACCTTGTGGATCAGGGTGTCCTGGTAAACACGGCTGCCGAGGCGCGTGACCTTGACGCCCTTCACCTGCTCCCACGGACGTTGCGGCAGGTTCACGTTCAACAACCGGCGTGTCCCCAGGCCACGTTCAAGCACGGTGCGCGCCAGTCGCCCGATGAAACGCGCCGGTTCCGCGAAGTCGGTGAGTTCGCGTGTCACCAGTGAAGCCGCAATGGCGGGTGCCCCTTGCAGCGTCCCCTCGATGGCGGCAGCAACGGTCCCGGAATAGAACACGTCCTCCCCCATGTTAGGACCGTGGTTGATCCCCGAGACCACGAGCCCCGGCTGCTCCTCGAGCAGCCCATGGCAGGCGGCGACCACGCAGTCGGTCGGCGTGCCATCGACGCTGTACATGTCCTCCTCGTGCTTGTGGATCCGGAACGGCCGGTTGAGCGTGAGCGAGTGCGAGGTCGCGCTCTGGTCGCGATCGGGCGCCACGATGATCACGCGGCCCAGCGGTTGGAGCTCGTCGCGCAGCCGCAGCAGCGCGGGTGAAGCGATGCCATCATCATTGGTGACCAGAATGATCAAGTGATGCACTCCTTGAAAAAATGTCGTGGCAGCGGCAACGGCATCAACGGGGCACCTGGGCGTCCACCCGGGAGCGCATGGAGGCAGGCGGCAGCAGTCCCTCGAACGTCAATCGCAGCAGCGTGCCGCCGATGCGCGGCACGTCGCGGAACGCGCTGATCTGGCTCTTCTCGGCGCCATAGATGGTGGGAATCTCGACTTCCTTGAGCTTGAATCCGAGCCGTGCCGCGCGCACCGCTACTTCCGTCTCCACTTCATAGCGGCCCGGCGTGATGGGCGTGCGCTCGAGCAGCCGCCGGCCATACAAGCGATAGCCGCTCTGGCTATCCGAGATGCGTTGTCCCGCCATCGCCGTCGCCCACCCGGACGACATGGCGTTGGCGAAGCGCCGCGCCGCCGGCATATCGGGAGTGCGCGCACGGGCGCCGAGCACGAGGTCGGTGGACTCGTCAAACGCGGCGATGAACGACGGAATGCACTCGGGTGGATGCTGCCCGTCGGCATCGAGCGTGACGACGCCGTCGTACTCGCGCAACAGGTCGAAGCCCGCAAGAAGCGCGTATCCCTTGCCGCGATTGGCGGCGAACGAATGCACGCGCGCGCCGAACATGCGCGCGACTTCCGCCGTGGCATCGCGCGAACCGTCATCCACCACCAGCACCGGCAGGTCGGGCAGGGTGCGCGTGATGCGCGTCAGGACATCACCGAGATGTGCCGCGGCCTGGTAGGCGGGAACCAACGCTGCGATACGCCTCATCGAGCAGTCCACGGAAACGCGGCGAGCACCCAGACCACGCGGCCCATGCGCATCACGCGAGGCCTTCGGGCAGTGGTTCGAACGCGTACCATTGGCCGGGCGAGCGGCCGAGATGCTTGAGCAAGGCCGCGCGGATGCCGCCTTCGCGCGCCGAGGTGTCGGACACGGGAGCATCACACCACAAGACGTGCCGCCCGCCGGGTTCGCACGTCATGGCCACCGGGAGCAACAGTGCCCCGGAACGGCGCGCCAACGCGCCCGCCCACAGGCACAGCGAGCCGCGCAATTCGGGCACGGCGCGATCGCCCATCACTGCCACCCACTCGCCGCGGCGCAAGGCCCGTGAAGTCGCGAGCCAAAGCGGCGCGCCGCGCAGGGCCTGGACTCCCCATGCCTCACGCCGGCGATTGAACAGGCGTTCCACGAGCGGGCTCGGGTGCGGGCGCGCCAGCAGGCGCATGGGCACCCCCTGCAACGCCAGCCGCGCGGCGCCCCACTCCCAATTGCCCGAGTGCACCGACATCAGCACACAACCGCGACCGCTGGCGCGGGCCGCCTCGAGGTGCTCACCGCCACGAATCTCGACGCGCTTAACCAGTTCCTCATGCGTGAGCGAATCCAGCCGGAGAAAGTCGGCGACTGAGACGGCGAACTGTTCAAACGTTTCGCGGGAGCGGGAATCGAGCTGGTGTGGCGTGAGTGGTCCCAGCCGCACGAGGTTCGCTTCGAGAGTGCGGCGGGCGGGCAGCTGGAGCCGGTGCGCGAGGCGGCCGCAGAGGCGGGCAGTGCGATGACTCCACGTTTCAGGGAGTGCACGTGCGAGCGTGCCGGCGAGCGAATAGGCGAGCGCGGGAAGCATGGTGGCTACGCTCGGCCTCCCTGGCGCCGCATGAGCCAGGCGGCCACGTGGCACCTCTGGACAGAACGGGCCGCAGGTGACTGCTGGCCCCATGCGAAGCGGCGGAACAAAAGAAATGGTCGGGGCGACTGGATTCGAACCAGCGACCCCCTGCACCCCATGCAGGTGCGCTACCGGACTGCGCTACGCCCCGACCTCAAGAAAACGATAATCGAATGCGAGAAACTAGGAGGTATTGAGGAAAGTCGCAAGTGAGGCGCAGGTCCGGCGGCCGGCTACTCGTGCTCCCGGCGCGCGGTTCACGAATCGATTCGGCTAGACCTGCGTCGTCGGCCCGCGGCGCAACTGGCTCGCGAGCCGGCGCAACTCGGTCTTGATCTCGTGCAGCAGCAGTTTGTTCACCGCTTCCCCAAACCCGACTTCAGGGGCGGGTTCCTCCTGCCGCGTCTCGACGAGCTTCTTCTTCGCGCCTTCGATGGTGAAGCGACGCGCGTAGAGCAAGTCCTTGATCTGCATCAGCGTGGTGATCTCTTCGGGCCGGTACATGCGATTGCCCGCCCGGTTCTTGCGCGGACGCAAGGTGCTGAACTGCGTTTCCCAGTAACGCAACACATGGGGACGCACCCCGATCAACTCGGCGACTTCGCTGATCGACCGGTAGGGCCGGCTTTCGAGATCGAGATCCTTTTTCAGCACGCTCATCCGCGACTCCTCAATGTGTCTTCAAGCTTCGCTGCGCAGGTCACGGGTCATCAGTGCCTGAAGGGCTTCACGCGGGCTGCGCTGTTCGAACAGCAACGCGCAGACTTGCTCCGTGATCGGCATGTCCACACCGAACTGAGTCCCCAACTGCCGCGTGGCGCGCGCAGCAGGAACCCCTTCGGCGACCATCGTCATGGAATCCAGAACCGCATCGAGCGTCTCGCCGCGGCCCAGCCGCTCGCCGACGAATCGATTTCTGCTGTGCCTGCTCATGGCGGTAGCGATCAAGTCGCCCATGCCCGCCAGTCCAAAGAATGTCTCACGCCGCCCGCCCATCGCGCTGCCCAGCCTGGCCATCTCGGCCAATCCGCGCGTCAGCAACGCGCCTTTCGTGTTGTCGCCAAACCCCACCCCGTCACACACCCCGGCGGCTATGGCGATCACATTCTTGACCCCCGCTCCCACTTCACAGCCCGTGACATCAGTGTTCGTGTAAACCCTGAATGATGGCGAAGCGAGCAACTGTTGGACCGCTTGAGCCGAAGGCTCATGTTCCGAGGCCGCCACCACCGACGTTGGAATCCCGCGGCTGACTTCTTCCGCGTGGCTCGGTCCCGTCACCACCACGACGCGTGAACCGGGCAGCATGCTCGCCAGCACCTCGCTGAGCCGCTGGCGTGTTTCAAGTTCGAACCCCTTTGACGCACTGATCGCGATCCCCACGGGCACCGCAGTATCCGCGACGCGTTGCGCGACTTCACGTGTCACTTGAGACGGCACGGCAAACAGCACGCAATCACTATCCTTCAATGCGACTGCCAGTTCCGTCCGGACCTTAACGCCGTCGGGTAGCGGGATGGAAGGCAAAAACTTGGCATTCTCGCGCAACCTGTCCATGCGTTCGAGCTCTGCCCCATCGTTGCCCCAGATCCGGGCCTCGTGTCCCAATTGGGCGAGGTGGATCGCCAGCGTGGTTCCCCACGATCCTGCCCCGAGTATGGCGACGCGGCTCATGTCTGGCCCCCACGGTTCCAGTCGAAGCGGCGTTCGGTGCCTTCACGCAAACGGCGGATGTTGTCGCGGTGCCGGAGGATCACGAGCAGCGCGATGATCACGCCGAACGCGAACGTCGGACTGGTGACTCCGCCCTTGCCCAGCAGTGCGAGGGCCACCGTGAAGGCGACGGCGCCGAGCATCGACCCGAGGGAGATGAAGCGCGTCGTCCCGACCGTCACGAAGAACACCACGACGAACGCGGCGAATGCGAGTGGCGCCAGCGCGAGCAATACACCGACCGTGGTCGCGACACCCTTGCCGCCCTTGAATCCCGCGAGGAACGTCCACACATGACCGGCGATCGCGGCGAAGGCAACGGTCAGCCCGCACATCTCACGTCCGCCCGGGAACGCCGCGGCCAGCGGCAACTGCGGCACGATCCAAACGGGCAGGGCGCCCTTGAAGATGTCGAGCAACAGCGTAGCGAGCCCAAGCCCTCGGCCGAGCGAGCGAAACACGTTGGTCGCGCCGAGATTTCGCGAGCCGAGCGTGCGAACGTCGACGCCGCGAAACATCCTGCCCAGCCACAACCCGAACGGCAGCGAGCCGCTGATGTAGCCCAACGCCGTGCAGGCAATCAGGGACGCCGCGGGGGTCATGCGGCCTCGCGGATCCGTGTGCTCGTCCGCTTACTCACTCTTGCGGAATTTGAGCTGCACTGGCGTGCCATAGAACCCAAACGTATCGCAGAGATCGAGCAGCAGGAAGCGCCGGTAGCTGTCACTCAGGCGCGCGGGCGAATTGCAGAACAGGGTGACTTCGGGCGGCCGGAAACTGGTCTGGGTGCCGTAGTACACCTTGGCGGTGCGGCCCGCGCTGTTGCTGGGCACCGCACGGCGCTGCTGGACCGTCTCGAGCCAGCGGTTGAGTTCCGACGTCGTGAGCTTGCGGCTGTGCTCTTCCATGCGCTGCACCAGTGCCGCCGGCAGCCGCTGGAGGTGCGTGTGCTCCAGCGCGGAAAGCGGCATCGCCGGCAGGTCGGCGAGGGTCGGGTAGCGCCGCCCCCGGTCGGCCACGGCCTTCTTCCAGGCCACTTCACGGTCCTCGATCAGGTCCCACTTGTTGTAGAGCAGTTGCACCGTGCAGCCACTCTCGAGCGCTTCGGCGGCGAGCCGCGCTTCCTGCCGCAGGAAGCCCTGCGTCGCATCGACGACGAGACACGCGAGATTGGCGCGTTGCATGGCCTGCAGCGCGCGCATCGAGGCATAGAACTCGGACTCGTCCTTGAAGTGCGCCTGACGGCGGATGCCGGCGGTGTCCACCAGCGTGAACACACCGCTGGGTGTAGTCCACGCCGAGTCGACGGCGTCCACCGTCGTGCCCGAGCGCGCCTCGACTACCATGCGGTCCTCGCCGAGCAACGAGTTGATCAACGAGGACTTGCCGACGTTGGGTCTGCCGATGATGGCGATGCGGCCATTCGTCTCGGGTTCGTCGGGCTCCTCGGCCGGCATCTCCGCAAGAATCCGGTCGAGCAGGTCGCCGATGCCAAAGCCGTTTTCAGACGAGATCGCGATCGGCTCACCGAGGCCCAGCGCATGGAACTCGTGCACCACGGGATCGTGCGGTTTGTCGACCTTATTGACCACCAGCAGGCAGGTCCGGGCGGTCTTGAGCAGGCTGCGCGCGATGGCGCGATCAAGATCC
>JAYSRO010000563.1:0-1902 GCA_043720995.1 Candidatus Eiseniibacteriota bacterium
CCGACGAAGCCGTCGCGCCACTCGTCGAAACGGGCGCCCGCTCCGGCGCCGGTCGCCGCGAGTAGGCCCTCAGCGCCCCAACCTTCGAGCGCGAAGCTCGCGGACACTACTCCACGCGCAAGTGACCCGGGCGTGCGCAGCCCGGCCAGCAATCCGCTGAGATAACCGCCCGCGAACGCGTCGCCGGCACCCGTGGGGTCGACCACCTGGTGGGTGTGCGCAGGCCAGCGGAATGCGCGCTGGGTCGCGACGTCGAAGTGCACGCCGCCACGTGCGCCCTGCTTGAGCTCGACGGAGCGCAAGCGACCACTCTCGAGGCGCCGAAGGGCTTTCGCGGGAGCTTCATCGAGTCCCGGCAACGCGATCTCTTCCTCGCTGACGAACAGCGTATCGATGGCATTCAGCAGCGGGCGCCATTGCGCCAACGTATCCTCGCGCACCGGATCGTGCGGATCGAGCGAGACGTGGCACTCGCGACGCGTCGCGAGTGCTTCGACCAAGCGCTGCTGGCACACCACGGGAATCGGCGCGATGTGGAAGGCGCGCGAGTCGCTCGAAACGGCAGCGAGGTCGTCCGGCGTGGGCGAAGCTTCGACGTGCGTGGGCGAGGACGGCTGGTGCTCGAGCACTCGGCCCGCCGGCTCGTAGCGCAACCACGTGCGCAGCCCGGCGCGACCTAAAGAACGCAACGCCGACAGGTCGACACCGCGCGCCACCAGCGCATCGAGCGTCGCGCGCGGGTAGTCGTCACCCACAGGCGCCACGATCGCCACACGCGTCCCCCACAGCGCCGCGGCCAGCGCGACATAGAGGCTCGCGCCACCCGGTTGTGCCAGACGTGTCGACCCGTCGGCGAACACCACGTCATCGACGATCAGGTTGCCGAGGCAGACGAGTTCCGCGCGCATGAGTGCTGTGGCGACCGGGCTGCTGTGCTACGCCTTGTCGGGCAACTGCGCGAAGGCGCGCGCCACGGCCTCGACGCGCAGCGGGTCGAGCGGGTTCGACCAGAGCCCACCGATCTTGACGCTCGAACCGACGATGAATCCGTCCGCGGCCGCATAGCCGGCCATGTTCTCGGGCGTGACACCCGAGCCGACGAGCACCGGCACCTGCACCGCGCCCGCCACCGCGCCGACTTCATTCGCATCGGCCGCGTGGCCCGTCGAGTTGCCCGTGACGATCACGCCGTCGGCGCGGAAGAACTCCGCTGCCTTCGCCGTCTCGACCAGGCTCACGTCCGCGGTCACTGCGTGCGCCGAATGCTTCTTCTTGATGTCCGCGAACACGCGAATGTCATCGGCGTGGATCTCGCGGCGGTAGCGCAGCAGCGGGCCGGCGCTCGCTTCGATCCAACCCTCGTCCGCCACAGCCCCAAACACGAAGCCTTCCGCGCGTATGAAGCGCGCGTTGCTCGCGAGTGCCGCGGCCAGCGCTTCGCGATTGGCGCCCGCGAGAACCTGGATCCCCAGCGGCAATTCGAGCTCGACGCACAGCTCACGCGCGATCACCGCCATCGCCGCGGTGATCTCGGGGCCAACGGTGTTCTTGAGGTAAGGCACGTCGTGCATGTTCTCGATCATCAGCGCGTTGAAGCCCGCGGCGCGGTAGATCATGGCTTCGGCAATGGCGTTCTCGACGAGCTCATCGATACCGCGCGCCGAACCGGGCGTGCCGGGCAGGGCGCCGACGTGGATCATGCCGATCAAGGCGCGGCGAGCGCCGACCAGAGTCATCATGGATTCGCGAGGGGTCATGGCTTACAAGCTAGCGGCTAGGCGCCCGCCGGTCCATGCGCGGCACTCACCTTCGCGACGACTTCCGGCAGGTTCTCGACCGGGGCGGGGTAGCCCTGCTTCCACGTCGCGTCGATTCCGAGCGGCCCGCGAACCGCTGTCCAGG
>JAYSRO010000564.1:0-3941 GCA_043720995.1 Candidatus Eiseniibacteriota bacterium
GCAAGCCTCGCCTGAAGTTCGGAGCCGGTCCTCATACGTTGGGATCATACGACCTTCAGACGACATGCGATACCTTTATTTATTTACGAAGCCTTAGGCTATGCCTACAGCATCTTTTCCGCGACGCTCTTGCCCTGCAGGAACAACAGCAGGTAGTCCCGTCCACCGGCCTTCGAGTCAGTGCCGCTCATGTTGAAACCGCCGAACGGATGTGCGCCGACGATGGCGCCGGTGCACTTGCGGTTGATGTAGAGGTTGCCGACGAAGAACTCGCGTCGGGCGCGCTCGATCTTGTCCGGGTTCTTCGTGTAGACCGCACCGGTCAGCCCGTACTCGGTGCCGTTGGCGACTTCGAGCGCCTCGTCGTAGTTCTTGACCGGGATCACCGCGAGCACGGGCCCGAAGATTTCTTCCTGCGCGATCTTCGCGTTCGGCTTGATGTCGGCGATCACGGTGGGCTGGATGAACCAGCCATCGCGGCCCTCGATCACGCCGCCCCCTGAGATCAGGCGACCTTCCTTCTTCCCCGACTCGATGTAGCCGAGGATCGTGTCGCGCGCCTTCTGGTTGATCACCGGCCCGAGGTAGACGCCGTACTGGTCGGGCTCGCCGCTGTTGATCGCCTCGACGTGCGGCTTGAGCTTGGCGAGGAAGGCGTCGTAGACCTTCTCGGTTACGATGGCACGCGAGCAGGCCGAGCACTTCTGGCCCTGGAACCCGAACGCCGCCTGCGCGACACCCAGTGCCGCCGCGTCGAGGTCACCTTCGTCATCGACGATGATGGCATCCTTGCCGCCCATCTCGGCGACGACGCGCTTGAGCCAGATCTGCCCCGGCTGCACTTCCGCCGCGAGCCGGTTGATGCCGATGCCGACCTGCTTGGAGCCCGTGAACGAGATGAAGCGCGTCTTGGCGTGGCGCACGATCGTATCGCCCACCGTGCCACCGCTGCCCGAGACGAAGTTGATCACGCCCGCCGGCAGGCCGACTTCTTCCATCAGTTGGAAGAACTGCCAGGCGATCGCCGGCGAGTCGCTCGAAGGCTTGAGCACCACCGTGTTGCCGGTGACGACCGCGGCCGTCGTCATGCCGACGCAGATCGCGAGCGGGAAGTTCCATGGCGGAATCACTGCGCCCACGCCCAGGGCTAAGTAGACGATGTTGTTGGTCTCGCCCGGCAGCTGCACGATCGGGTCCGGCGAGTCGTAGCGCAGCATCTCGCGCGCGTAGAACTCCATGAAGTCGATCGCCTCGGCGGTGTCAGCGTCGGCCTCCGCCCAGCTCTTGCCCACCTCGAACACCATCCACGCCGAGAAGATGTGGCGCCGCTCGCGCATGCGCTTCGCCGCCTCAACGAGGTACGCCGCGCGCTCCGCCGCCGGCACGCGGCTCCACGTCGCGAAGGTGCGGTGCGCGACATCCACGGCCTGCACCGCCTGCTCCTTGGTACACGACTGGAACACGCCGATCACTTCGGCGGGACGCGAAGGATTGCGCGACTCGTAGGTCCCGCTGCCCTTCACGCGCTCGCCGCCGATCACCGCCGGGTACTCACGCCCCAAGTCCGCGCGCACCGTGACGAGCGCCTGCTCGAATGCTGCGCGCTCCGCCGGCGGCGAGAAGTCGATCCACGCCGTCGGAACGTAGGGCTTGAGGGTAGCGGCGTTGACGGGCGCGACACTCGTGACCGGGGAGGGATTCATGCGCATGGTCTCCTGCGAATGTGTGGGGATGTGGGCCGGAAGGCGATTGCGTCAAGTCTAAGCCCTGCGCCGCATGGCTGTCGAAGCGGGGTGGGCGGCATGCGGGGCGCGTCACGACTTGCCCCGCGTGAAACCAAAAAGGTGAAGCTGGGCTCCAGCCAGTCGCGAGTTGAGTTCACTCAACACTACACGTCCTGGAACGTGTTCTGTTGAGCTCGCTCAACACTGTGCGTTCTGGGACGCGCTTGAGTTCCGCGCGCGTTCACCTTCATGTAAAACATGAACCTGCCCCGGGGCAAGTCGTGAAACGCCACGGCGCGTGTCGCACTCCGCCGCCCGCTACTGCACCAGCAGCATCTTCCGCGTCGCGGTGAGCGGGCCGGCCTGCAAGCGGTAGAAGTACACACCCGCCGGCACGCGGCCCAGCGAGAACCCGGCGCCAGCACCCACATGCGTGCCCGTGCCGAACGAAACCTCGTGGTGTCCCGCGGCTTCGCGGCCGTTGACCAGTCGCGCTACGCGCTGGCCGCGCAGGTCGAAAACGTCGAGCGTCACGTCCGACTCGCGCGCCAGCGTGTATTGAATGAGCGTGGTCCGCGCGAACGGGTTCGGGCGGTTCTGGCCGAGCGCGAATGCCACAGCACCCTCGCCGGGCGCCGCAAGGCTCAGGACTCCCTGGCTGCTGGCGGCACGAATGTGGGGGCTGGCGAGTTCGTCAGTCGCGATCGATAGCTGCGTCACCTGCGGCCCCGTTGCGGAAGGCTCGAAGAACACTCCCACCGTGTCGCTCTCGCCCGCGGCAATCACACAGCTCGTACGCCCCACGTGGAATGAAGGGTTCGACACGGTGATACCGGTGATCGTCAGGGGTGCGTTGCCGGTGTTGTCGATGCGCAGCGGGTCGCCGCCTGAGTAACCCACCTGGATCGCCGGCAGCCGCAGGGTGTCGGGGGCCGCGGCGAAACGCGGGCTCAGGATCGCGAACTCGGCATCGCTGACATCGAGTGGCGTCACGCCGGGACCACTCACGCGAAGCGTGGCGGTCGCGGTCGGTACATAGGGCACCGTCCACGAATAGCTCGCGGGCAGCGACGGCAGGCCGGTCGCGATCGGCACCCATGCGCTGTCGGGCGACACGCGGAAGTCGAGATCAACCGTGGATACGAAAGCACTCGACCAGGTGACTGCCTGCGTCGACCCCGCTGCCCAGCTCTCGCCACCGTTCGGCGAAGCAACCGACACCGTGGGACCCGCCGCCTCGCCCGTCAGCGCGCGCGCGAACAGGGCGGTCACAGGATCGTTGCAGGTGATGGTCACCGTGTCCGGGAAGGTCCCCGCCGCGACCGGCATGAACCAGACTCCCACCGTGTCCATCTGCGCGGGCGCCAGCGTCAGGGTCGTGCGGCCCAGTGCATACACGCCCGTTGCCGTTGTGATCGAGGTGACGGTGAGCGTGGCATTGCCGGTGTTCTGGATCGTCAGCGGCAATACCGTGGCGCTGCCCGTTCCATGGAGGCCGAAGTCGAGCGCCGCGGGTGAAGCGGCGAGGCGAGGCGTCTGGATGGTGAAGCCGCTGGTGAGCTCATCTTCGGGGAAGCCATCCCACAGATCCGAGATGCGGATCCGCGCATCGCTCGTCATGTCCGTGGGCACATGCCACGCATAACTGCCGAGCGATCCGCTCACCGTCGCCACAGTCTGCCACGCATCGGCCCCTGTGGGCCGGTACTCGATGCGCACCAGCGCGATCGCCGTTTGGAGCCAGCTGATGCTGACGACGCTCCCACCTGCCACCGCATCACCATCTTGCGGCGTGTTCAGTTGTAGCGACTGCGCGGTATTGGCCGGCGTGTAGGAATAGTTCTCCTGCAGTTTCCAGATACCGCCCGACTGCTCGGCGAAGATCGTGGCGCGGTCACGCACATAGATGCCGTAGTTGTTGTTGAAGCCCGACGTCGGCGGGATGATGGTGTAAGTGGTCCCGCCATCGAACGACAGTGACGTGTAATAGGGCGAAGAGTACTGGCCGAACACCACCACGTTGGGATCGTCCTTGGCGATGTCGATGCCCCACGTCTGCGCCAGGCTGCTGACTGTGGGCCAGGTGTTGCCGTAGTCCGTCGAGCGCTCGACGCCCCCGCTGCTCCAGTTGGTGCCAAAGATCACGTTCGGCCGCAGGCGGCTGACCGCCATGCCAGGGATCTCGCTCGAGACGATCGAGTCCTTGATCGCGAAGGT
>JAYSRO010000565.1:0-3939 GCA_043720995.1 Candidatus Eiseniibacteriota bacterium
TGCAGCGCGTAGACCTCGAAGCCGTTTGCCTGCTGCCACCACACGGTGGTGAACGCGACGAACAACGCGGCGCACGCGGCGAGTGTGCTACGCGTCGCGCGGCTCGCGGCGACGAGGTGCGGTCCGACAACTTCGTCGAGCAGCAGGCACAGCAGTGCGGCGCCGGCGGCGGTGAGCACGGCGGCGAAAGCGTTGAGCGTCAGCACGGGCCGCAGCGGACTCAGCTTCACCAGCGCGCCCGCAAGCAACATGAGCGTGGGATAGCCGGTGGGGTGCGGAATCCCGAACGTGGCGGCGGTCGCGGCCAGCTCACCACGGTCGATGAATCCGATCGTGCGGTTCATCGTCGTGAGGTACGCCAGGAGCGTGATGGCGAACACAGTCCCGCCGGCGCCGGCGGCGTTCGGGCGAACGGGGCGGTTCATCGGGGTCCCCAATTGAACCAGGGAGTGCACAATCTACACGGGACGGGACCACCAGAGGCCGCCAACTTCAATGTTTTCGCGGCAAAAACGAGCCCGCCCCCCGGCATCCCGTTTGCGTCATCACTCTGCGTGTTGCCGCTGACTCGTTATCTCTCTGGAGGTCCATTCCAATGTCCCGTCCCCGTTATCACGCCGCAGTCTTGTTCGCGATCGCCGGCACCATGGCGCTCGCCGGATGCGGCAAGGATTCACCCCTGCAACCCTCTGCCACTTCGCAACAGGATTCCGATGACGCTGCGCAGCAGGTCGCCTTCATGATGGCCACGGACAACGGCACCTCGCCCGAGACCCAGGCTGCTCCCGGCCAGTCACTCACTTCGGCGCGCGGCGCCTCGACTTACTCCACGAACGGGATCGCCTCAACCGATACCACCTTTACGCTCGGCCACGTCACCTGGACGATCACCCGCAGCTTCTTCAATGCAGCGGGCACCGAACAGTCGACCTTCAACCCGCTCTCCACGCTCCGCATGAACCTTACGAGCCGTGGCACGGGGTCGATCCAGACTCCCGCCGACACGGCGAGTTACGGCAGCACCGGCAGCCTGCAATTGGTCGGCCTCGAGTTCACCCAGGATTCGTTGGTGCTGAATGCCACGCGTCATGACACGCTGCAGACCACCTTCACCCCGCGCTTCCGGACCGGGCGGCTGTACACCTACGCCGAGGCGACCGGAATCATCCAGAATGTCGTCGCGGTCAAGCCCTTGAGCCCGACGTCATACCCGCTGAGCGGCACCGCGACGTGGACGCTCAAGGTCGACCGCCTGCGCACCAACAATCGGGGCAACGTCGATCGTCACTACGATATTCTCGTGTCCGTCACGTTCAACGGAACCGCGAACCCCGACGTGTCAACCTCCACCGGCTATCACTACAAAATGAACCTCAAGACTGGCCTGTTGGTGCGCAGTTAGCGACGGCTGTCGCACCACACACGCGCGCGGGGTGGCTCATCACGAGCGACCCCGCGTTGCGTTTGCCGCGGCCGCCCGCTGGCGTAGCCGTCGCATGCCCGCGCCCAACAGCAATCGCTCGGCCAGCCGCCACGAGGCGCGTCGCGCCGGCGAGTGCAGCAGCGCACGCAGAGCGTTCGCGCGCGCAGCAGCCACATCACCCGCGATGCTCGCGATCGAGGCGGCGTGACAGAGCGCAACCCACGCGACATCGCGCGCGGTGCCCGAAGCGTAAGGCTCGCCTTCGGCCATCACGTTCCACTCGCTGAGGCTCAGGTCGGCGCCGCTGCGGCTGCATGGAGCGACGGGGATCTCGCGCGGCTCGTGCTTTAGCGCATCGCTCTCGGCGTAGAGTTGGCGCAGCCGCCCAAGCCATCCCTCGCCGACATGGTCGACGAGCAGCCGCTCGCGCAGTTGCGCGCCGAGCGTGTGGCGACCGGCCGGATTGGCGATCCAGTGCTCGGCGCTCGCGCGGTATACGGCTTCAGTCGCGGGATTCGGCAGCAGGTCGATCAACGCATCGTCGTTGGCCACAAGCAGCGGGAACAGCGGCGCATACGCGGGCACCACGGGCAGGCGCGCGAGCGACGCCTCGAGAAGCGCGGTCTGCGAACCGAATGGAAAGCTCTCGAGGTACACGTCGGCCGCGGCGAGATAACTCGCGGGATTCTCGACGGTGCCGACGAAGTGCAGACGCTCGTGCGGGGCGGCGCGCAGGTAGCGCTTGATCCCCGCGGCGGTCTCGCCCACGACGTAGAAGTGGGCAGCGGGCACCCGCTCGAGAATTCGATTCGCGGTCGCGACGAAATCGTATTCGCCACACGGACGGTACTTGAGCGGGCGCCCCACGCTGAGCAGCATCACCTGCTCCGCAGGAATGCCCAACTCGCGTCGCGCGGCATCGCGCGGCATGGCTTCGCTCACGTCGGGCAGCGGGATCGGGATCACCGCGTTGCGCACAAGGTACCGGCGCGCCGCGGTGTGAACGGCACCCACACTGCGCAGGTTGATCACCAGATCGGTGACTCCGCTCCCCAGCCAGAATTGGTGATCCGCGTGATTGAGCACCGCGACCGGCGACGTGTCCGCCATGGCGAACGCCACGGTGGGTACGGCGTCGGATGCAAAGTGGTGGAGCACGACGAGGTCCGCGCCCGCGCGCGCCATCGCGCGCAACCAGGCGGCGCGATCGAGCAAGGTGGACGCCTCGGGGAACGCCACGATGTCGCCACCGCTCTCGCGTACGGCGCCCACCATCGCGTCGGGCACGACCGCCGCGCCCTGGTTCATCAACACCACCGAATGCCGCGAGTCGCGATCGTTGCGGATCCAGTGCGTGATCATGCGCGAGTGGCCGCCCACGCCGAACACGCGCGGCGTCACATGCAGGACGCGCCGGCGATCGCGCGGCCGCGGCGCGGGCAGCGTGAAGCCGGCGGCCCCGCGCGGCGCATCACCCAGAGCGCGCCCGATCGCGAGCGCAACGTTCTCCAGCGCGCCATCCGCGAACCGCCCCGGATGGAACTCCGCGGCGAATCCCGCAACACGCTCGACCATGCGCAGCGCGGCCTCAGGCTCGCGCGTCGCATCGATCGCGGCGAGGCGGCGGACCAACCATTCATACGTCGAGCGGTTGGCTTCGAGGAATGCGGCGGGGTCAGTCTTGGGCATGCCTTGCACTACATCCGGAACACGCCGAACTTCATCTCCGGAATCGGGGCATTCAATGTCGCCGCCAGCGCCAAACCCAGCACCGTGCGCGTATCCGCGGGGTCGATGACGCCGTCGTCCCACAACCGCGCGGTCGAGAAATACGGACTGCCCTCAGTCTCATAAGTGTCGAGGATCGGCTGCTTGAACGCGCGCACTTCGTCATCGCCCATCGGCTTGCCCTGTGTCTCGCGCTGCGCCTGCTTGACCTGCGTCAGCACGGACGCGGCCTGCTCGCCGCCCATCACACTGATGCGGCTGTTGGGCCACATGAACAGGAAGCGCGGCTGGTAGGCGCGGCCGCACATGCCGTAATTGCCGGCGCCGAAGCTGCCGCCCACAATCACCGTGATCTTGGGGACAGGAGCGTTCGCCACCGCATGCACCATCTTGGCGCCGTCCTTCGCGATGCCGCCGTGCTCCGACTGCTTGCCGACCATGTAGCCGCTGACATTCTGCAGGAACAGCAGCGGGATGCCGCGCTGCGAGGCGAGCTCGATGAAGTGCGTGGCCTTCAGCGCGCTGTCGCTGAACAACACGCCATTGTTACCGAGGATCGCCACCGGCATGCCGTGGATGTGCGCGATCCCGTGATCAACGTGGTGCCGTATCGGCTCTTGAACTCGTGGAAGCGCGAGCCGTCGACGAGCCGCGCGATCACTTCGCGAATGTCGTAAGGGGTGCGCAAGTCACGGGGCAACACTCCATAGATCTCTTCGGGCGCGTAGCGGGGCGGCTCAGGCTCGCGCATATCCAACCCTAAGCGCGACGAGCGCGGCGGTCCCAGA
>JAYSRO010000566.1:0-8263 GCA_043720995.1 Candidatus Eiseniibacteriota bacterium
GGCAATGACATCGACGACACCACATCGCCGCTCGAAGCGGGTTTGGGCTGGACGGTGAAGTTCGCCAAGCCCGAGTTTAGCGGCCGCGCCGTGCTGGCCGCCCAGAAGGAGCGCGGGCTCACACGCAAGCTCGTGGCATTCGAACTGGACGGCCGGCGGGTGCCGCGGCATGGCATGCCGATCGCGAGCGGCGGCCGCGTCGTGGGCCGGGTGACGAGCGGCACGTTTGGGCCGAGCCGCAACCTGCCGATCGGGATGGGTTACGTAGAGACCGCGTTTGCCACGCCCAGTGGGGCGTTGGACATCATGGCGGGGAGCACGGCGCTCCCCGCACGTATCGTGAAGCTGCCATTCTACAAGAGTGGTTCCCGCAAGACGGGGTAGGAGGCTTTGGTGCCGTACCCAGAAGATGTCCGCTACACCCCCGAACACGAGTGGGCGAAGCTGGATCGCGGCATCGTCACGATCGGGATCACCGATTACGCGACCGAGCAGCTCGGGGATGTCGTGTTCGTGGAACTGCCGGAGGTCGGCAGGAAGCTCGAGACCATGAAGGCGTTCGGCGTCGTCGAAGCCGTCAAGACGGTGAGCGACCTGTTTGCGCCGCTCGACGGTGAAGTGGTCGAGGTGAATGCCGCGCTGGTCGACAATCCCGCGCTGGTCAACCAATCGCCTTACGGCGAGGGCTGGATGATCAGGATTCGCGCCACCAGCCCCGATCCTTTGAAGGGCCTGATGAGCAGTGACGACTACGAGAAGATGCTCGAGGACCAGCACGCATGAACACGCCGGGCGCCACCGCCGCTCAGCCGGGGACGGAGCCACTGGTTTGGACCTACGATCCTTGGGCCGAACAGCGCGGGCGCGCCTTCGCGGCGGTCATTGGCTCCGCGGGGCTGATCGCCATCGCCTATGTGTTGCGCCTGCCGCTGCCGATGCTGTTCGTGCTGACCCTGTCGGTGTTCGCGCTGTTGGCGCCCGGCTTCCTGCCCACGACGTGCAGCGTGGATGCGCGCGGTGTCTCGCGCCGCATCGGTACGTTGCCCGCGAGTGTCAGGGCCTGGGGGACGATCCGCGCCGCCGCGTTGTCGTCACGCGGCCTGCATGTCTCTTCGCGCGATTGGAACGCCCCGCTGTCGGCGTTGCAGCAGATGTGGCTCCCGGTCCCACGTGGAGCGGACGAGGCCGCGGTGCGATCCCGGCTGCGCGCGACGCTGAGTGAACATGGCTACTGACCGCGCGCTCGCCGCGGAGGATCTTGCGCTGATCGAGCGCGTCGCCGTGCGCGTGGTGGAATTGCGCATGGAGGTCCCGGCACTGCTGACGCTCGAGACCGCGACGCCCGTTTCGCTGATCGCGGGACAGGCCATGGTGTTCTTTGAACCGTTTATCGTCGCACTGTTCCACTTGCCGGACTACCGCCGTTTTGCCCGTCTGGTCGAGCGCCGCGAGGCACTCGCCGCGCTGACGCAAGCGATCGAGACGCGGGCGGATACCGTTCATCGTGAACGCCGGACCCGCGCACGCGCAGACCGCGAAGCGCGAGCGACCTCACCGCCACGGAGTTGACTGGATGACGCTTGACCCCGCTTCGATCCGTTCCATTCTCGCCACCGACTGTGGCTCCACCACCACCAAGGCCATCCTCATCGAACGCCAGGGCGACAGTTACCGCCTCGTCGTCCGGGGTGAAGCGCCGACCACCGTCGAGGCACCGTTTGAGGATGTGACGCGTGGCGTGTTGAACGCGGTGCGCGAGATCGAGGAATTGGCCGGCCGCCGCATCCTCGACGGCGACCACATCATCTCGCCGCAGGTGGGCAACGAGGGCGTGGATCTCTACCTGTCCACCTCGAGCGCCGGCGGTGGCCTGCAGATGATGGTGTCAGGCCTCGTGCTGCAGATGACAGGGGAGAGCGCGCAACGCGCAGCGCTCGGTGCGGGAGCGATCGTAATGGATGTGATCGCGCTCAACGACGGGCGCCGTCCGCACGAGAAGATCCGCCGGCTTCGCCAACTGCGACCGGACATGATCCTGCTGTCGGGCGGCACCGATGGCGGTGACGTGAAGCGCGTCGCGGAGATGGCCGAGCTGATCGTGGCCGCAGATCCGAAGGCTCGGCTGGGCTCCGACTACCAGTTGCCGGTCATCTATGCCGGCAATGCCGCGGCGGCCGATGTCGTGCGCGAGTGCCTCGAGAAACGCACCGCGTTGAGCGTGGTACCCAACCTGCGTCCAACACTCGAACGCGAGAACCTGAAGCCCGCCCGCGATGCCATCCATGACCTGTTCATGGAACACGTCATGGCGCATGCGCCGGGCTACAAGAAGCTGATGACCTGGTCGCCCGTGCCGATCATGCCGACGCCGGGTGCGGTCGGCATCATCATCGAGAAAGTCGCCAAGCGCGATGGCATGGCGGTTGTGGGCGTCGACATCGGCGGTGCCACGACCGACGTGTTCTCGGTGTTCCAGGATGTGTTCAACCGCACGGTGTCCGCGAACCTCGGCATGAGCTACTCGGTCTCCAACGTCATGGCCGAGGCCGGTATCGAGAATATCCTGCGCTGGGTGCCGTTCCCCGTCGACGAAGTGGAACTGCGCAACCGCATCAAGAACAAGATGATTCGCCCGACGACGATTCCGCAGTCGCTCGAGGATCTGGTGATCGAACAAGCCATCGCGCGGGAGGCCCTGCGGCTCGCGTTCGAGCAGCACAAGGCGTTGGCGGTGGGGCTCAAGGGTGTCCAGACCGAGCGCACGATTTCGGACATCATGAACCAGTCCGAGTCGGGCTCGACGCTGGTCAACCTGTTGGATCTCGGGTTGCTCGTCGGATCAGGCGGCGTGCTGTCGCATGCGCCACGCCGCTCGCAGGCTGCGCTCATGATGGTGGACGCTTTCCTGCCGGAAGGGCTCACGCACCTGGCCGTCGACAGCATCTTCATGGCGCCGCAGCTCGGCGTGCTCTCGACCGTGCATGAGGCGGCTGCGGCCGAGGTATTCGAACGCGATTGCCTCATCCGCCTGGGCGCCGTTCTGGCGCCCATCGGCTCGGCCAAGCAGGGACAAGCGTGTCTCACCGTGGAGCTCACGGCGGCGGGACAGGCGCCCGTCACCCGCAAGGTGGCGTTCGGCGAGCTGGTCATCCTGCCTTTGCCGGTGGAGGGTACGATCCAGCTGACCGCGACGCCGGAGCGTAATTTCGATTTGGGGCAAGGGAAGGGACGGCCGTTGCAAGCGCAAGTGAAGGGCGGCACCGTGGGGCTGATCGTCGACACTCGAGGCCGCAGGCCGTTCGTGCTGCCGGCGGATCGAGATGAACGCATTGCGCGTTTGCGTGCCTGGAACAAGGCGCTCGACGCCTACCCGAGAGAGGTCTGACGATGGCTCATGCCTACACTCCCGGGCTCCGCGTCACGGATTCCGCCACGCTGCTGCGCGAGCGGCGCCTGCCGCTCAAGGGAACGGTAATGGTCCAAGCAGGCGTGGTGGTGGCGCCCGACACGATCGTGGCGCGCACCGAGCTGCCGGGCAACGTCCAGACGGTGAACCTCGCCGGCCGGCTGTCGCTCGACCCCGCGCGTGTTGCGGAATCACTCTCTAAGCCCATCGGTTCGCCGGTCAGGAAGGGCGAGGTGATCGCCACCGGCAAGAGCCTGTTCGGCATGATCAAGAACCACGTCGAGTCACCGGCCGACGGCGTGCTCGAAAGCGTTTCGCACGTGACAGGGCAGTTGATTCTGCGCGAGCCCCCAATTCCTGTGGAGATGAGCGCCTATGTCCGCGGCACCGTCGCCGAAGTGCTGCCGGATGAGGGCGTGGTCGTGCGCACACAGGGCGCGTTCGTGCAGGGTATTTTCGGTATCGGCGGGGAGACCTTTGGCCCCATCGAGATGGTGGCATCAGGGCCCGACCAGCCGCTCGAGAAGGGTTCGATCACGCCGGCACTGCGTGGCAAAATCGTGGTCGGCGGAGCGTTCGTTTCGTATGACACGGTCATGGCCTGCCGGGATGCGGGCGTCGCAGCGATCGTCGTGGGTGGTTTCGATAACCGCGATCTGCGGCAGCTGCTCGGCCGTGACCTCGGGGTCGCGATCACCGGTTCCGAGGAACTGGGGATCACGCTGATCTTGACCGAGGGGTTTGGCCACATTCGCATGGCCGAACGCACCTGGGACCTGCTCGGCAATCACCGGGGGCAGGTCGCGGCAGTAAGCGGGGCCACCCAGATCCGTGCGGGCGTCATGCGGCCCGAAATCATCATCCCGCGCGACGATGTCGGCGGTGCCGTGGTCGAATCGGACGGCGGGGGGGCGCTCGAGGTCGGATCGCTGCTCCGGGTCATTCGCGCACCTCATTTCGGCCGGATTGCCCGTGCCGTGTCGTTGCCCTCTGAGCTCCAGGCGCTCGACTCCGAAGCCTCGGTTCGGGTGGTGGAAGTCGAGTTCGCGGATGACTCCACGCGCTCGGTGGTGCCGCGTTCGAACATCGAAAGAATCGCGCAGTGATCGCATTCCGCGTTGACACCGCCCGAAACGCGTTGCTACGGTGCGGCGTTGCGAATCGCGGAGACGCAGCCGGGGCGACCCGGCCAGACCGCATCACGCCACTCGTTGGAAGGCCCGCCTTGTCACAGTCCCTGCAGCGGCTGAGCGTCCGGTGGAGTGCGTGTTGGGGAGTTGCGGTCCTGCTGCTGCTGAGTCTTGGATTCTCAAGCATGCCGGCCGTGGCCCAGGAAGCCGTTGACATCGCGGCCGATACGGCCATCCAGCCGCCGGCCCCCGCGAGCGGCCTGCAGGCTGCCGATGTCCCGAACGATGCCGGCCGCGGGATCACGCTGACCTGGAAGGCTTCTGCCGACGACGTTCCAGGCTCCAAGGCCGTGACGATGTACTACGTCGACAGGGCGCCGACACCGGGCGGACCCTGGGCGCACGCCGATTCCACGATGGCGGGCACCGTGACGGCCACCGACAAGTCGGGCCGCCGGGACACCGATTTCTTCTACCGCATCACGACGGTCGGACCGGGTGGCGTGTCGCCGGCACTCAGCGTGACGGGCCCCGTGCGAGCGACATCGCAATGGTTCAACAGCACGCGCATGAGCGTGCTGGCGTTCATGGTGTTGTTCTTCGCCTTCGTGCTCTACTTCATCGGCAGCGCGCAATCGGGCAAGAAGCCGTTTGTGCGGCGCATTCCGGGCATCGACGCGATCGAGGAAGCCATCGGCCGCGCCACGGAAATGGGACGCTCGGTGTTGTTCGTGCCCGGCGTCACGGACATCGACGACATTCAGACGGTCGCGGGATTGGTCATTCTTGAGAACGTCGCGAAGGTCACCGCGCGTTACGAGACTCCCATTCGCGTGCCGGTGACCTACCCGATCCCTTTCACCATCGCCGAGGAAATGGTCCGCAGCGGTTACATCAACGCCGGACGCGCCGACCAGTACGATCCCGACAGCGTGCGCTTCATCTCGCCCGAACAGTTCGCCTACGTCGCCGCGGTCACCGGGATCATGCTGCGCGACAAACCGGCCGCGCACATCTTCATGGGCGCGTTCTTCGCGGAATCGCTGCTCCTCGCCGAGACCGGGTTCTCCACCGGCGCGATTCAGGTGGCCGGCACCGCGAACGTGCACCAGATGCCGTTCTTCGTCGTGGCCTGCGACTACACCTTGCTCGGTGAAGAATTGTTCGCGGCCAGCGCCTACCTGTCCGGCGAGCCCAAGTTGGTCGGCAGCCTCAAGGGCGCCGACTTGATCAAGATCGTCATCATCACCGTGGTCGTCGTGGGCTGCGTCCTCGAGTCGTTCGGTATCCACGGGCTGACCACATGGCTCATCACTCAGTAGGAGTCGCCGCGTGAAGCGTGAAGTGCCGCTGTTCATCACCGGTGTGATCGGGTTGTTCATGATCCTGTCGTTCTTCGTCCCGCATCACTGGGTCGGGGTCCCGGCGGACTTCCTGCAGGCTTCCGCCGGGATCGTCGTGGCATTTGGTTACGGGCTGGGCGCAGTCAACGTGATGACCGTGAATCTCGAGGGCATTTCCCGCCGCGAGTCCGGTTGGCCTTACAAGATCCTGCTCGTGCTTTCGCTGCTGGTGACGGTGGCCTTCGGGGTCGTCGATGGCATCCGTCACGGCGGCAGCTTCCAGGCCGATGGTACGGCCTCGAAGTGGATCTACGACAGCATTTACTCGCCGATGAGCTCCACGATGTTCGCGCTGCTCGCGTTCTTCATCGCATCTGCTGCGTTCCGGGCGTTCCGGATCCGCACCGTTGAGGCCGGGCTGCTCGCGGTCGCCGCGCTGATCGTGATGCTGGGCCGGGTGCCGGTGGGTGACGTGGCGACGTCGTGGTTGCCTGGCTGGGCTCACTTGAGCTCGCTGCAGGAGTGGATCATGAACATTCCCCAGAACGCCTCGAAGCGCGCCATCCTGATCGGCGCCGCACTGGGCGTGATGGCCACGGGGCTACGGGTGATTCTCGGCATCGAACGCTCCTATCTCGGCGGGGAGGAGTAGCCCATGCAATTCGCCGCCTGGTTGGCCAAGCTGGACCGCCGCTGGATCTTCCTGATCATGGGCATCCTCGTGCTCGAGCCCCTGCTGTTTCCGCTGGCGCTACCGCTCAAGGTGACACCGCCCGTCCAGGGTTTCGTCGATGCGATCGACCACGTGAAGCCGGGCTCGACCATCCTGATGTCGTGCGACTACGACCCGGGCTCCATCCCCGAGCTCGTCCCCATGACGCGCACCGCCTTCCGTCACCTGATGTCGCGCGACTGCAAGGTGGTGGTGACCTGCCTGTGGCCGGCCGGGCCCGGGCTCGTCGACAGCATCATCACCGAAGTGTCGCGCGAGTTCCCGTCCAAGGTTTATGGCCGGGACTGGGTCAACCTCGGCTACCGGGCGGGGCAGGAAGCCGTGATGGTCCAGATGGGCCAGGGCATCCAGAACGTGTTCGCCACGGACTTCTACGGCACCGCGACGCACACGCTGCCGCTCATGCGCAACGTCCGCGACTACTCGAGTTTTCCTCTGTTCGTGAATATCTCGGCGGGGCAGCCGGGCACGAAGGAGTGGGTCCAGCAAGTCCAGTCGCGATTCCACCTGCCCATGGTGGCGGGTGTCACCGCCGTCAGCGCTCCCGAATACTATCCCTACCTTCAGTCGCACCAACTGCTCGGCATGCTGGGGGGGATGGCGGGGGCCGCCGAGTATGAGTTGTCCCGCCATGAGAAGGGCTCTGCGACGCAGGGCATGGATGCGCAATCGCTCGGGCACTTGTTCGTCGCGCTGTGCATCGTCCTTGGCAACGTGATCCAGTTCCTGCAGCGGAGGCAGCCGTGACGTTGCACCTGAGTCACGATGTGGGCACCTGGGTCGCGGCAGCCCTGACGATGTTCGTGTTCAGCTTCCTGTACAAGGACAACCCGCTCTACAAGCTGGCGGAAAACCTGTTCGTCGGTGTCTCAGCGGGCTACCTGATGGTGCAGGCCTACTGGACCACGATCGACTCGAATCTCGTGCGTCCCCTGATCAAGGCGTTCCACGGCACCGGCGTGCACGAGGAGCTCCATGGCATGTTCGCAGCACAGCAGGGTGACTACCGCGGATGGTTGTTGATCCCGGCCGTGTTCGGCCTGCTGTTGTTCACGCGCTTGATCCCCAAGATCAGCTGGCTCTCGCGCCTGTCGCTGGCGTTGATCATCGGAGTCTACGCGGGCCTCAAGACCACCGGCTTCGCTCAGGGCGACTTCGTGGCGCAGGTGCAGGCCAGTGTGCAACCGCTGTGGAAGGCCGGGGATCTCGGCTTCACCGTCAGTTCGATCCTGTTCACGATTGGCCTGATCACCTCGCTGTTGTTCTTCTTCTTCAGCCGCGAGCACAAGGGCGCCCTGGGCGTCGCCTCCAAGACCGGTGTCTACTTCCTGATGGTCGGCTTCGGAGCCGGTTACGGCTACACGGTGATGTCGCGTATCTCGCTGTTGATCGGGCGCTACCAGTTCCTGCTCGACAACTGGCTTGGGCTACGCTGACCGGCACGCCGGCTTCGCCGCGATGCAACGCTGCGACCGCTGAGCAAAGATGATCCTCTGGTGCGATGGTGGCCATGACGCCGGTGAGAACATGCGGCGCGACGAAGCATTGCTCGCGCGCCTGGATGGCGCGGCCGATGGCGCAGGGGAAACAGAGCCGGTCCTCCGGTTGTTCCGCTTCGCCCCGCCAGGGATCACTCTGGGCCGCGCGCAGG
>JAYSRO010000567.1:0-8260 GCA_043720995.1 Candidatus Eiseniibacteriota bacterium
GGCGGCACTGCCGTAGCGTCGCGTGAAATCGTCCGACAACCACGTGCCGCCTGCGTTAAGGCCCAGCGCGTGGTGCGGGTTCAGCGTGCGTTCGACTCCCAGGCCCAACGACCCGACGACTCCGCTGTGGGCGTCCTTCAGCGATCCGACGCGATCGTGAACGAAGCGCACGTAGCCGTACGAGCCGGTGGCGTAACTACGAAAGTTGCGGCCAAGGCCGGGCCCCAGCGCGTCCACGCGCCATGCTGCCCCCCACGCACCGCGGTGACCAAAATCGATGCTGCCGTACACCTTGGGCGGCCCGCCGCCGACATCTGCGAGCGTGACCTGCCGGACTTCATTGCCAAGGTCGGAAGCGAACAGCGTGGCGCCGAAGCGGAAGCGGTCGTTCCAGGGCCACAGCGCCGAACCCGCCGCCGTGAAGCCGCCCTGGTTGAAGGCATCGTTTTGCGGGCTGCCGACCGCGAACGTGCGGCCGGCGCTGAAACCCCACTCCGGTCGCGCGTGAGCCGGGCCAGGAGCCCCGGTGATCCACAACGCCACCATCACGACTGCAGCGGCCCATCGGCGCATGGCTTAGATATCCAGGTTCTTGACGTACAACGCGTTTTCTTCGATGAACGCGCGGCGCGGCTCGACTTGCTCACCCATCAGGATCGTGAACATGCGGTCCGCAGCCACGGCGTCTTCGCTGGTCACGCGCAGCAGCGTGCGCGTCTCGGGATTCATCGTGGTGCGCCACAGCTGGTCGGGGTTCATTTCTCCAAGACCCTTGTAGCGCTGCACCTGGATGTTCTTGCGTCCCATGCGCGCGATCGCCTCGTCGCGTTCCTTGTCGTTGTAGCAGTACGCCTCGTCCTTGCCGGCCTTCACGAGATACAGCGGCGGCTGGGCGATATAGACGTGACCCGCCTCGACCAGCGGCTGCAGCTTGCGGTAGATGAACGTCAACAGCAGCGTGCGGATGTGCGAGCCGTCGACGTCGGCGTCCGTCATCAGGATGATTTTGTGGTAGCGCAGCTTGCTCAGGTCGAGCTCGGCTTCGACGCCGGCGCCCAGGGCCGTGATCATGTTGCGGATTTCTTCGTTCTCGAGGATGCGGTTGATGCGCGCCTTCTCGACGTTCAAGATCTTGCCCCGGATCGGCAGGATCGCCTGGAAGCGGCGGTCACGCCCCTGCTTCGCCGTACCGCCTGCCGAGTCGCCCTCGACGATGTACAGCTCGCAGTCGGCGGGGTTTTCATAGGCGCAATCGGCCAGCTTGCCGGGCAACGAACCGCCATCGAGGATGCTCTTGCGCCGCGCCAGCTCGCGCGCCTTGCGGGCCGCCTCACGGGCGCGTGCGGCCGACAGCATCTTGTCGACGATCTTGCGCGCGATCGGCGGGTTCTCCTCGAAGAACTGCCGCAGGCCTTCGCCCACGATGCTTTCGACGAGGCCCTTGATCTCGCTGTTGCCGAGCTTGGTCTTGGTCTGGCCCTCGAACTGCGGGTCGGGCATCTTGACCGAGACGATCGCGCACAGGCCCTCGCGCACGTCCTCGCCGGCCACCGACACCTTCGCCTTTGCCGCCATGCCTTCTTTTTCGGCGTAGTTCGTGAGCGTGCGCGTCAGCGCCGAGCGGAACCCGATCAAGTGCGTGCCGCCCTCGACCGTGTTGATGTTGTTCACGAACGAGTACACCGACTCGGCGTAGCTGTCGTTGTACTGGAACGCCACCTCGACCGAGACGCGGTCGCGTTCACGCGAGAAGAACACCGGCTTGGCGTGCAGCACCTGCTTGGCCTGGTTCAGGTACTTCACGAACTCGATGATGCCGCCCTTGTAGTTGAACTCGTGCGACTTGTCGTTGATCTCATCGAACAACTTGATCGTCAGGCCGCTGTTGAGGAACGCCAGCTCGCGCATGCGCGTCGCCAGCGTGTCGTAGTGATACACGGTGTCTTCGAACACCTGGGCGTCGGGCTTGAAGCGCACGATCGTGCCGGAGCCCTTGCGGCTCTTCTCGGCCGCGCCCGCCGTCATGTCGAACGACGGCTTGCCTCGCTCGTAGCGCTGCGTATAGACCTTGCCGTCCTTCAAGACTTCGACTTCGCACCACTCCGACAGGGCGTTGACCACCGAGACGCCGACGCCGTGCAGACCGCCCGAGACTTTGTAGGTGTCGTTGTCGAACTTGCCGCCGGCATGCAGCGTCGTCATGACGATTTCGAGCGCCGGACGCTTCAGCTTGGCGTGCATGTCGACCGGGATGCCACGGCCGTTGTCCTGCACGCGGATGCTGCCGTCCTTGCAGATCGAGATCGAGATCTCGTCGCAGAAGCCGGCCAGCGCCTCATCGACTGCGTTGTCCACGACTTCGTACACGAGATGGTGAAGGCCACGCGTGCCGATGTCGCCGATGTACATGGCGGGCCGCTTGCGGACCGCTTCAAGACCCTCGAGCACCTGGATGCTCGTGGCGTCGTAGTGATGACCCTTGGGATCTACCGTCAACGTTGCGTCTCCTTCCTTCGCGCTCACCGCAGCACTCCTTTGCGCGGAACGACAAACCGAACGTCGCGGACCCGGTCCGTGCCGAGCTCGCGATTCACCGCCTTGATGAGGTCATGCTTGAGGTAACCCAGCTCGTGCATCCAGGCCGATCCTTCGACCTCGACGCGGAGCACGCCTTGTTCGAATGCGACGGCGCGCGTGTGGCGCGCTACTCGTGGACCCACGACACGGGCCCAGTCTTCAACCGCCTGCCAGCCCTGTAGTTCGTCGTCGAGTCCCAGCCGCTTGAACAAGCGGGACAGGACCAACTGCAGGGATTCCACACGCTACCCCGTTGCGTCGGGAAGACGCAGCGGCATGATCAGGCAGAGCATGGATTCCTCGGCCTGGGGCAACGGACCGACGGGTTCGATGACTCCCGCGGAGAGCGCGCTGTTGAGCTTCAGCACGACGCTCTCGGTGGGCAGGGCGCGTAGCAGGTCGAGCAGATAACCCGCGTTGTACCCAATGTCCATGTCATCCCCCGCGTACTCCGCGGCCAGCGAATGTTCACCGGACCCCTGATCCGTCGCCGACGAAACGCCCAGGCTGTTCGCGCGCAGCGAAAAGCGCACCTGCCGCGTCACGTTGTCGGCGTGGGACGCCACGATGTCGACGGCTTCCATGAGATCCAAACGCGCGCAAATCACCTCGCGCGGGTTGTTCTTGGGGATCACTTGTTCGTAATTCGGGTAGGGGCCTTCGAGCAGGCGCGTCAGCACCTGCACGCGATAGGCGCCGATCTGCGTCGAGAACCCTGCCTGGTTGCGCCCACCCGCGACTTCGATGGTCACCGGGCTTGTGGCGTCTTCCGCGGCACGGCTGATCGCACTCAGCGCGCGATTCGGGATGATCACGCCGTCGGTCTTGAACGCATCGAACTTACCCGTACGTTCGGTGCGCGACAGCCGGTGGCCGTCGGTGGCGACGAACGTGATGGCTGCCGGCGTGCACTGAAGCAGCACTCCGTTGAGCTGGGGACGCGTTTCCTCGGTGGAGGCCGCATAGCCGCTGCGCGCGATCAACCGCGCCAGCGCATCGCCTTCGATCGAGATCGCCGCGTCGGCCTTCAACTCGGGAATCTTCGGGAAGTCGGCGGGGTCCTGGGTGGGGAATTTGGACCAGCCCTTGCCACCGCCGTAGTTCACTTCGCACTGGTTGCTGACGACGCTGAGCGAGACTTCGCCCTTGGACATCTTGCGCACGACATCGTGAAACCGCCGCGCATTCACGGCTGCGCGTCCCGGCTGCTTGACGGTGCAGGGCAACACGACCGACGTGGTGACGTCGAGATCGGTGCCGGTGATGCGGAGCCCCTCGGAATCCGCTTCGAGCAGCAGGCAGCTGAGTAGCGGCAGGGGGCTCTTGGACGACACGGAGGCCAGCGCCTTGGAGGCGCCAAACGCCAGGTCGGCCTGCTGGATCGTGAGCTCCATTCGGTCACTCTCTTGGGCCGGGGAGCTCGCAGACTTGGCGGCTTTTCCGGCGGTCGCAGGGGTCGTCGTCGGGGTGGTCATATTCGGGTCCGGATCATAGGGTTAGGGGGGCAATCCTGCAAGTCTTTTACGGCTGCTTAAGTCTTTGTCATTCAATAAATAAGAAGATCGTAGAGATAGGTGGTGTGGATGCCGTGGACAACCTGCTCAAAGTCTCGATTCCAGCGCCGTGGGAGCGGCTGCAAACGTCTTCCCGGCGACGTGGATAACTCTCGATTTCTCCACAACTTGTGCACGCCCGGAAACCCGCCGGCTAAGACTCACGAAGATATCCCCTTCTGTCCACGGGTTATCCACAGCTCATCCCGATGCCAACGTGGATATCATCCCATTCACCTTCTCCCCAAACACGCTATCGCTCTGGATCATGCCGCCCACTTTGTCGCAGGCGTACATCACGGTGGTGTGATCGCGTCCGCCGAACAGCCTGCCGATCTCCACGAGCGACAAATCGGTGAGCTGGCGCAGCAGGTACATCGCCACCTGGCGTGGCAATGCGACGGTCTTGGTGCGCCGCTTGCCGCATAGCGCATCGGTCTTGACAGCGTAGCGCTCGGAGATCATCGCGAGGATTCGCTCGGGTGTCAGGTGATCGGGTTCGGGATTGACGTACTGTTGGATCACTTCTTCCGCCAGATCCAGCGTGATGTCGCGTTGCATCAGCGAGGCGACCGCCATCAGCCGCACGAGGCAGCCTTCGAGATCGCGGATGTTGTTGCGGATGCGGTCGGCGATCAGCAGCAGCACGTCCGGCGGCACGCGCGCGCCGTCGCCTTCCATGGCGCAGCGGTTGCGCAGGATGGCGATACGGGTCTCGAGATCGGGTTGCTGGACGTCGGCGACGAGTCCCTGGTTGAAGCGCGAGATCAAGCGATCCTCGAGCATCGGGATGTCCTTCGGTGGCTTGTCGGCCGTCACGACGATCTGCTTGTGGGCGTCCCGCAGCGCGTTGAAGGTGTGGAAGAACTCTTCCTGCGTGCTTTCCTTACCGGCAAGAAACTGGATGTCGTCGATCAGCAGCAGCTCGACATTGCGGTATTTGTTGCGGAATGCCAGCGTTTGGCCGTGCTGGATGGCGAAGATCATCTCGTTCATGAAGCGCTCGGCCGAAACGTAGACGATGCGAGCAGCAGCCCGCTCGCGCAGCACCGAGGCTCCGATCGAGTGCAGCAAGTGCGTCTTGCCGAGCCCCGATCCGCCGTAGATGAACAGCGGGTTGTAGACGTGGCCGGGGTTCTTGGCGACGGCGAGACAGGCCGCGTGAGTGAAGCGGTTGCTGCCGCCCACGACAAAGGATTCGAACGAATAGCGCGGGTTGAGCATCGCCGCGAAGGCGTTGCGCAGTGCCGAGACATCGGCCGGGACCACGGGTGCGAGGGCAGGCGTGTTCGCGACCGGAGTACTGGCGGCCGGCGCTCCGCCTGCGCGGTCCGAGCCGTGATGCGCGGCGAGCGCGCTGTTCGCCAGCGCCGCCCCGGAATTATCCGCGGCGTTGGCGCGCAGTGCGGCTTCCATGATGGCGTGCGTTTCGAGCGTGTCCTGCTCGCGCGCCGAGAAGCGGACTTCCGGCTCGGCGCCGAACACCGTCTTCAAAGCCTCGCGCAAGGCGCCGGAGTGGTGCTGCTGGATCCAATCGCTGAAGAAGGAACTGGGGACTTCGAGTTCGACGAACTGGGCGCTCAAGTGGCGGGGCACGACGGGCCGGAACCAGGTCTCATAGGCCTGCTGGCTTCCGAGTCGACTGCGCACGGCCTCGAGAACTTGCTCCCAGAGTTGCGTGAAGGTCTCCGGTTGCATGTCTGAGACGGCCATTGCCTTACATCCTTGTTGGTTCGGGGCCTCTAATTTTTCCACAGGGCGCGGGGCCTCGGCGCTCTAGCGCCAGTCGCGGCCACGGGCTCTGGGGAACCAAGTCGATCTGGAAAACTCACCCGGACTTATCCACATCAGGCTACGGGGATGAAAACCCTAGTCCCGATTCAAGTTAAGCCAGAAATCCACGCCTTTCCTCCACACGTTGTCCACAATTCCGGGAACGTTTGCCGCACGCGAGTCGTTGGCGCGCGCAATCCAGATCCGAAATGTTCGCGGAACACATTGCGGTAGCAAGAGATATTGAGTTGTGATGGGTGGCCCGGTGACGTGTGCAGAACCCACGTCCTTCCGGGGGGTCGGAAGGCTAGCACTCACAACCAGCGCGTACAAGCCCTGCCAGTGTGTTGTGATGCAATGGGTTACAAGGTCAGTCCACAATCGCCCTAAAAGCAGACGGCGGGCTCAGGCTTACGCCTAGGCCCGCCGTCACTTGGGAGGATCGGCTAGAACGGCGCGTTGACCCCGATCGAGAAGCCGACGTCGTCGTTCAGGTCATCCGACAGCCGCAATTGCAGCTCGCCGGTGATCGAAAACTGCGGGCTCAAGCGCAACTCGGAACCCAGCCGTACGGGGATCGACAGGTCGGTCTCGTTGAGGTCGCCGATGTTCGCGTTCGTGAACAGCAGTCCGGCGCTGACGAATGGCGTGAACACCAGGTCACCATTGCCGGCGAACGAGCGGCTGCTCACGATTGAGGGGCCCACGGACAGCACGTTCCAGTGATCGCCGGATTCGACGCCCAGCCCGCCACCCACCGCGATGGCGTAGGGATACTCGGTGGTCGGCTGCGTCACCTGGTACTTGAGGTCGGTGCCGAGACGCAGTGTGGTGCGGTTGCTGGAGCCGAAGTCCTGGCGCGCG
Organism: Candidatus Eiseniibacteriota bacterium; assembly: GCA_043720995.1. Lineage (GTDB taxonomy): Bacteria > Eisenbacteria > RBG-16-71-46 > RBG-16-71-46 > RBG-16-71-46 > JANLWK01. Next base: position 6,768 of record JAYSRO010000567.1, read on the forward strand.
AAGCCGCCCTGGAATCCAAAGTCGACGCCCGGGTAGAAGCTCAAGCGCAACTGACCGAGCAGGCCGATCACGCCGGAGCTGGACTGCAGGTAAGCGCCGCCCATGTGCAGGTTGGGCGCCAGCGTCTGGGCGCTGGTGAATTGGCCGAACGCCTGCGCTCCGGCGGCCCCGGGAACCGCGAGTGCTGCGACCAGGCTCAGGGCAGCGAGTTTCTTCATCACGATCAACCTCCAATAAGTGGGGCGGGAGCGTTCATGCGAGTCGAATGTCTGTGGGCGACCGTCGCAAATCCCATGAATCGCGGTCAAGCGTGCGCCGTACGAGTGCTGTGCGCTTCAGTCTGGACGCGGGTAAAAGGCTGACGCCCAGGGGGCGAGGTCACGGAACCCCATGCGGCGGTAGACGGCAATCGCCGGGGTGTTGAAGTCGTTGACGAACAGACAGGTGGTGCGGCTGCGTTCGAATAGCCGCCGGCACAACTCGGACAGCCCGCGCCGCGCGAAGCCCTGGTTGCGCCGCGCGTAGGGCGTGAACACGCCGGAGACCTGCGCGGCATCGGGTGTCACGGCGCTGACGCTGGCGCGGAAGCGCAGGCCCTCATCGTCGCTCCACAGGTAGGTATAGCCGTCGCGGCACTCGTTCTCGGTGCGCCGCGTGTAGGCGGCGAGGTCGACGTGGCGCGGGTCTTCCTCGAGCTCCTCGGCGCGCAGGTCGGCACCGCTTTCGAACACGATCAACTGGTCGTCCTGCACGGCGCGGCGTAGTTCGGGCAACGGTTCGCACGGCGCCAGCGCCTCGGGCGCCAGGCTCATGTAGGTCTGGTCGCGGCGAATCCGGGGTGCGAGGCCATCCTGCTGCAGCCTGGCCACCATCTCACCCACCGCCGCGCGCGGGCCGATCACCTGGAAGCGCTCCGGCAAGAACACCCGCCGCACGGCCAGGTGGTCGGCGAGCAGGCGAAGCGCTGCGGGGTCATCGCCGACGGGCAACACGGCCCCCGATTGGCTGCCGATCTGCAGCAGCGCCACCAGCGAATCGTCGCGGCGGGCACCCCAGAATTCGTCACGGTTGTGCGCGAGCCCATCGCGCAGGGTCAGCGCGAGCAGGTACACGTTGAGCACCGGATCCCGGTCGAGGAAGCCGAACACCTCAACCAGGTCCTGGGGACCGAGCCGATCGAGGGCTACGTTTCCGGTGTGCTCGTCGAGCGTCATCGGGTGGGTCTGGCCTCGTGCCGCGGGTCGCTTTCGGGCCGCGACCGCGGCCGTTACCAGCGCATTCCCGTAGGGCGGGCATGGTATCGCAGCGCTGCTCGCGCCGGAAGCGATTCGGGCTGCCGGAATACAAATTCGGACCGTCGTTGACCCCGTACTCCGGCAACTCTAGCCTCGCAGTCATGGTGCGTCCTGAAGGGTGGTCGAGAGATCGCTCGCGCTACACCGAACCCGCGGGTGGAAGTCCCGCGCGGACAAGAACCGGACCGTCCGCTAGCA
>JAYSRO010000568.1:0-22355 GCA_043720995.1 Candidatus Eiseniibacteriota bacterium
TACCGATGACACTCGATTGCTCAGCCCTCGAGTACGTCTCCAGCGCCGGCATCGGCGTCATCATGGAGACCTACAAACGGCTGCTCAAAGGCGGTCACCGCCTGACGCTCGTGCAGATGACCCCAAAAGTGCGCAACGTGTTTCGCTACGCGGGACTCGACCGCCTGCTGCAGATCGAATGAACGCTCTACCCAACCTTCTCCTGCCCTGCGTGTACTGATGGATACCAGAACCGACGCGGAACTGGTCAGGCTCGCCCTGAATGGCGACCGGAGGGCCTTCGAGATGCTGGTCACCACCTACGAGCGGGTTGTGTACTCCGTCACCTACCGCATGAGCGGCAATGCCGAGGACGCCCGGGACCTCACCCAGAACGTCTTCCTCAAGGCCTACCGCAACCTGCAGGGCTTCGACCCGGCTCATCGCTTCTTCAGTTGGATCTACCGGATCGCCATCAACGAGTCGTTGAACTTCCTGCGCCAGCGCAAGCCCAGGCAGGAACTGGATGATCAACTCGCCTTCCATGGGCCTGGCCCCGAGGACGAGACGCACGGCGCGCAGGTCCGCGATGTCATCCAGTCGGCGCTCCAGGACCTGAACGACGGCAACCGCCAGGTGATCCTGCTCCGGCACTTCCTCAATTGCTCCCACGAGGAGATGAGCGAACTGCTGGGCATCCCTCCGAAGACCGTGAAGTCGCGGTTGTTCTCCGCGCGGCAATTGCTCGAGCAGGCGCTGCGGCGCCGCGGGGTGACCACCTCATGATCTCCGAGCGCCACAAACAATTGATCCACGAGGTCCTCGAAGGCGATGCCACGCCCGCGCAGCGCACGGAGCTCGAACAGCTCGTCGCCGCCGACCCGGAGATCCGCGCGCGCCATGAGGAATTGAGTGCCGTGTTCCGCCTGCTCGGCGAAGCGCACGACCCGGAGGTCCCGCAGGAACTGCATGCGGACATCATGCGCGCGGTTGCCGCCGAACCTCCCCATGGCATCCGGGCACGTCGCCCCGCGTGGAACCTGCTCCCGCTGTTCGGGGCGTTTTCGGCGGGAGCCGTGGTGGCGGCGCTGATCATCGTGCCCGCGCTGCGCGGGCCGACGTCGAAGCTGCTCGGTGATCACGCTCTTCTAACGAGCGGCACGATGGCACCGGTTGAACGGGATCGCGGCACCGTGGTGTCCATGCAGTCGATGACCACGCCCGGTGGAAGTATTGCCGCAGTCGCGTGGCGGTCGGGAAACCGGATCCAGCTCGAACTAGACGTCCAGGGCGATCACCCCGCGGAAATCGCGGTCGATTACGCGCCCGAAGCGTTGGGCATCACCGCGATGCGCTGGCCACACGAAGTCATCGAGCCGGCCACCGTGAGTGCGGGACACTTGATGATCCGTGTCACGCGCCCTGGCCCGTTCGTGCTCGAGTTCGTTGCGAAGGCGCAAGCAGATTCGCCCATTCACATTCGTGCCGCTGGTGGCGAGGAGGCGACATTGCACACCGCGAAGCAACCGGGTGGCTGAAGCCGCCGGTTTATCGGCGGGGCTCTCCCCGCATTCCCCAAAATTGATACGCAGTTGAACCTCACCGCGCTGGTCGCGGGGTTGCTGCCCGTCCTGTTGTTCCTGTTTGGGCTCGTGATGATGGACAGCTACAAGCTGGTGGCGCGCCGTCTCGTGGTGCGCGCCATCGCCTGGGGAATGCTCGCCGCACTGATCGCATTCGCCCTCAACATCGCGCTGCTGAACCGCGCGCACATCCCGCCGGAGCTGCTCAAGCGCTACATCGCGCCAGTGCTCGAGGAGAGCTTGAAGGCAGCGTTCATCGTGTGGCTGCTGCGGCGCGATCGCATCGGCTTCATGGTGGACGCCGGCATTCAGGGGTTCGCGGTGGGCGCCGGTTTCGCGTTGGTGGAAAACCTCTACTACGCCAACGTGCTCGCGGATCCCAACGTCCTCCTGTGGCTCGTACGCGGCCTGGGCACCGCGGTGATGCACGGCTGCACCACGGCGATCGCGGGCATTCTCGCCAAGGACCTGTGCGACCGCCATCGCACGCACGCGCTGCCCTGGATGCTGCCGGGGCTGGCGCTCGCGATCACGGTGCACTCCGCGTTCAATCACCTGGCGCTCGAGCCCCTCGCCAGCGTCGCCACCCTGCTCATCGGCATGCCCCTGCTGCTCGTGGGCGTGTTCGAACGCAGCGAGCGCGCCACGCGCGATTGGCTCGGCACGGGGCTCGATGCCGATGTGGAAACACTGGAGTTGATTCTCTCGGGCGAGCTCACGGACACACGCATCGGCCAGTACCTCGAGTCGCTGCGCGCCCACTTTCCAGGGCCCGTCGTGGCCGACATGCTGTGCCTGGTCCAGATCCACCTCGAGCTCGCCCTGCGCGCCAAGGGCATCCTGATCGCCCGCCAGGCGGGAGTCGACCTGCCGGTCGACCACGAGATCCGCGCGAATTTCGCCGAGATGAAGTACCTCGAGAAAACAATCGGCCCCACCGGCCGCGCCGCTATCCTGCCGCTGATGCGCGGGCACAGCCGGGACTTGTGGCAGGTCCACATGATGCGGGGGAGTTGAGCCCGGGGGCAATCCCGGCTCGCGCTGCCTGAAGGGTCGGCGCTAGAATCCCCGCAGGCTTGTACCCGCATCCCCTTCCCTAGGGAGTCGCCATGCCCGATCCACAGGCCCCATCGAACGGCGCCAGCGCCGAACGGATGCGCGCCGAGCTCGGCTTCATGTACGAGCTCTGCCAGGTGGTCGCGTCGAATTCCGAGCTGCAGCCGATCCTCGACTGGATCGTGCAGAAGACGACCAGCATGTTCGAGGCCGATGAGGGCTCGATCCGGCTGCTCAGCGAGGAAGAGGCGACGCCGACGCTGCGGACGTTGATTCGCCGGGAGCAGCCGGGCAACCAGTCGGGCTCCTGGCCACCCGCCATCTCGATGAACGTGATGGGGTTCCTGATGGCGCGCGACGAAGCCGTGGCCTCGCCCGACCTGCGCAATGACGCGCGCTTCCCGGCGTTGCGCGCGGTCGAGACGCGTATCCGCTCGGTGCTCGCGGTACCGCTCAAGTCGGGCAACCGCTTCACGGGAATGCTCGCGGTCACCACCGCGATGCCTGGCCGCGAGTGGACGCGCGATGAGTCGCAACTGTTGTCGATCGTCGCGAGCAACTCGGCGAGCGTGATCGAACAGGCGCGGCTCAAGATCGAGGCCGAGGAAAAGCGCCGGCTCGAGGAGCGCCAGCGGTTGCTCGAGCGCGAACTCGACACGGCGCGCGGGATCCAAATGAGCCTGTTGCCCTCGCGGCCGCTGCACGTCGGGCAGTGGGAGATCGCCGGCCGCGTCGTCCCGGCCAAACAGGTCGGCGGTGATGCGTTCGACTTCTTCTCGCTCGGTGAGGGCCGCGCCGGCGTCGTGATCGCGGACGTCTCGGGCAAGGGCATTCCCGCGGCGCTGTTGACCTCGAATGTCCAGGCCTCGATCCGCGCCTTTTGCGATGGACGCACGCCCATCCCCGAGGCCATCCGCGCGGTCAATGAAGGGGTGCTGCGCTCGGCCAGCGGCAAGTTCATCACCTTGTTCTTCGCCGAGATCGATGCCTCGCGCGGCGTGATCCGCTACACCAATGCCGGGCACAACTACCCGCTACTGCGGCGCGCGGACGGCACCATCGTCGAACTCATCGCCGGCGGGATACCGCTGGGCCTGATCGAAGGGACCCCCTACGAGCAGGGCAACACGAACTTCTCGCCGGGCGACACGTTGCTGCTGTTCAGCGACGGCATCACCGAAGCGCTCGATGCGCGCGGCGCGGAATTCGGCGACGACGCCTTGCGGGAGCTGTGGGAGATCCATGGCGCCGGGCCCGCCGCGGCAACGATTGAGCGGATCTTCAGCGCGGTCGAGACCTTCCGTGGCCGCGCCCTGCAGAGTGACGACATGACCGCGGTGGTCGTCGCGGCGCACGGGGCCGCGTAGGCGACATGTCGGGCGCGCTGCTCGCCACCGCCCATGTGAAGCGCCCGCCGCACCCGCTCAAGCGTGTCTTGCTGCTGCTGGCCGCGAGCGTGCTGGGCCTCGCGGCTCTCGTCGCGTGGTGCTGGACCGACGCGCAACGCTTTCCCATCGCGGAGCTGGCGGGCACCACGCCGCGAATCACGGCGATGATGCGGCAGCGGACGGCCGAGGCCGCGCGCAGCGGGCGGTCCCTGCAGATCGACCAGCGCTGGGTTCCCTACGATCGCATCTCCCCCATGCTGCGCCGCGCCGTGCTCGTCGCCGAGGACGACGCCTTCTTCGAGCACGGCGGCTTCGACTGGAACGAGATCAACGCTTCGATGAAGGCGAATCTCGAGAAGCGCAAGGTCGTGCGCGGCGGCAGCACGATCACGCAGCAACTGGCGCGCAACCTGTTCCTCGGCGACGGACGCAATCCCTTGCGCAAGCTCACCGAGGCGTTCATCGCCATGCGGCTCGAGCGCACGCTCGGCAAGCGCCGCATCTTCGAGCTCTACCTGAACCTCATCGAATGGGGCGACGGCGTCTTCGGCATCGAGTCGGCCGCGCGGCACAACTTCAGGGTTTCCGCCGCGGCGCTCAACGCGCGCCAGTCCGTGCTGCTGGCGGCGGTGATCATCAACCCCCGCCGCTTCTCGGTGTCGAATCCCACATCACGCATCCAGCGGCGCGCCCGCATCATCGCCAGCCGGTTGCGGCGGCGCGGCTTGCTGCCGGGAGTCGAATACGAACTCGCCATCGATGCACCGGCTGGCAGCATTCTGCCCACCACGCCCTCGGCGGCCGCGTTCCCGTTGATCGCGGACTCAACGCTCAACGAGCCGGACGGCACGATGCCGCCCGAACCCGGCGCAACCGCTGCGGGGAGTCCCGACTCGCTGGCGCAGGGCATCCCGCGCTGAGCCGGTTGCGGTTGCGGTCGCAGTTGAGTTGACGCGTTAGGTCCGCGCTTCGAACAATTCGATCGGGTTGCCCGAAGGGTCTTCGCACAACACCTGCCGCCCTCCCGGTCCCTCGATCGGGTCGGAGCGAAACCGGCCACCGCGCCCACGCAATCGTGCCACCGCCGCGTCCAGGTCGGCGGTCTCGACCACGATGCGGTTCCAGCCGCCGGGCACCGGCACCGAGCCATCGGCGAGCGGGCGAGCGGCGGAAGTTCCTGGGCCGCTGACCCACAGGGACAGGTCGCCGAACTTCAGCACGGCAAACGGCGGGCCCCAACGATCGGCGAGCTCGAAGCCCAACTCGGCATAAAAGTCGATCGCAGCATCGACGTCCTGCACCAGATAGCGCACGGTGGCCATGGGACCCTCGGAACTGGGGAATGGATGGTCAGGGGTTGCGGCTCGCCGCGAAACTACAGCACACGCGGGTGCCCTCGTGCCACTCCAGCCCGCGGTGGGCCGCCCACGCGGGGCAGTGGTTTGCGAAACGGCAGGGATTCCCGAGCGGCAGGGATTCCCGAGCGGCCGGGATCCCCGAACGGCCGAGATTCCCGAACGGCAGGGACTCCCGAACGGCTTCCCGTAACCCAAGCCCCACGCTAGGCTGATCGCCATGCAAGCCTCGCCTCACCCTCCACCCTGCTGGCCAGGCCCGGTCGCGCGGGCGATCTCGGCCCTGCGGGACGCCCCGGCTCGGCGCCGCGAGGCGGCCCGCGCGCGGCTCTGGCCGCTGCTGCATGCCGCTCTGTTTGCGGCACTTCGCTCCCAGGCAGGACGCATCACCCCGGTCGCCCGCGAGGATATCGAGGATTTAGCCTCCCAGAAGGCGTTAGAACTGATGTTGCGGGCCGAAGAAGGGGTGTGGGACATCGCTGAACGCTCGGAATCCGAGATCGCCGGTTACGTGGCGCGCGTGGCGCGGCATGCGCTGGTGGATCTGGCCCGGCGGCGAGGTCGCGAAGCTCCGGGGCCTGAGGATACGGAGGCCTGGGACTTGGCACTCGCCGAACGAGTCGCAGGACCGGCGCGGCCGGAGGATTCCGTGGCGTTGCATGAATTCAGCGATGCGTTGGTGGAGTGCGTTTCGAGATTGCAGCCACGCGCGCGGCAGGCGTGGTTCAGGCGGGTGTTCCTCGAGCGGCCCAGCCGCGAGATCGGAACGCTGTTGGGGCTCAACGCTGCGCATGTCGATGTCGTGGTGCAGCGGGCACGAGCGAGCTTGGCGGCATGCATGGAAGGCAAAGGACAGAGGGAAGCGGGCGTCGAGCCCGGGTTGTTTGTCGAGTTGTGGCGCCGGTTCGGCCATGAGTTGGCGACAGAGGCCCCAGGAGATTTGGCAACATGAATGCAACGCAAGCGCAGCAGACGACCCCGCACCTGAACGACGCGCAGTGCGCCGATCTCGTGCTGGAACTCATCGCGCCAGAATCGCGCGAGGTGTGGCTCGACCACGCCGCCGTGTGTGAAGCCTGCGAAGCGCGGCTCAAATCGCATGTCTCGGCCACCGCGCGCTCGCGTGCGGATTGGCTCGCGCGCTCCCCCCACTCCAGCAGCCATTGGCCCCCGGCTGACTGGACGGGGACGCGCGTGTGGGCACTCGCCGCCGCCGCCTTGCTCGCGGTGGCCGTGGCGTTACCGCTGATCCAGACATCTCCCCCTTCGCGAGCGGGTGCCGTGTGGCTCCCCGGGCTCGGCGAAACCGTGCGCACGCGCGAGGGCAATACGGAAGACCCTGCGCTCACTCGCGGCATGGCAGCGTATGAGGCGCGCGACATGGTGAACGCCCAGCGCGAACTCTCGGCCGCGAAGGCGACGGGTGCAGCCGAGTCGATGCGACGGCTGTACCTCGCGGACGTGCGCCTGAACCTCGGGCATCCACATGAGTCGATCGAGTTGCTGCGCGGCCTCAATTGGCGCAGCATTCCCGAACCGTACCGGCGCGAAGGTGCCGTGCTGCTGGCCCGCGCCCTGCGGGCGGGCGGTGAAGCGGAGGCGGCGGATTCGATCGAGAGCACGCTACGCGCCATTCCACCCGGAACTCCGTTCTTGCCCTGATCCTGCGTGTTTGCGCGGGACCCGGCTTCGCGCTGGCCGTTTGGGGCTGTGCCGCGGATCGCGCGCCCTCACGTCCCGTCGATGTCGCCGCGTGGAGCACCGCAGGCGAGGCCATCGATTCGCTCGCCTCGCTCGATCGCGTCGAGGATGCGCTGGCGGCGGCAGGCACGCGCGTAGCTGAGGCCAGCTCGCCCGGTAACCCCCAATGGATGCGGGCCGAGGCGCGCGACACCGAGCGTTCCCTCGAGCGACGCCTGGGGATGAACTCCGCGGACCGCCAGGCGCTGGCGAGCGCCGATCGCGAGTTCCGCATCGCTCGCGACAAGGCGAGCGGGGACTCGGTGACCACGGCGCTGCGGCTGCTCCGCGCGATCCGGACCACGCGGCTGGCGCTGCTTGGGCCCAGTGACGTGCGCACTGCCCAGGCGACGCTCGAACTCGCGCGGGTCGAGAGTGCGGTGGCGCATGCGGGCGAAGCGGATTCACTGGCGCGCCTCGCCAGCGCCGGGCTGCTCGCAGCATTGGGCGCCTGGCATCCCCGCTACGCCGACGCGGAAGAGTTGCGCGGCCGCGTCATCAAGGACTTCACCGGCCAGATCGGGGCCGCCGAGGCGATCAAGCACTACCAGCGCGCGCTGGTGATCCGCACGGCCAACGAAGGTCCGCAGTCGCTCGCGGTTGCCGAGTGTCACCACGACCTCGGCAACCTCGCGCGGCTACGGCAGGACCCTGTCTCCGCGCAGGAACACTTCATCAAGGCGCTCGAGATCCGGCGCAAGCTGCTGGGACCGGTGAATGACCGCGTGGCCTCGGTATATGGCGGCATGGCGTTCATGAGCGCGGGCCGCGGGCGTTGGGTCGAGGCGGAATCGCTCGCTCGCGCGGCCGTTGCCGCGACTCCCACGGGCCCGGGTGCGCCGCGCAGTGGGCTGTCGATACGCTTGAGCCTGCGCGGTCAGACGCTGCGCCATCTCGGCCGCAACGCCGAGGCCGAACCCATCCTGCGGCAGGCCGTGGCGATGCGCGAATCATTGTGGGCGCGCGCCGCGCAGGATGAAGGCAACACCGTCGTCGCCGGCCTGAGCCTCTACCGCGATCTCGCGCTCAGCCTGGCGGCACTCGGGCGTGGCGACGAGGCGTTCGAGCAGATGGAGCGCGGCGCGGCGCGTGTGCTCACGGCGCGGATGACCACCACTTCCCCCAACACGGACCGGTGGCGCGATGTGCTGAAGCGCGTGCAACGCACGCTGGCGCCCGATGAGGCGATCGTTGCGTGGCCGCGCTCGGCGGGCACGATGTTCGTCGCGGACTACCCGATGTATGCGTGCGTCGTGCGCGCGAGCGGCCCCGCGCATTGGGTGCGGCTCGATTCGCGCGCGCCCATCTTCGCGGGGATTGGCACGATCCGCGAAGCGCTGTGGCGCGAGCTACTGGCCGACGCGGGCTGGCCGCGCCGCATGACCGACACCTCCACGGTGTGCGGGCTTGCCCAGCTGATGTGGCGTGAACGCTTTGCGCCTCTCGAACCCGAACTGCGTGGCATCCGGCACCTGATCGTGTGCTCCCCCGACTATGTCGCGGGCGGCCCGTTGGGTGTCCTGCTCGATGACCGTGGGCGCTATCTCGCCGACCGCTACACGGTGTCCTATGTGCCCTCGGCGCTGGTACTGATCGAGCTGCGCTCACGCCGCGGCCGCGCGCCCGAAGCGGCGCTGGCGTCCCAACCGGCGTTGCTGGTCGGTGACCCCGCCTATCCGGTCTCGGACGACGAACACTGGGCGCGGCTCACCTCTTCCGGCGCTGAGGTGCGCCGGCTCGCGACATTGTTGCCGCGCGCCACCGTACTCACCGGAACCGACGCAAGCGCCGGCCGTCTGCGCCAATTGGCGGAGCACGGCGATGTCGCGCAGTTCCGGCTGGTCCACTTCTCGGCGCACACCACAGCCGACGCCCGTCGCGTGCTCGAGGCCTCGCTGGTGCTCGCGCCCGACAGCGCGAACGGCGCGAGTTCGCGCCTCGGCTCGCGCGAGATCATCGAGCGCTGGAAGCTCCGGGCCGACGTGGTGAGCCTCGCGGGATGCCACTCGATTGGCGGGATGAGCTCGGAGACGGAAGGTGCGATGGGCCTGCCGCAGGCGTTTCTGGTCGCCGGCGCCCGCTCGCTGCTCGTCACGCTGTGGGCCGTGGATGACCACGCGGCGGCACTGCTGATGGAGTCGTTCTTCGGCCGCCTGACGGATCGCGCGCATCCACTCGACGCCGCGACCGCATTGCGCGAGGCGCAGCTCGAGCTGCGCGAATGGCGTGCCCCCGACGGCAGCCGCCCCTACGCGCACCCCGTCTATTGGGGCGGGTTCGCGCTGCTGGGTGACGCCGATGTCCGCTGAGGCCCTAGCCACTGCGACCGATGAAACCCTAGCCCAGCGACTCTTTCACCAGGCGCGACACCAGGCTGCCTTCCGCCTTGCCCTTAACCCGCGGCATCACGGCGCTGATCACCTTGCCCATTTCCTTCGGGGTCGTGGCACCGGTCGCAGCGATCTCCTCGAGCACGATGGCGCGCACTTCCGCTTCGGAGAGCGGCTGCGGCAGGTAGCGCATGGTGACATCGATCTCGGCCTGCTCCTTCGCGGCCAGGTCGTCGCGCCCGAGCTTCTGCATCTCGGTGATCGTCTCGCGGCGCTTCTTGGCGTAACGCTGCAGGATCTCGATCTCTTCGTCCGCCGAAAGCACCGCATCCTTCGGCTTCGCCGTCTTCGCCTCGAGCAACGCCGACTTGAGCATGCGCAGCGTGCTCAAGGTGTCGGCGTCCTTCGCCTTCATGGCCGTCACGAGGTCGGCCTGCAACTTGCCCTGAATGGAATCGATCATAGTGAGGCGAGATTAGCACAATTCACGCGGGGGCGGCTTGCCGTGCGGCCACGGCGTCCCCTACCTTCGCTGCGAACGAAGGATCCGCGGTGACCCCGGGCACGAGGTGCCCGTTGGGCGCCACAGAGTGCGAAAGAGAGAGGCCCATGAACCACGACCAACGCCTTGCCGAACTCCAGCGCCGCCGTGAGCAGGCGCTGGCCGGCGGCGGCCCCGAACGGGTCGCGAAGCAGCACGCCAAGGGTTGCCTGACGGCGCGCGAGCGCGTCGAACTGCTGCTCGACTCGGGTTCGTTCGTCGAGATCGGCGCGCACGTCACGCACCGCAGCACCGCCTTCGGCATGGACCAGAAGCGCATCACGGGCGATGGCGTGGTGGCGGGCTGGGGAACGGTCGATGGCCGCGTGGTCTATTGCTTCGCGCAGGACTTCACGGTATTCGGCGGCACCATGAGCGAGGCGAACGGCAAGAAGATCTGCGCCATCATGGACCTCGCGATGGAGAATGGCGCGCCGGTGGTGGGGCTCAACGATTCAGGCGGCGCGCGCATCCAGGAAGGCGTCGCCTCGCTCGGGGCTTACGCCGACGTGTTCCTGCGCAACACACTGGCTTCCGGCGTGGTGCCCCAGATCTCCGCGATCATGGGGCCGTGCGCCGGCGGGGCCGTCTACTCCCCCGCGATCACCGACTTCACGCTGATGGTCGAGCGCACCAGCTACATGTTTGTGACCGGGCCGGACGTGATCAAGGCCGTCACCAACGAAGAAGTGACCGCCGAGGATCTCGGCGGCGCCACCGCACACAACACGAAGAGCGGTGTCGCCCACTTCGCCTGCCGCGACGATGCCGATTGCATCCGCCACGTGAAGCGGCTGCTGTCGTTCATGCCCTCCAACTGCAACGCCGAAACGCCGCGCTCTCGCCCCACGGATACGGTGGACCGCCGCGAGGCCGCTCTCGCCACGATCGTGCCCGAGCAGTCGGATCGCGCCTATGACATGAAGGAACTCGTGCGGCTGGTCGTGGACGACGCCGACTTCTTCGAGGTGCACGAGCACTTCGCGCAGAACATCATCGTCGGCTTCGCGCGCCTGAACGGCCAGCCCGTCGGTATCGTTGGCAACCAGCCGCGCGTGCTGGCCGGCGTGCTCAACATCAATTCGTCGGTCAAGGCCGCCCGCTTCGTGCGCTTCTGCGATGCCTTCAATATTCCGCTGGTGACGTTCGAGGATGTGCCGGGCTTCCTGCCGGGCACGAACCAGGAATGGGGCGGCATCATTCGCCACGGTGCCAAGCTGTTGTACGCCTACTGCGAAGCCACTGTGCCCAAGCTCACGGTGGTGGTACGCAAGGCCTACGGCGGCGCCTACGACGTCATGTCGAGCAAGCACATCCGCGGCGACTACAACATCGCCTGGCCGAGCGCCGAGATGGCCGTGATGGGCGCCGAGGGCGCGGTGAACATTCTCTACCGCGACGAAATCACGAATTCGAAGGACCCGGTGGCCGAACGCAAGCGCAAGATCGATGAGTACAACGAGCAGTTCGCCTCGCCGTGGATCGCCGCCGAGATGGGCTATCTGGATGACGTGATCGAGCCGCAGGACACGCGGCCCAAGTTGATCGCCGCGCTCGAGATGTTGCGCCACAAACGCCAGAGCATGCCGTTCAAGAAGCACGGCAACCCGCCGCTGTGATCCGATCGTGACGCTCACCGATTTCGTTGGCTACGCGGCCGCCGCCGGCACCACGCTGGCGTTCGTGCCCCAGGTGCGGCACGTCTGGCGCACCCGCTCCACGCGCGACATCTCGCTCACCACCTTCGCGGTCATGTGCGTTGGCGTGGCGCTCTGGCTCGTGTTCGGCCTGATGATCCACAGCCCGCCCATCGTCATCGCGAACGGCACGACACTGGTGCTGTGCTCGATCATCCTGTGGTTCAAGCTGCAGGAGAAGCGGTAGCGGCGGGAACGCGAACTCTCCCCGGGGAGAGCCGTTTTCTACACCACCAGCATCGCATCGCCGTACGAGTAGAACCGGTACCGCTCGATCACCGCGTGATCGTAGGCCTTCCACATCAGCGCTTCACCGGTGAACGCGGCGACGAGTAGCAGCAGGGTGGTGCGCGGCAGGTGGAAGTTCGTCACCAGCGCATCGACCGCCTGGAACGAGTACGGCGGCGTGATGAACTTACGCGTCCAACCACTCGCCGCCGTGAGCGCTCCCGCGTTGGCATCGCACGCGGATTCCAGCGCGCGCACCGCGGTCGTCCCCACCGCCACGATGCGGCTGCCCTTCGCGCGCGCGGCGTTCAGGCGCTGCGCGGAATCGGCCGGCACCTCGAACCACTCTTCATCCATCTTGTGCTTGAGCGGATCCTCGTTGCTGATGGGACGAAACGTTCCGGGCCCGACGTGCAACACCACGGGAACGCGCTCGATGCCGCTTCCCTCCAGCTTGCCGAGCAGATCGTCCGAGAAGTGCAGCCCGGCCGTGGGTGCCGCGACCGCGCCATCCACGCGCGCGAATACGGTCTGGTAGCGCTCGCGGTCCGCCGCATCCGCGTGCCGCGAAATGTAGGGCGGCAGCGGAATTTCGCCGCGCGCGTCAAGCACCTTTGCGAGATCACCTGCGATGACGCGGACAATGCGTTCGCCCTCGTCATCGGCGCCCACCACTTCCAGCGTCAGCTCGCCGCCTTCCGAGAACAGCTGCGAGCCGGGCATCACCCGCTTGGCGGGGCGCGCCAGCACGCGCCAGTTGCCGTGGGGCTCGGGACGCACGAACAACAGCTCGATCTTGCCGCCGCTCGAGCGCCTCACATGCAGGCGCGCGGGGAACACGCGCGTCTCGTTGAGCGCCAGCGCATCGCCGGGCCTGAGCCACTGCCCCAGCTCTGAAAAACGCGAATCGTGCAGGACGCCCTTCGCGCGATCGACTACCAACAGCCGCGCATCTTCGCGGCGCGCGGCGGGATGCTGGGCGATCAACTCGACCGGCAGGGCGTAGTCGAGGTCCTCGATGCGCAGCGGGGCCATCGGGGCGTCGCTAGGCGGCGGTGGTCTCTCGTTCACGACAGCGGCAGCTCGGGCTGCGCGGCCTCGCGGGCAACGGGCGGCTCGAGCCCGAGATGCCGGTAGGCCTGCGGCGTCGCTTCACGGCCACGCGAGGTGCGCTTGATCATGCCCTGCTGGATCAGGAACGGCTCGTAGACATCCTCGAGCGTGCCGGCCTCCTCGCCCACAACCACACCCAACGTGCTTAAGCCCACCGGCCCGCCCTGGTACTTGTGGATCAATGCTTCGAGCAGCCGGCGGTCCATCTCATCGAGCCCCAACTCATCGACGTCGAGCATGCGCAGCGCCTCGCGCGCAACGGGGAGCGTCACGCGACCATCGGCGCGGACCGTGGCGAAGTCGCGCACCCGGCGCAGCAGGCGGTTCGCCACGCGGGGCGTCCCGCGCGAGCGACGCGCGATCTCGAGCGAGGCGTCGGGATCGAGCTCGCAGCCGAGGATGAACGCGGAGCGAGTCACGATGCGCGTTAGCTCCTCGGGCCCGTAGTAGTCGAGCCGCAGCGTCACGCCGAATCGCCCGCGCAGCGGCGAGGACAACAGCCCCGCGCGCGTCGTCGCCCCGACGAGCGTGAAGCGCTCGAGGTTGATCTTGAGTGAGCGCGCGCTGGGGCCGCGGTCGAGCATGATGTCGAGCGTGAAGTCCTCGAGCGCCGGGTAAAGGTATTCCTCCACGACCGGGCTGATGCGATGGATCTCGTCGATGAACAGGATGCCGCGCGGGCCGAGGTTAGTCAGCAATCCTGCCAGGTCCCCCGGCTTCTCGATGACGGGACCTGAGGTGTGCGTGATCTCCACATCCAGCTCCTCGGCGAGGATCGCGGCCAAGGTCGTCTTGCCGAGCCCTGGCGGGCCGTGGAACAACACGTGATCGAGCGCCTCGTTGCGGTGCTTCGCCGCGTCGATGAAGATCGACAACTGCTCGCGAATCGGCTCTTGCCCCACAAACTCGTCGAGCGCCAATGGCCGGAGCTTCGGCTCGTTCTGGACGTCCTCTTCGAGGCGGTCGGGGTCGGCGAGCCGCTCGGCATTCAGGGGAATGGGCTTTGGCGGACGGCGTCGGGGAATATCGGTCATGGGCCCTCCCGGGTGACTCGGTCGCGATGGTGCAGCGCTAGCGGCTGGTGACGACCGCCTTGCCTAACAGGGCCAATGCGCGGCGAACGAGATCCTCGAGGCTCAACGACTCGGCGTCCTCGCCCAACCGGCGCAGGACCTCCTGCGCCTGCGCTGCAGTGTACCCGAGGCTGGTCAGCGCCGCGACGGCATCCTGCAGCCGCGCCGAACGCGGCAATACGCCGGCTTCCCGCGCAGGTGCGAGCGGTTGCTCGACCTTGTCGCGCAATTCGACGATCACTCGCTCGGCCGTCTTGCGGCCGATCCCGGGCACCGTGGTGAGCAGGGCTACCTGCTCGCCGTGAATCGCCCGAGCCACGGCGGCGGGTTGCAGTCCGGACAGCAACGCGAGCGCGAGCTTGGGGCCGACCCCGCTGACGCCAATCAACAGGTCGAACAAGCGCAGCTCATCGGGGTCCGAGAAGCCAAACAATTGCAGCGAGTCCTCGCGCACGATCTGCCGCGTGCGCAGGAAAGCGGTAGCACCCCGTTCGGGCAGCGCGGCCAGCGTGTGCGATGAGATG
Organism: Candidatus Eiseniibacteriota bacterium; assembly: GCA_043720995.1. Classification (GTDB taxonomy): domain Bacteria; phylum Eisenbacteria; class RBG-16-71-46; order RBG-16-71-46; family RBG-16-71-46; genus JANLWK01. The sequence continues at coordinate 14,608 of JAYSRO010000568.1, forward strand.
AGCACCAGGTAGCCCACGCCCGCCGCTTCGATCACGCAGGTGCCCGCGCCCTTCTCGGTCACGGCTCCGCGCAGCGAGGCGATCATGACTTGCGCACCCGGCGCGCCAGCAACGCCTCGAGCCCGCGCGTCGCCACGCCAAGCGAAGCCGCGGCCACGGGATTGCGCGCGCGATTCAGGTGGCACACGGCGACGGCCAGCGCGTCCGATGCGTCCACTTGAAGGGCTCCCTTGATGTTGAGCATGCGCCGCACCATGAATTCGACCTGCTCCTTGGCCGCGGCTCCCGAACCCGCCACGCTCAGCTTCACTTCCCGCGGCGAGTATTCAGCGATGTCGATCGCGCGGGACACGCCCGCCACCAGCAGCGCGCCACGCACGTGCCCGAGCACCAGCGTCGAGCGCACACTCTCGTGGTAGAACGCTTCCTCGACCGCCATGCAATCCGGCGCGTGCGTCTCGATCATCTGCTCGACCTGCTGCACGATCTGGTGGATCCGGTGCGGCAGGTCGAGCTTCGCCGGCGCACTCGCCGTGCCGTGGCCCAGGCAACGGTAGACGTTCCCGTGCCGCTCGACCACTCCCCAGCCGGTCTTTCGGCTGCCGGGATCGATCCCGAGCACGCGCAGCGTCCCGTTCGGTGGCACGTCAGGCGTGAGCGCCCGCCTCCCGTTCCGCCTTGGTCGCGGCGATCACCTTGTCGGCGATTTCGCGCGGGACTTCTTCGTAGTGGGAGACCTTGACGCCATGCGCCCCACGGCCCTGCGTCAGCGAACGCAGGTGCGCGGCGTACTTGTAGGTCTCGGACATTGGCAGCGAGGCGCGAATCACCTGATGGTGCCCATCGGCTTCGGTGCCGAGGATTTTTCCACGCCGCCCCGACAGGTCGCCCATCACATCGCCCAGGAATTCCGCGGGTACGCGCACTTGGATCTCGCCGAACGGCTCGAGCAACGCAGGCTTGGCGGTGAGCATGACCTCGTGGAAGCACGACTCGGCGGCGAGCTTGAACGCCATTTCAGAAGAGTCGACATCGTGGTACTTGCCGAAGAACACCGCCACGCGCAGGTCGACGACCGGGCAGCCGGCCAGCGGCCCTTTCTCCATCGCGGCGATCACGCCCTTCTCGACCGCCGGGATGAACTGGTTGGGGATCGTGCCGCCCTTGATCTCGTCGACGAACTCGAAGCCCGCGCCATGCTCGCGCGGCTCCAGCCGCAGGTGGACTTCACCGAACTGCCCGCGGCCGCCCGTCTGCTTCTTGTGCCGGTACTCGCCCTGCGCCTTGCCGCGGATCGTCTCGCGGTAAGGCACATGCGGACGGCTCAGGATGACCTCGACGCCAAAGCGCTTCTTCATCCTGTCGACCATCACCTCGAGTTGCAGGTCGCCCATGCCCTGCACCAGCGCTTCCTTCGTGCTCACCTCGTAGTGACGGGTAAAGGTCGGGTCTTCTTCGTGCAGCCGCGTCAGCGCCTGCACCATCTTCTCTTCGTCGCCCTTGTTCTTGGCGCGGATGCATTCTTCGGTCACCGGTACGGGGAAGTTCGGCGGATCGAGCTTCACTGGGCGCAGCTTGTCCGCCAGCGTATCGCCCGTGTGCGTTTCCTTGAGCTTGACCGCGGCGACGATGTCGCCGGCGCGCGCGCTCTTGCACTCGATGCGCTCCTTGCCGACCAGGTGGTAGAGCGTGCCCAACTTCTCGTGACGGCCGCGCGTCGTGTTCATCATGTCGTGGCCCGGCGTCGCGGTGCCCGAGTACAACCTCAGCAACGAGAGGTCACCGAGATGGTGCTCGGACAGCGTCTTGAAGACCAGCGCCGTCAACGGTTGGCCGGCGTCGGGCTTGCAGTCAGCGACGGTGCCATCGGCGGTGGTACCCATCTGGGGCGCGACATCGAGCGGTGAAGGAAGCACGTCGACGATCTCGTCGAGGATCTCCTTGACGCCATGGTTGTTGAACGCCGAGCAACAGAACGCCGGGGCCAGGTCACCCTGCACCACGCGCTCGCACAGACCGCGGCGGATTTCATCGACGGTGAGATCACCCGCGGCGAGGAACTTCTCCATCAGCGTTTCGTCGCCGGTGGCGGCTTCCTCGAGCAGGCGCGAGCGCGCCGCGGTGGCGGCCAGCTTCAACTCGTCGGGGATCGGCACTTCCTGGCTCTTCTCTTCTGCGCCCTTGCCCGTGAACGTGTAGGCCTTGTTCTCGATCAGGTCGATGATGCCATGAAAGCGGTCGGCCTCGCCGATCGGCAACTGCACGGGGATGGCGTTGATGCCGAGCTTGTCGTGGAGCGAGCGGATCGCGCCTTCGAAGTCCGCGTGCTCCTTGTCCATCATGTTCACCACGACCAGCGTGGGCATCTTGTCTTCCTTGAGCACGCCCCACGCGACTTCGGTGCCGACTTCGGCGCCGGCGTTGGCACGCACCAGGAGCACCGCAGAGTCCGCCACGCGCAGGGCGCTGTGCACATCGCCCACGAAGTCCATGTAGCCGGGCGTGTCAATCAGGTTGATCTTGTGGCCTGACCACTCGAACTGCGCGAGCCCGAGGTTGATGGTGATCTGGCGGTGGATTTCATCGGCGCCGTAGTCGAGCGCCGTGGTGCCGTCGGCGATGCGGCCCAACCGGTTCGTGGTCTTCGCGAGGAACAGCATCGCCTCGGCCAGCGACGTCTTGCCCACGCCGTGGTGCGACACAAAGGCGACATTTCTGATTTGCGAAGTGGCGTACTCCTTCAAAATGCACCTCCCAGCCTGACGGGATGGTGACGCCCGTCAGCTCCAGAACGGGCGCAAGCGAATACTGAGTGACACGCCGTAACTTGCTGCAACATCAAACGCTACCACTTCGCCAACAGACCGGCAATAGCTCCGTTGAACGGTTCTACACCGCCCCGCTGAGCGGTACACCACAGCTCGGTTGTGCGCTGTCTAGCGAATCGTGATGCTCCAAGGCAACACCGCCAGCATGCGCCCCGCCGGGAAGGTCGCGGCCGTCAGCCAAGCGCGCATCACCGGAGTGAAACTGCGCGCGAGCATCGCCGTTTCCGAGTTGTCCGACTCCGCATCGCGCATCCAGCTCTCGAACACCCGGTCCATGAACCCATGCCCGGCGCGCGGGTATTCCTCCACATCGAGTGGCTGCTCGAGCGATGAGCCCGCCCGGGCCAGCGCCATGCGGCAGGCGGTGCGAATGCCTCCCAGTGAGTCGACGAGCCCGCGCGTGCGCGCCGCCTCCCCCGACCACACGCGTCCGCGTGCGACCGAGTCGGCATCGGCCAGGCTCAAGTTGCGCCCCGCGGAAACTCGGCGCAGGAACAGTTGGTAACTCGAATCGATCTGCGCCTGGAAGTGTGCGCCCTCTGCGGGGTCGAAGTCGCGAATCGAGGACAGCATCTGGGCGTTCTTGCCGCGTGAGACCGTCTCGACGTTGAGACCGAGCTTCTGGTACAGCCCGAGCAGGTTGAGCTTGCCACCGAACACGCCGATCGATCCCGTCAACGTCCCCGGCTGCGCCACGATGCTCGTGGCGGGCGCGGCGATGTAGTAGCCGCCCGAGGCCGCAAGATCGGACATGCTGACGATCACGGGCTTGCGCGCATTGAGCCCCTCGACCGCGTGCCAGATCTCATCGGACGCCTGCGTCTCGCCGCCCGGGCTGTCGATCCGCAACACCACCGCCTTGATCGAATGGTCATCGCGCAGGTCACGCAACGTCTCGCACAGCGTCTCCGAGCCGAGCACGGCACCGCCCATCGGTTCAAACCGGCTGCGGCCACCGGAAATCGCGCCGACCGCCGTGACGTAGGCAACATGCGAGTCGCCCCAACTGCCGCGGGCGTTGTAGCGCGTGAACGACATCGTCTCGACCTCATCGCCCGCGCGGTGTAGCGCCAATGAGTCGATCTGCTCGGTGTAGGCGACCGTGTCGACGAGCCCGTGGGTGCGCGCCACCGCCGCCGGGAATGGCCCCTCATCGATCAGGTTGCGCAACGAGTCCGCGCCGATGTGGCGGCTGGTGGCGAGCGAGTCAACGAGCACCGAGTACAGGTCGTCGAGCAGCGACGTCAGCGCCTCGCGGGCGGGCTCCGACATGCTCGTGCGCGTGTAGGTCTCGGCGGCCGACTTGAATTCGCCCGCGTGCGCATAGTTGGCGTGGATATCGAGCTTGTCGAGGGTGCCCTTGAAGAACATCGCCGAGGCCATCAGGCCATCGACCCACAACACGCTCGCAGGCGGAACAGCGACGACGTTGGCGGCCGAGGCGAGGAAGTACTCCGCGTCGCCTCCCCCTTCGACGATGGCGTAGACCGGCTTGCCGAGGCGCCGCACCCGCGTCACCGCGTCGCGCACCTCCGACAACTTGCCCCAGCCCCAGTCGAGGCCATCGATGTGCAGGACGAGCGCACGGACGTGGTCATCGCTCGAGGCCCGGTCCAACGTGCGCACCACGTCGAACACCGTGGGGTGAGAGCGGCGGAACCAGCCGTAGCCGAACAAGTGATGAGGCGGCTCACCATCGACGATCGTGCTGGGAACATCCCAGACCAGCACCGCGGGAGCGGCAGGGCGCGGCCGCGGGCCCCGAAGGACCAGAGCGGCCGAGAACACCGCCACACCGGCCAACGAAATGATCAACACGAACGCCCACACGCCCCGGCGTGACGACATTGAAGAGTCCTCCTGACCCTGCTCGGATACCCAGTCAGGAGAGTCTACGCAGCTCGAGCGAGATGTAAAGGCTGCCGGGCAGGCGCTGTCGGACGGGCACACCGGTGTGAGCGGCGCGCACCGCGACGCGACCGCCGCGCGGAGCGATTCCTAGCGGCCGCGGCCCGCAACGCGCGAGGCGCGCACCGCCAGGGCTCGCGCCGACAAGGTCAACCGGGCGCCCGCTTCAGGATGCTGGTCGCGGAACTCCTGTTGCGCGCGCGCCTGAAGTTCGATTGCGCGTGACAGCAGCGCGCGCGCGTTCTGGGAGCCGCGCTCGCCCACGATCTCCTGGGCGCGTGAGATGGCTTCATCGGTACGGCGCAGCGCGCGCTCCGCCTTGTCGCTCGTGTCATTGGGGAGTCTGCATTGGCGCAGGGAACGCTGGACGCGCTCACGTGCCCCCATCGTCAGCTGGAGTGCTGCGAGATAGTGCCCGCCCCTGCCCGAGTCCTCGGCGCGGCGCTGCATCTCCTGAGCCATGCGCAGGGAGACCCGCGCGCGATCGAGGTTGCACTGCTCGACGCGGGGTGCCGCGTCGTCGATCATCTCGCGCGTACGCTTGAGCTGGTCCTGCGCGCGGTCCGGATCGGGAAGCCCACTCACCATTGCGATGGCACGTTCGGCTCCGGCGCGAGCGCGTTGCGTCATGTCGATGGCGATGCGCGGGTGGTTCTGCGCCACGGCTGCGCGCGCCCCCGTCTGCAGTTCGACCGCCCGCTCGAGTTCGGCCAGCGCTTCGGCATTGCCCGCCCCCGCGACGACGCCACGCGCGCGCTCGACCAGTGGCTCGGTGCGCTCGATCTCCGTCTGGGCGCGTTCCAGCGTCGCCTGCGCCAAGGCAGCCCCGGGCAGCACGGCGGCCAGCAGGAATACCCAGAACGCCAGGGTGCGAAGACGGCTCACGCAGACACCTCCAGTGGACAGAGTCCCCTCGATGGGGACACCGGCCCGTGGACAAACTAGAGCAGACTGCGTGCCGCGGGGTACTCGGGGTGGGACTGCCGGCGCGCCGTTGCGGCCAAATGAGTTGCGGCGGAGCGGGCCGGCCGCTCGCGAGCGGGGAAACCGGGGATTGGCCGCTTCCGTACGCCTGGCCAACCCGGGTTGCCCCCGGACGACCAGCGCTATGGGCGGGCGGTAACCGGCGGATGAGCGCCGCTGCGTCACGAATTCGGAGCGCGGGCCGGAGAGTTGAGCGCCCGGGGAGAGCTCCGCGGCGTCACGACTTGGGAGCCCGCGCCTTCAGGCGTTCCACGAGGCGCGCGATGTCCGCCAACTCGTTGTACACCTGCGCCGAGATACGCACCCAAATGCGGTCGTGCCATGCGTGCATCTGCACCTCGATCGAATCCTCGAACAACAGCAGGTCGCGCAGGCGGTTCGCATCAGCATCGACCCTCCCGAATCGCTCAGGCAGGCGCAACGTCACCATCGTCCCCACCATGGACTCAGGCCCCATCATCTCGGCGCCCAACTCGTCTTGCAGCAGGCGCGCCGCGGCCAGAGCCAACGCATGGTTGTGGTCCCGCACGGCCTGGGCACCGAGGTCACGCATCATGGCGATGCCCTCGGGCGCTGCGAGCCAGGGCGAGGGGTCGCGTGTGCCGACCCAGTCGAATTCCGCGGTGAAGCCCTGGTCGAGCCCCCACGAGATCACCGGAGGGTGCAGCTCCGTCTGCCGCTCGGGTGGCGCCCACAGGATGCCGCAGCTCCGCGGCGCCCACGCCCACTTGTGGAGATTCGCGGTATACCAGTCGACGCCGAGCCCGGCGATATCGAGCTCCAGGGCACCCGGCGCATGAGCACCGTCGGCGAGCACCGCGACCCCGCGCGCATGACACGCCGTGGCGATCGCTGCGAGCGGCAGGATGAGCGAGCTCCCTGACGACACATGGTCCACGATCAGCACGCGCGTGCGGGGACCGATCCCGGCGGCGATGGCTTCGACGACCTGCTGGGGCGAGCTGATCGGAAACGGCAATTCAACGGCGCGGACCGTGGCGCCAGCGCGACGCGCAACGTACTGCGCGGTGTACGTGACGGCGCCGTAGCCATGGTCCGTCACGAGCAGCTCATCGCCCGCATTCAACTCGAGCGAGCGTAGCACCGCGTTGACGCCCGAGGTCGCGTTATCGACGAACACTAGATCTGCTGGGAGCGCCGCGAGGAACTCCGCGACCGGTACCGCGGCTGCGCGCATCCTGCCCATCGCCGGCCGCCTCGCACCGCTCAGGCCAATGATGTCGCGGAGCAGGAAGCGCGACGGCTGACGCTCCATCTCGTCGCGCAGTGCTTGCTGAGCTGCCAGCACGCGCCTGGGAGTGGCGCCCACGGTGCCGTGATTGAGGTACGTGACTTCAGGATCGAGCGCCCAGTGCTCGCGCATGCGATGGCCGAATTGCCCATTCCCAGAGTTCATCGAAGCCTCCTGAAACGCAAAAAGGCCCCGGGAGAACCCAGGGCCTTTTGCGTAATTAAATGGGGCAGCGACCTACTCTCCCACCCGGTTTCCCGGGCAGTACCATCGGCGCAGGAGGGCTTAACTTCTCTGTTCGGAATGGGAAGAGGTGTACCCCTCCGCCATTGCCACCCCAAAGTTTTTTGACAATCGAAGTTGAGACGTGGGCATTACTGCGAAGCACCATTGAAACTAAATCTGGCTAAGCCTCACGGCAGATTAGTACGGATCGGCTGAAACCCTTACGGGCCTTACACCTTCCGCCTATCGACGTCGTAATCTCCGACGAGCCTTCAGGTGGCATTTTGCCACGGGATTCCTAATCTTGAGGTGTGTTTCGCGCTTAGAGGCTTTCAGCGCTTATCACTTCCGAACATAGCTACTCGGCAATGCCCTTGGCAGAACAACCGATACACTAGAGGTTCGTTCGCTCCGGTCCTCTCGTACTAAGAGCAACTCCTCTCAAGAATCCTCCGCCCACGATGGATAGGGACCGAACTGTCTCACGACGTTCTGAACCCAGCTCACGTACCGCTTTAATGGGCGAACAGCCCAACCCTTGGGACCTTCTC
>JAYSRO010000569.1:0-1885 GCA_043720995.1 Candidatus Eiseniibacteriota bacterium
TGGAGCGCGCCCCGCGATCGCCATTCGGGTTGCGGCCCGTGTGCCGCAGGAACGCCCGCGCGGCGCCGGACTCAGCCCGACGCATTCATTCCGGCGGCACTGGGCGGCTCGGGCGCCGGCGCGAAGGACTCGAGGCCGTGGTGCTCGAGCTCGGTGAGGTAGCCGCGGAGCAAGTCGCTCATCTCTTGCACGCCGCGCGTGCGGTTGACCTGGTCGCGCACCCGCGAACTGTTCGGCAGTCCCTTGATGTACCACGCCACGTGCTTGCGCATTTCACGCGCCGCCGCGTCGGCGCCCACGCTGTCGCTCAGGATACCCAGGTGCCGCATTCCCGCCTCGAGCCGCTCGGCGGCCGTGGGGGGAGCGAGGCGCTCGCCGCGCTCGTGCCAGGCGCGCAGGCGGCGGAACACCCACGGGTCACCGAAGGCAGCGCGGCCCAACATCACCGCGTCGCAGCCGGTTTCTTCGATCATGCGTTGGGCATCGTCTTCGTTGCGCACGTCGCCATTGCCGAGCACAGGGATCGACACCGCGCGCTTGGCCTCGCCGATCATCTCCCAGTGGGCGCTGCCCTCGAACTTTTCGGCGCGCGTGCGAGCGTGGATCGCCACCGCCGAAGCACCCGACTGCTCGAGCACGCGCGACACTTCGACCACGTTGCGCGAGGAGCCATCCCAGCCCAGGCGGATCTTGGCGGTCACCGGCAGGCGGCTCACCTTGCTCATGGAACTCACGATCTCGGCGATCAACGGCACGTTTGTCAGCAGCGCGGCACCCGCGCAGCGGTTGACGACCTTGCGCACGGGGCAGCCCATGTTGATGTCGATCAGGTCCGGCCGCTGGGCCGCGGGCAGGTCATTGAGCACGCGGGTCGCCTCGGCCATCACCGCGGGATCCGAGCCGAACAGCTGGATGCCGATCGGCCGCTCCATCGCCTCGAACTTGCAGTAGTCGATCGTCGCCTGCTGGCCGCGAACCAGCCCTTCAGACGACACCATCTCGGTGTACACGGCGGCCGCGCCCTGCTCGCGCGCCAGCTGGCGGAATGGCGAATCACTCACACCCGCCAGCGGGGCCAGCACGAACGGCGAATCCACCTGGACGTCCCCGATGCGAAAGCTCATGACGCCTCTCCCGCGACAGCGCTCGCGGCGAAGGCTCGCGTCCACTCCGCGACGTCCCTGAAGTCGGCGAAGGGCTGCACGGCGAGCCCCTCGGCGCGGCACCAATCGAGCAACGCCCCGCGCGCCAACACGTGGTCGGCGGCGCGCGCCCCGCAGCGGTCCGAATAGCCGTCGCCCACCATCACCACCGCGTAGCCCTGCTGCTGGTAGTGGCGCACGCGCTCGCCCTTGCAGTTGCCACAGCGCCCGCAACCACCCGCGTTGGGGAACTCCGGTCGGGCCCGGTCCGGCGCTTCGAACCGCAGCCGGTTGGAGGTAAAGGGCAGGCCATCCAGCCCGGCGCGCGAGAGCAGATCGGCGATGTAGAACTCGAAGCCCTCGCTGACGATTTCAAGGGGCGCACCCGAGCGCGCGCAGTCCGCAGCGAACGGCGCGAAGGCAGGATCCAAACCGAACTGCCGCGTAAAGGCGATCGCCTCGCTCGCGGTGACCACGAGCCGCTCGCACTCGACACCGGTCAACTCGCGATGCCCGATCTCGCCCGCCTGCCAGCGCGTGAGCGCCGTTTCGAGCCCGACCGTGGGACCACGGCCAAAGTGACGCACGAAGTCAGCGCCGATATCGAACGGCGCGACGGTGCCATCGAAGTCACACAGCAGGGCGAAGGGCATGCGGGCCAGGGTCGGGTTCATCAGTGACTGTTCACCGGCGCGCGATAGCCCGCCGGCTTGCGCTGCGGCGTCTTGGCCGGCGGCACCGCC
>JAYSRO010000570.1:0-8215 GCA_043720995.1 Candidatus Eiseniibacteriota bacterium
AGCGGTTCCGATCTTGACCCGCGCACCCCAGAGTCCGGATACTTTTCGCTCCGCATTGCGCGGACTCCCCTGACTTTGTCCTTCACGAGGAACTCCATGTCGATAGTTCGGTCCATTGTGTGCCTGGTCTGGGGTTTGGGGTTGTCGCTGCTGGCGGCCGTTACGCTGGCGCCCGCTGCTCGCGCCGAAGCGCAGAACCTGCTTGCGAACCCCGGCTTCGAGGCACCGCTTCCGGATCACGAGTGGATGCCCGCGGCATGGGACACCTCGCGCGGCAACACCGAGATGGTGTTCTTCGGCCGCGACGGCTACAGCGCGCACACCGGGCAGTTCGGCATCAGCGTGGCCAATGCCAGCGCCTCCTTGCTGTTGTGGCACAACTGGAGCCAGACCCTCGATGTCACGCCCGACATGTGGGGCAAAGACGTGGTCTTCACGATCTGGACCAAGAACAACGGCGTCGATGGACGCGGCTACGTCTGCCTGCAAGCGTTTCGCGACTCCGTGGGCAAGATGGCGCGCGAGTGGAAGATCGATCGCACCGCCGCCGGGCGAAAACTCGGGCTGGCCGCGGTGAACGACCCCATCACCGACTTAGGGTGGCAGCGCCAGGCCTTCGACGACACCGAAACGGCGTGGGTGCAGCGCACCCTGCGCGTGTACCTGGCGCCTTCGACCAACATCATTACCGTGCGGCTGGGGCTGTTCGGCACGGGCCAGGTGCTGTTCGACGACGCCTCACTGACGCTTGAGCCCGCCGCGGCAGCGGTTGTCCCGCCGCTGCGCACCAACATGCTGTCCGATCCTGGCTTCGAAGGCCGTTCCCTCGGCTGGGAGTTGTCGACGCCGTCCTTCCCCGACTTCCTCGCGGCGCGCGACACCACGCTGTCGCACACGGGCAAGGCCTGCATGCACTTTCACTGCGAGGCGGGGCTGGTGGCTGGCCGCACGGGCGTGGCGCAGGTGTTCTGCAACCGCGCGCTGGCCGGCAAGCGGTTGCGCCTGAGCGGCTACGCCAAGGCGGACAGCCTTGGCAGCGCCATCTTCATGCACCTGTTCTTCCACACGCGCAGCGGTTTCCTGCGCGAGAGCACGCCGCAGAGTGTATTCGGCAACAAGGACTGGACGAAGCTGCTGGTCGAGGCCGACGCGCCGGAAGACACCTACGCGGTGTGGGCGTGGATCGAATACACCGCGCCCGTCGTCGGGCACGCGTACTTCGACGATCTCTCGCTCGAAGTGCTGGGTGCTGCAACGGGACAGCCGACACCGGGTACAATTCCCGTGGATGCGCGGCCGACGACACCGGTGAAGCCGAAGCCTGCGAAGCCCGCGAGCAAGAGCGTGAAGAAGTCCTAGCCCTGCCGCGGCATGCGGCGCATCCGGCGAACGCGATTCGATCGCCGCAAGTCGCTGCGAATTCATTCGTCGCACGGTGGCCAACAACATTTTGTTGACACGCCGCGCGAACGAGCGAACACTTACTCCCATGCAGCTGGGCGGGAAGAACTCCTTGGCAGGGAGCTTCCAGACCAGAACCGGGTCTGCGTACGCTGCACGCAGATTGCCTGGATCGCACGATTCGGTGGCCTGAGCGAGGTGCGCCGGAGGTGACGGGAAGGGTTATCGGGAACGGAGCTGCGAAGCGCACGGGTCGCCGGCCCAAGGCGATGCCCTCCTAGTGCGTCAGTGGCAGTACAGAACGGATGGGACCCTCCCTCCGTACCGTTCTGGCGTGCTACGTCTCAGCGCGCGGGTTTGCGGTGCGCTATCCCCAGCCGCGCTTGCGCAGGTACCACAGCGTGCCCACCGCACTCGCGATCAAGAGCCCCAGCGAAAACCAGTGCGGGTTCACGATCTTGTACTCGGCGAAATCGAAATTCATGCCGTAGTAGCTGGTCACGACCGTCAGCGGCAGCCCGATCGTGGCGATCACGGTGAGCCGCTTGATGACTTCGTTCAGGCGGTTCGACACCATGGTGACGTGGAGTTCGAGCACCGTCGCGATCTCATCGCGGTAGGAGTCCAGCAGATCGTTGACGCGCGCCAGCCGGTCATAGACGTCGCGCAGGTACGGGCGCATGGTGCTAGGGATGGGCAGGAATTCATCGCGCGTCAGCGCCAGCACGGTGTCGCGCTGCGGCCCCACGATGCGGCGCATCGCCGACATGCCGCGCTTGAGCCGGATGATCGACTGGTGGTCCGGGGGCTGCTTGGGGTCGAACACGTGGTCCTCGAGCACGTCGATGTCACCGGCGACCTTTTCCATGATGGGCAGGTAGTTGTCGACGAGCACGTCGAGGATGAAGTGCAGCATCTCGGCCGGGCCGTCACACAGCAGCTTCGGCCGCCGAGCAAGTGCAGCGTGCGCCGCGTCGATCGAGCGCGTGGGGCAATCGTGGTAGGTGATGATGTAGTTCTTCCCCACCACGATATCGAGCTCCTTCAGGCTGGGCCGCTCGTCCTCCCACCGCGCCGAATGCAGCACGACGTAAATGTAGTCGCCGTAGTTGTCGACCTTCGGCCGGTTCACTTCCGTGACCATGTCCTCGATCACGAGCTGGTGGATCGCCAGAGGCTTGAGCAGCTCCGCCACCGACGGCTCGTCCATCGCCTCGAGATCCAGCCACACGTGAGCGCCTGCCACTGCCGCCGCCACGGCTTCCGCCGCCGGCGCCTCGCGTGCGGCGGCATCCCCACCAATCCAACAGCGTGTCACGCGCGCGCCTCCCGGTTGAGCGACAACTCAATAGCCACGCGCGCGGTGCGCGTGTGGATCTCGACGGTATCTTCAACGCGACGCGCATAGCCGCCACCCAACGTGACGACCGAAGCAATGCCGCGTTGCGCGCAACCCTCGAGCACGCGACGGTCCCGCGCCTCGAGCCCGTCGACCGTCAGTGCCAAGCCGCCGAGTTGGTCATCGCGATAGGGATCCGCGCCCGCCTGGTAGAGCACCAGTTCGGGCTTCGAATTCCACACCGCATCCAACGCTTCGTCGAGCCGGTCGAGATACTCGGTGTCCTCGACGCCATCCGCCAGACCGATGTCGAGATCACTCGTCATCTTCGGGGTGGGGTAGTTCGCCTCCTGGTGAATCGACAACGTGAACACCGAGTCGTCATGCTCGAAGATGTGCGCGGTGCCGTTGCCCTGGTGCACGTCAAGGTCGACCACCGCGGCGCGCCGGATGAGTTTTTCGCGTTGCAGCACGCGGATCGCGACGGCGAGGTCGTTCACGTAGCAGAACCCTTCCGCGTGCTCCGCGAAGGCGTGATGGAAGCCGCCGCCCAGGTGCACGGTGGCGCGGCACTCGAGCGCATGGCGCGCCGCCAGCGTGGTGCCGCCTGCCGCGAGGGCGTAGGCGGTGGCGATGTCGCGAGTCAGCGGCAACTCGGAGGGCCAGGTGCGCGGCCCGTAGTTGAGCTGTTCCAGATCATCGAGATAGGCGGGGATGTGGACCAATCCCAGCTCCTCCCGCGACGGCAGCTCGGGTTCGAGCACATCCGCCTGAGTCACGGCGCCTTCGACCAGCAGACGCTTCAGGATCATGGCGTATTTGCCCACCGGGAAGACATGGGGGCCGATATCGCACTGGTAGCGGGCAGAGGTAACGACGACGGGGGCTGGGCTCATGGCCCGCGATGGTGCCATCGCCGGGCGCTTGCGCCAAGTGCAGGGATAGGGATGTTTGCGGTACGATTTAGTCACATGATCCACCCTTCAAACCCGGGACTGGCCCGCCTCCGCCGCGACTTGCTGCGGCGCCGCTGGGCGCGGCTCGAACTTAGGCTCCGCTTCGAGCTCGCCGTCATCGCCCTTGGGCTCGCAGCCTTCGTGTTCTGGCAGCTGCGTGTGTTCTATGGCGACTTCGCCTTCACGCACGGCAGCCGTGGCGCGGGGCTGGTGTTGCTGGCGACGCTCGCCTGCCTGCTGCTGGTGGGCGGTGCGGGCACCGCACTGCGGCTTCACCAACGGCTGCGCGCGGCGCCCGATGGCCCGGCGTGGCTGGCGCTACCACTGCCCGCGACCGCGACGTTGAGCCATCAAGTGTGGGAAGCCGAGTTGCCGCTGCGCGCCGCGTTCATCTTCGCCGCGGCCGCCAGCGTGGCCGCCGTGCGCATCGCCCCCGCCTTGTTCGTGGCCGCGGGCGTGCTCGCGTTCCCGTTCGCGTGGGTCGCGTGCTGCCGTGCGGGCGCGTTCGTGGCGCGCTCCATCGCTTCCACCGGCGCGCGCCAGCCGCAGGGATCGCCCCGCGATCCCGAGTCCGCGCTGCGCGCGCTACTCTCCCGCTCATGGATGGTGCGCTCGCCCTCGCCCACACGCATCGCATCGCGCAGGGGCTCATGGCGGCGGCGCTCGCAATTCGCTGCGCTGCTCACCAAGGACTGCTGGATCGCGTGGCACTCCCGCGAAGCGCGACTCGCGATGCTGCCCGCACTTGTGCTGAGCGTGCTGTCGGTGGCGGTGTGGAGTGCACCGGCGTTGCGTGCCGGGGCGTTCGTCATCGCACTGCTCGCCGCCGCCGCGTGGGGCGAGTGGTTGATCGTGCTCGGCAGCCGCGATCCCTTCGCGGTGCTGCGCACGCTGCCCGTGAGCCCGCGCGCGCTGTGGCGCTCGCGCATGACGTGGGGCGTCTTAGCGACCGCGCTGCTCGTGCTCGCGCACGCGCTGGCATCGGATCACGCCTCGGCACTGCTCCAGGTCTCGCTGGTGTGGCTGGGGCTCTCAGGCGTCGCAATCGCCGCGCTCGCGATCAATCTACAACTCACGCTGTACCCGCAGCACAAGCCCGCCCTGCGGCTCTTGGGGCTGGCGCTGGCGTTGGCTCTGGTGTGCAGCATGATGATCCCGCTGCTCGGCTGGGTGGTGCTGCTCGGCTCCGTGATCCACACCGCGCGCCGCCTGCCGCGCTGGTGGCAACTCGAGGAGGCGGCGTGATCGCGGTGGCGAATGTGTCGCACCGCTACGGCGCGCGCGTGGCGCTGGACGGCGTGTCGTTCGAAGTGGCGCCCGGAACCATCCGTGGCCTGCTCGGCGCCAATGGCGCCGGCAAGAGCACCCTGATGCGCGTGTGCGCGGGGCTGCAGACGGCCGACACGGGGACCGTGCGCGTCGGCGGGCACGACCTCACGAGCGAACCCCTCGCCGCGCGGCGCGAACTCGGTTACATGGCCGAGGAGCCGAGCTTTTACGAGGAGCTCTCCGCGTTCGAATACCTGTCGTTCCTCGCCGGAATCCGCGGCCTCGATCCTGCCGAGGCGGAGCGCAACGCGCGCCGCCTGCTCGAGCGGTTGGGGTTGCTCGAGCGCGCCAGCGAGCCGGTGGAGCGCTACTCACACGGCATGCGCAAGAAGCTGTCGTTCATCGCGGCGGTGCTGCACCACCCCCGCGTCCTGTTGTGCGACGAAGCGCTCGAGGGGTTCGACCTCGAGGCGTCCCTCGGCGCGCGCGAAGAGCTGCGTGCGCTGGCCGCTCACGGCACCGCCGTGCTGTTCACCAGCCATGTCGCCGCCGAACTCGAGCGGCTTTGTGATTCTCTCGTCCTGCTGCATCGTGGCCGTATCGTTCGCACCCTCGAGCGTTCCGAATGGGGAGCAGCCAGCACCGAGCCTTCCGTGCTGGAACGCGTATTCCTCGACACGGTTCGCCATCCTTCGTCCACGGAGTCCGTATGAGATTCTTCCTGTCGTTGATGCTGATGCTCAGTTTGGCTCCCGTCGCCCAAGCGGCCACCCCGGCCCGCGGCGAGAGCCTCGACGCGGTGCTGCTCTCCACCGCCTCACGCGACACCCTGCGCGCGCGGCTGCTGGCCTACTCGACGCACGCACCGAATGAGCGCGGCGCGGCGATGGCGCTGTACTACCGCGCGATGAGCTTCGAGCGTGCGGCCCTGCAAGACAGCGCGATCGCCAACTACCGCCGCGCCACCACGACGGCGCAGGTTCCGCTCGCCATCACGGCGCTGGTCGATGCGCTGCTCCGCCGCCGCAGCGACGGCGACGCCATCGAAGCGATCGCAGCGCTCGGCACGCTGCCCGCGATCGACCAGGAGCCCGGCTCGGCGCCCATCGCCGTGGATCCCGCGCGGCTCGGCTGGGCCAATGTGCTCGCCGGCCATCCCAAGACTGGCCTCGACCTGCTGGCGCCGCTCGAGGCGCGGCTCGCGAAGGACCCGACCTGGTGCTACCGCTACGCGCGCACCTACGTCGAGACGAACAACTTGGGGAAAGCTCTGCCCTACCTGCTGACGCTCAACGCCCTGGCGCGGGGGCAGGATCACGAGATCGTCGCGCTGCTCGGCCGCGCCGACCAGTTGCTCGGCAAGAACGCCCGCGTGCGCGAGCAGACGATGACGACGCAGCAGGATCGCGACGACCTCGAGAGCGAGATGCTCAACCGCCTGCGCGGCCGCCGCGTGCGCTTGAAGGTCAGCGATGGCTCGCTGATCGGCGGCGCGATCTTCGCGGACAGCACTTCGAAGCGTCCGCCCAAGGCTGCCCTCGTGCTCGCCAGCCTGGGTGACGAGCTGACCGACTACGACAGCCTTACCGTGGCGCTGCGCAAGAGCGGCTTCTCGGTGCTCGTACTCGACCCGCGCGGCTCGGGCTGGTCGGTTGGGCCCGAGTTCCCGTTGCCCGACACATGGAAGGGGCGGCAGGACGCCCTCGGCGCCCGCGTCGTGCGTGATGTTCACGACGCCCTCGGCGCCTTCGCGCACGTGGCGCGCATCGATACGACGCAGGTGCTGCTGGTCGGCGTCGTCGGCATGGTGCCCGAAGCCCTGACCGCCGCCGCGGAAGACGCGCGCTTCCGTGCCGTCGCGCTGCTCGATCCGCTGGTGTCGCCGGTCGATCGCGGGGCGACGATCGCCGCGGCAAAGCGCGCGCAGCTTCCGGCCTACGTGCAGGTCAGCGTGCCCGGACGCAGTGAGTCCGCGTTCGCCGACACCTTGTTCCGCGCCTGCCCCACGCGCACCAGCCGCTACGCCGATTCGATCGCCCTGGGCTCGGGTGCCGCGGCGTTTGGCTCGCGTCCGGACGTGACCCCGCGCTTCGTGCGCTGGTTGGCCGAGACCTACGCAACGAAGCCCTCTAAGCGCGTGATTCCACGAGCCACACCGCCATCAAGATGAGTGCCGCACCTGCCCACCACGCGGTGGGCGGGTGTTCGGCGCCGAGCGTCACCGCGAACACGGTGGCGAACACCGGTTCGAGCCCGAGCAGCAACCCCGTGCGCCCAGCACTCAACCGCCGCTGCGCGAGAATCTGCAGCAGCGGCGCCACGATGCTGCCACCGATCACGAGATAGCCGAGCCGCGGCAGCAGCGCCGCGGAGAACAAGGCAGCGCTCAAGTGCGGCGCGCCGAACGGCGCCACGGCGACCGCGAGCCCCAACGCCTGCACCGCGGTGAGCGCCAGCGGATCGACCCGGGGCGCATATCGCGCGAGCACGACAACCTGCATGCCGAACGCGAGCGCTCCGGCGATGGTGAGCGCTTCGCCCGCTCCAAATGCAAAGCGTCGCACGCCGGTGAGCAGGGCGACGCCCGCGGCGGCGATGGCGATGGCAAGGGCGAGCGAGCGCTGGGGACGCTGGCCGAGCAGCGGCCAGGCGAAGAACCCCGCGAACAGCGAGCCGAGTGCGGTGAGGAATGCGGAGGTGCCCGCCGCCGTGCTCGTGAGGCCCTGCGCCTGGAGCCCGAACGCCAGCGCCGCCACGGCGCCCGACAGTGCCCCGCCGATCCACACCTCGCGCGTGAAAGGCCGGCGGAGCAGCAGCGCCACGGCGAACAGGACGAGAGCGGCGATGGCGAATCGCGCCAGCACGAGTGCCGCCGGATCGACCGATACCACGGAATCGCGGATGACGACGAACGTCGCGCCCCAGATAACCGTCGCGCCGAGCAGTTGCAACACTGCCCGGCGCGAGGTTGAGGCTTGTGAAGCGGTCACTACTCTTCGGTGGCGTCGCCGGCGGTGTCGGCGTGCGCTTCGCCGCCGTCATCGTCCATCGCGGCCAACTCGGCGGCACCCGCCGCCGCTGCAGCAGCGCTACCCTCGGCGCCATCGTCTTCGCTGACCACGCGCGTCACCGCCGCCACCTGGTCCGGCAGCAACTCGCCGTCCGGCGATGCGAGGTTCACCAGGCGCACGCCCTGCGTGTTGCGGCCGAGCACCGAGATCCCGCCGACCGGCATGCGAATCATCTGGCC
>JAYSRO010000571.1:0-8176 GCA_043720995.1 Candidatus Eiseniibacteriota bacterium
GCTGCCGCTGTCCAAGTTGAACGAGTACGCCGAGGACTTCCTCGCGCAGCGCATCTCGATGATCGACGGCGTGGCGCAGGTGCAGATCTTCGGCGCGCAGAAGTACGCGGTGCGCATCAAGCTGAACCCGCAGGCGCTCGCCTCGCGGCAGTTGGGGCTCGACGAAGTCGTGAGCGCTGTGTCCTCCGGCAACGTCAACCTGCCGACGGGCATCCTCTACGGCCGCGCACGCACCACGACGGTCGAAGCGAACGGTCAGCTGCAGAACGCGAAGGACTTCGGCAACCTCACGGTGGCGTGGCGCGACGGCCGCCCCGTGCGGCTCAAGGACCTGGGCGAAGTCATCGACGGCGTGCAGAACGACAAGGTCGCGACCTGGTACAAGGGCCAGCGCGGAATCGTGCTCGCGATCCAGCGCCAGCCGGGCACCAACGCTGTCGCGGTCGCCGATCGCGTGCGCGACCTGCTCACGCGGCTCGGGCCCCAGCTCCCCGCCTCGGTCGAGCTGCACCCGATCTTCGACCGCTCGGTGTCGATCCGCCACTCGGTGAAGGACGTCCAGTTCACGTTGCTGCTGACGCTCGTTCTCGTGGTGCTCGTGATCTTCGCGTTCTTGAAGAACGTGCCGGCGACGTTGATCCCAAGTCTCGCGCTGCCGTTCTCGGTGGTCGGCACGTTCGCGGTGATGCGCCAGCTGGGCTACAGCCTCGACAACCTTTCGCTGATGGCGCTCACGTTATCGGTGGGCTTCGTCGTCGACGACGCCATCGTCATGCTCGAGAACATCCATCGCCACATGGAACGCGGCGTGCCGCGACACGAGGCGGCGCTCAAGGGCTCGCGCGAGATCGGCTTCACGATTCTGTCGATGACGCTGTCGCTCGTGGCGGTGTTCATCCCCGTGCTGTTCATGGGCGGGCTGCTCGGGCGGTTGTTCAATGAGTTCGCGGTCACCATCAGCGTCGCCATTCTCGTATCGGGCTTCGTCTCGCTGACGCTCACGCCCATGCTGTGCAGCCGCTTCCTGCGCGATGATCACAACGACACGCACGGCGAGCTGTGGCACGCCGCCGAGGGCGCGTTCCAGAAGTCGCTCGACTTCTACAGCCGCACGCTCGCTGTGGTGATGCGCCACCGCCGCATGGCGATGGTGTTCACGCTGGCGATCTTGATCGGCACCGTGCTGTTGTTCCGTGCTGTCCCCAAGGGCTTCATTCCGAGCGAGGACACCGGCCAGTTGAACGCCACCACCGAAGCGGCCGAAGGCACGGCGATGGAAGCGATGATCCAGCACCAACAGCAGCTCGCGGCGATCGTGGCGGAGGATCCCAACGTCGAGGACTTCATGTCTTCCGTGGGCGCCGGCGGCCCGAACTCGAGCGGCAACCAGGGCCGCATGTTCATCCACCTGAAGGAACGCTCCCATCGCAAGATGTCGGCCGATGAAGTGGCGCGTTCCTTGAGCGGCAAGCTGTCGCGCGTCGCGGGCATTCGCGCTTACGTCAGCAACCCTCCCGTCATCAGCGTCGGCGGGCGAGTCGCCAAGAGTCAGTACCAGTTCACTCTGCAGAGTACCGACATCGCGGCCCTCTACGATGGCGCCGCGCAACTGCAAGCAAGACTGCGCGAGCTGCCGGACCTGCAGGACGTGACGAGCGACCTGCAGATCAGCAATCCGCAAGTGCAGGTCCAGATCGACCGCGACCGTGCCGCTTCCCTCGGCATCACCGCGCAACAGATCGAGCAGACGCTCTACAACGCCTACGGCTCGCGCCAGGTCTCGACGATCTACACCTCGACGAACCAGTACTGGGTGATTCTGGAACTTCTGCCCGCGTTCCAGCGTGACGCAACGGCGCTGAGCCAGCTGTACATCCGCAGTGCCAAGGGCGATCTCGTGCCGTTGGGCGCGGTCGCGAGCATCCAACCCGCCGTGGGCCCGTTGAGCATCAGCCACTCCGGGCAGATCCCCGCGGTCACGTTGTCGTTCAACCTGCGCCCGGGCGTGGCGCTGGGACAGGGCGTCGACCTGGTCCAGCACGCCGCGCGCGAGACGCTGCCGGCGAGCGTCACCACGAACTTCGCGGGCACAGCGCAGGTGTTCCAGTCGAGCCAGCAGGGGCTGTTGTGGCTGCTGGTGCTCGCGGTATTGGTGATCTACCTGGTGCTGGGCGTGCTGTACGAGAGCTTTATCCACCCGCTGACGATTTTGTCTGGCTTGCCGTTCGCCGGCTTTGGCGCCTTGCTCACGCTGCTGCTGTTCCGCGTCGAGCTGAGCATCTATGCTTTCGTTGGCATCATCATGCTGATCGGCCTGGTGAAGAAGAACGCCATCATGATGATCGACTTCGCCCTCGCCGCCGAGCGCAACGAAGGCAAGTCGCCGCGTGACGCCATCGTCGAGGCCTGCCTGATCCGCTTCCGGCCCATCATGATGACCACGATGGCCGCGCTGATGGGGACGCTGCCCATCGCCATCGGCTTCGGCGCCGGCGCCGAGGCGCGCAGGCCGCTTGGGCTCGCGGTCGTGGGCGGGCTGGCGTTCTCGCAAATCATCACCCTCTATATCACCCCGGTGGTCTACACTTACATGGACTCGCTCCAGCGTCGGCTCACCCAGCGCGCGGCCGGACGTGAAGTGTCCGCGCGGACCGTTGCGTGAGCTGACATCCCACGGGGAGTTCTGATGCACGCCTTGGTGCTGCTCGTTATGCTCGCTCTGGCACAACCCGCCCAGCCCGCGACGAACCCTCCCATCTACATCGCGTTCCTGTGGCACATGCACCAGCCGATCTACTGGCCCTACGAGTCCGTAATCGCCACCGATGCGAACTCCCGCTACCCCTACTCGGTCGCCGACATCCACAACCAACGCACCGGCCCCTACACCACCTGGCCCTGGAACGCGGTGCAGAAGGGCGTGGGGATGCAGCACTTCGGCGCGCAGGTCAGCTTCTCGGGATCGCTGATCGAGAACCTGAACAACCTCGAAAGCGGCGGCAACGGTAACTTCGCGGGCTGGAAGAACTCCTGGCGCACCGCGCGCGCCACGACCACTTCTCTCGGGCATCCACGCATCGACATGGTGGGCTTCGGCTACCACCACCCCCTGATGGGACTGATCGACACGTGGGACACCCGCAAACAGATCCAGGCCCATCGCGATGCGGAAGCGACGGCCTTCGGCGGCAGCCCCTCGCACGGCATCTTCCCGCCGGAGAACGCCTTCACGCCGCGCATGGTGCAGGCGCTCGTGGCCGAAGGGCTACAGTGGGTGCTCGTCGACAATGCGCACTTCGACCGCGCGGCACAGGGCTACCCCTTCAGCACCGGCGGCAACGTCTACGAACCGAACGCCGCGGACCAGCGCAATCCCAACCCGCTCGATTGGGTGCAGCTCAACGGACTGTGGGCGCCGACGAAAGTGTCCGGCGGCTGGGGACATCGCCCGCACTTCGTGCAGTACCGCGATCCCTCAACGAGCGCCGTGTCGCGCATGGTCGCTGTGCCGGCCGATCGCTACATGGGCAATGAGGACGGGCGCGGCGGCTTTGGCGCCTTGCAGTACGACGCGGTGATGAGCCAGCTGCAGCCCTACAACACCGATCCCGCGCATCCGCTGCTCGTGGTGCTGCACCACGACGGCGACAACTATGGCGGCGGCACGGACAGTTACTACGGCAACAACTTCCAGGCGTTCGTCGATTGGTTGTACGCGAACCCATCGCGGTTCGTGTGCACGACGATCGAGGACTACCTGCAACTGTTCCCGCCTGACACCTCCGACGTGATCCACGTCGAGAACGGCAGCTGGAGCGGCGCCGACAATGGCGATCCCGAGTTCAAGAAGTGGCTCGGCGATCCGGCGGCGAACGGCTACAGCCCCGACCGGAACAGTTGGGCGGTGGTGACCGCGGCGAAGAACGTCGTGCAGACGGCGGAGCAAGTCGCCCCCGCGGCAGCAGGCACCACGAACGCGCTGCATTGGATGCTCAACGCCGAAGCGAGTGACTACTGGTACTGGGACGGCTCGCAGAACGGCATCTGGGACTCGCACCCCACGCGCGCCTCGAACATGGCGGTGCAATTCGCGCAGCCGGTCGCGGCAGGCGGCACTGACCTGACGGGCCCTACGATCTTCGTGCCGCAACGCGAGCCTTACAACCCGGGCGGCACCGAGTGGGGCATCGCGCAGCCCTCGACGTTCGAAGTGTGGACGTACGCCTACGACATCGCGGGCCTCGCGGGCGTGTCGCTCAAGTATCGCCTCGATGATGATGGCGTCCTGCCGGTCAACGCTCCCGCCAACGACACCGACGCCGGCGGTGCCGGCGTCGGCGCCTGGACCACGCTCGCCTGCACCTCGAGCGACGCCGCCTCGCAGACGAATCCGCTGCCGTCGCTGCGCGCGTTGCGCTACGGCGCGCAGGTGACAGGGCATACCAACGAACTCGTGGACTACTACATCGAGGCGAGCGACACGCACGGCAACGTGAGCCGCTCGCCGATCCAGCATGTGTGGGTGGGCGCGGGCGGCACGGGTGGCAGCTCAGGCGTGGCGTGGATACCGGCCGCTCCGGGCGTCACAGATTCGATCCGCATCACGGTGGGCAACGCGACGCAGGGGGCGATGCTGCACTGGGGCGTAAACACTTGGGCGCTGCCGATCGCCGCGTACCAGCCGGCGGGTTCCACGGTATGGACAGGTGGTGGCACCGCGATCGAGACGCCGATGAATCTCGTGGGCGGCAACCTGATCGCCACGCTCGGTCCCTTCAACAACGCCGCACAGGCGGTGACGAAGCTCGACTTCGTCCTCCACTACGCGAACAACACCTGGAACAACAACAGTGGGCAGGACTACCACGTCACGATCACCAACCCGAACGCGCCGCGTAGCTACACGATGGACGGGCAAGCGGACGCGGGCGTGGCCAAACTCGCGAGCAACGCCGGGATCGACCTGTACGCCGACTGGAACGGCAGCGATCTCTACGTCGCGACACAGGCCGCTCCCGGCGTGGGCCAGGACGTCTTCATCTTCGTCGCGGGTTCCCCCGGCGCCTTGCGCGCAGCGCAATGGGCGAAGGCGGGCCAAGTCGGCAACTGGGCTGCGTTCCTCGCGAACGAGAGCACGAACAACTACACGAGCTGGTTCGACCAGTCGGGCGCCGTCGACAAGTCCGCCGCCACGATGCTCGAAGGCAAGATCAACCTCGCGCAGGAGCTCGGCAGTGTGCCGGGCGTCGTTTACCTCGCGGTGGGCCGCTATGCCACGGCCGATGGCGGCGCGCTGGTCGCGCAATGCCCTGCGGGCAACGCCGACGCCAACCTCGATGGCGCCGAGTACTACGCGTTCCCGATCGGCTTGCTCGGCCTCGTGACACCACCCGACGAAGCCACGCGATTGCTCCCCGTGACTCCCTCGCCCCTGCGCGACGCCGGTCGCGTGCGCTTCGAGCTTGCGCGCGACGCCGACGTGCGGCTCGAGGTGTTCGACGCGCAGGGCCGTCGCGTCGCGCTACTCGCCCAAGGCCGCCACAGCGCGGGCACGCATGTCGTGCGCCTGGGTGCTGCGGGCCTGACGAGCGGCATCTACTTTGCGCGACTCACCGCGGGCCTGACGATCCAGTCGCATCGCTTCGTCGTCCTCAAGTAGACGGGCGCTTCGCGTAGTGCTCGCGTGCCCACGCCACGGTCGCGGCAGCGCCGGTGTCGAGCGAGGTGACCTCCGGGTGGAATCGCTCGCGGAACCGGCGATCGCTCGTGACGAACGGCCCCTCCCATTGGTAAGACATCTCGCCGAGCTCGCCGAGTATCTTCACGAACGGCTTGAGCAACGACAACACCAACTTCGGCATCGCCCGCGTCTTGAGCGTGCGCCCCAGAGAAGCGCCCAGTCGATCGATCATGGCGCGGCTTGATTCCGCGGGCGCTGCGGGCAGAATCCACCACCGTCCGGTCGCGTCATCGGGTGCTGTGCCGAGTGTGGCCAGCCCCGCTGCGACATCGAGCGTGTAGTGAAAGGTGTGGAGTTCCGCCATCGACGTGAGCACGAGCGCCGAGCCGTCCTTCAACGCCGAGGGCCAGAAGGCATCACCGAAGTACGATTGGGTTCCCCCCGGGCCGTAGAAGTCCGAGGCACGCCCGACCACCACGCGCGCATCGCCGCGTGCGTGTGCGCTCATCATCAGGGCATCGATGCGGGCGCGGATCTCGCCCTTGCGGCTGCACGGCGCGATCGGCGAATCCTCGTCGATGGTGCGGCCACCCGGGTTACCGAGCATGTAGAGGTTGTCGAGCACGACGAGCCGGGCACCCGACTTGCCCGCCGCCGCGAGAAGGGAGTTCATGAACCGCGGCAACTCACGCGCCCATACGCCTAAGTCGTACGTTGGATTGATGCAGTGGTAAATCGCCACCGCATCGCGGCTGGCCTCGGTGGCGAACGCCGGGTCGCCCGCATCACCCCTCACCAATTCGACACCGTCGGGACCGCTGCCTGTGCGGCGCACCAATCGGACCCGGTGGCCGCGGTCGCATAACAGGCGGGCGAGGGGGTGACCGATCTGCCCGGCGCCAAAGACCACATGTACGGACTGTTCGCTCATTGGGTCATGCCTTCCTTGCAGTAGCCATGTTTTGAAGGACTATACGCAACTCGCGGGCGCAATTCCCAATGTCAGGAATGAGTCATTGCAGCACCCCGTCTACCACTCGATGACCTGCGCCGCGCGGTCAAGCCGGGGTCGCTTGACCGGGAATCGCCCGTGGGCGTCCACTGCGGAATCGGCAATGGTCCCCCGCCGGGGTCGTGGTCCCAAGGGATCGCGCCGGAGCAAGCAGCCGTGGTCGTGGAGGAGCATCGATGACGCTGGATGAACTCAGGCAAGCGCTCGCACAGCTCGACCGCGAAATCATCGAACGCATCGGCAGGCGCCTGGCACTGGCATCCGAAGTCGGCCAGGAAAAGCGCCGCCTGGGACTCTCGACCCGCGACTACCTGCAGGAACGCGAGGTGCTCGAGCGGGCCAGTGCAGCAGGGCTGGAGCACGGGGTGCCCCCCGCGGTCGCCGAGGAACTGCTGCTGTCGCTGATCCGCTCCTCGCTCACCGTGCAGGAGCGCGAAGGCGTCGCGGCGACCGGCAACGGCAGCGGGCAGCGCGCGCTGGTAATCGGCGGCGGCGGCAAGATGGGCCGCTGGTTCGTGCGGTTCCTGGCGTCCCAGGGTTTCGCGGTCGATGTCGCGGACCTTGCGGGCCCCGTCGAGGGCTGTGGGTTCGTCGAAGACTTCGCGAAGGGCCCGCTCGGCCACGAGATCGTGATTGTCGCCGCGCAATTGCGAGCCTCGGCAGGGATCCTCGAGCGGCTCGCCCAACACCCGCCCACGGGCGTGGTGTTCGACATCGGCTCGCTCAAGAGCCCCCTGCGGCGCGGGATCGAAGCGCTGCGCTCGGCGGGAGCCCGTGTCACATCCATCCATCCCATGTTCGGGCCCACAACTGAATTGCTCAGCGGCCGCCATGTGTTGTTCGTCGACGCCGGTGTGCCCGAGGCCACGGCGCGCGCGCGCGCGTTGTTCGCGCCCACAATGGCGGTGCAGACCGAACTCGACCTCGAGTCACATGACCGGCTGATCGCCTACGTGCTGGGGCTGTCGCACGCACTGAACATCGCCTTCTTCACCGCGCTCGCGAACAGTGGCGAGGCCGCACCTCTGTTGGCGCGACTGTCCTCGACGACATTCGACGCCCAGATGGCGATCGCGGCGCAGGTCGCCGCCGAGAACCCGCACCTCTACTTCGAAATCCAGGCGCTCAACGACTACAACGGCGAAGCGCTGGAAGCACTCGATGCCGCTGTCACACGCGTGGGGCAGGCCGTTCGCGGCGGCAACGAAGCGGAGTTCGTGAGCTTGATGGAACGCGGCCGCCAGTACCTCGCCGGGCGCGATCCGCTCCGCGGCGGCGTGAAGCGCTAGCGCGGGCTATTCCTGCCTGCGGCCCACAAACGCCCTGCATCTTCCCGTTCGCCAGTGGCAGGAACGACAGCTCGTGCATCCAGCGGGTGCGGCATTTCTCACAATTCGCGATTTTTGGCGTTGCCGATTTCATGGTGCCTCATTACATTGGCGCGATGCCCTCACCCAATGAACGCCAACTGGCCGATGGCCGCG
>JAYSRO010000572.1:0-22011 GCA_043720995.1 Candidatus Eiseniibacteriota bacterium
TCGAGCTTTCGGGCGGCGTGCGTTCGACCGACAACCCCATGTTGGCCAGCGCGGATCGCGAGTACTGGCAGACGATCGATTGCGACGTGACGCTGGGCCACCGCTGGTATGTGAATGGCGGCTGGGAACGTGATTACGGTGGCAGCGCCGGCGACACGCGGCAATTGCAGGCCGGATTGAGCTGGCGATTCTTCCAATGATGCGCCAGCTTGGCAACGCTCTGATGAAGAGGATCGCCACCATGAGCCCACGCGGATGGAACATCCGGACCGCGAGCATCCTGCCCGCCGTCGTCGCCCTGTTGTGGACCGTCGGGACCGCGCTGGGCGTGGCGCGCACCAAGGTCGACAACCCGCACGGCAAGCTGCGCGAGGAGTGCTCGACCTGCCACTCGGCGGATTCGTGGAAGATAGTGGAGATGGGCGCCAAGTTTGATCACGCGAAATTCGGCCTCAAGCTCGAGGGCGCACATGCCTCGGCCAATTGCATGGGCTGCCACACGTCGCTCGAGTTCGCGCAGGCCCGCACCCAGTGCGCCTCGTGCCACACCGACCCGCATCGCAGCGAGCTCGGCACCGACTGCGCGCGCTGCCATGGCGCGCGCAACTTCCTCGATCGCGGCCCCATGGTGCGCGCGCACCAACTGACGCGCTTCCCGCTCACCGGCAGCCACGCCGGGCTCGATTGCGAGAGCTGCCACAGCGCCACCGCGCAGGGTCACATGCAATTCGTCGGCACCCAGGCGCAGTGCGCGAGTTGCCACATGGCGCAATACAGGGCCGCCAAGAATCCCGATCACGTCGGGGGCCAATACCCGCTCGACTGCGCGAGCTGCCACGCTGCGACCGCATGGAACGGCGCCCGCTTCAATCACAACGCCACAGGCTTCCCGCTCACCGGCCGGCACAACACTACCGCATGCGCCTCGTGCCACGGCGACGGTGTCTACGCGGGCAAGCCCACGACGTGCAGCAGCTGCCACTCCAGCGACTACGCCGCGGCGACGCCGCCGCATGCCGCGGCGGGATTCAGCGCGAATGCGTGCGCCTCGTGCCATACCACGACCACGTGGGCGGGCTCATCGTTCAACCACAGCACGACGGCGTTCCCGCTGACGGGCGCGCATACTGCGGCCGCCTGCGCTTCATGCCACGGCGACGGCGTCTATGCGGGCAAGGCGACCACGTGCATCAGCTGCCACACGACCGACTACAACACCGCGACACCGAACCACACGGCGGCAGGGCTCGCGGCGAATGCGTGCGCCTCCTGCCACAACGCCACCACGTGGACCGGAGCGCTGTTCAGCGCGCACGATGCCTCGTATTTCCGCATCTACTCCGGGCGGCATAACCGCAACTGGGCGGACTGTTCGACGTGCCACACGAACGCCACGAACTTCGCGGTGTTCACCTGCCTGTCATGCCACCCGCACGACAACCAGGCGGTTACCGACGGCCACCACACCGGCCGCAGCGGCTACTCGTACGACAGCGCCGCGTGTTTCAGGTGCCACTCGGGATCCTGAGCCGGTCACTCGGCGCTGGGGCGTCCCTTTGGGTCGAAGATCGCCTCGATCGGCTGTGAGAACACCAGCGCCAGCCGGAACGCCAAAGGCAGGCTCGGATCGTATTTCTCGGTCTCGATGGCATTGACCGTCTGGCGGGACACGCCGAGTTTGCCAGCGAGATCGGCCTGCGACCATCCATACCCAGCCCGCAGTTCGCGCAACCGGTTCTTCATTCGCGCGCTCCGAGCAGTTCGTGCTTCACGATCCACTCGCGCATGGCAGTTAGCGCCACCGGCGAGAACGTCTCCTCGATCGCCGAGTACTCGCCGGGGGAACCGGTGGTGGCGGTCTGGAACAGGTGATTGAGGCGCGGCAGCTCACGTATCTCGAAGTCGCGATTGCCCGCCGAGCGCAATGCCCGGTCGATCTCGGGCAGGTTCTGCGCCGATGGCACCTGCGTATCGAGGCTGCCATTGAGCGCGAGCACCGGGCACTTGAGGTTGCGCAGCGCAGGGCGCGGGTCGTAGTCGAGGAAGAAACGGAACCAGCGCGAGCGGACGAACGCGACCGAGGACGGCAGCTGTGCCGCCACCGTCGCCGAGTCAAGCCCTTCCGCGCGGAACACCTCACGCACGCCGCGCACCGCGGCCGCACTGTCCGGCGTCTGGCGAGTGAGCGCGAATAGCTTTTCCTGCACGCTGCGCTCCTTCGCGACATAGGGCTCGGGACGGCCGCTCGCGCGCGAAATCGCGGCGCCCTGCGCGAACATGATCTCCGCGCCGGGGACGCCCGGCCCCGCGAGCATGACGATGAACGCCACGCCCATGTGGTGCGCCGCCACCATCGGCGCGATCAAGCCGCCCTCGCTATGGCCGATGAGCCCGATGCGCTGCGCATCGATATCCTTGCGCGCCGCAAGGAAGCGCACGCCCGCGGCGACATCGGCGGCGAAGTCTTCGCTCGTGACCGCGGCACTATCGCCGGTCGAGCTCCCGACCCCACGATCGTCGACTCGCAGTACCGCGATCCCGGCGCGCGTCAGGTCGTCCGCGATCACCCAGAATGGCCGGTGGCCGAAGATGAGCTCGTCGCGGTTCTCAGGACCCGAGCCGGTGATGAGCAGCGCGGCGGGAAAAGGCCCCTTGCCCTGCGGCTTGGTGAGCGTGCCCGCGAGCGAGACGTCCGCCGAGCCGCCTGCATAGCGCACCTCTTCGCTCGCATAGGGGAACGGTGGCTGCGGCTCCTGGGGCCGGCGTGTCGGCGTGATCGAGTCCACTCGGGCAAGACTCAACGGCAACACTTGCCCAGCCTGCCGCCATTCGCCCGCGATGGCGGTGCGAGCGGCGTTCATGCGTCCCGCAAAGCCCGCGCCGAGCTTCTCCAGCTCGAGCCGCAGGGTGTCGCCCGAGAAGGTCGTCTGGGACACCGGCAGCCCCATGGCGCCCTGGTCGGGGCTATCCACCTTCGCCTTCAGGGCACCGCTGCTGTCGGATTCAACGTGAACGACGATGCGCAACGCATCCATGATCTTGCCTTGCCACAGGCCTTCGGGGCCCCGTTCTGCCGCACTCGCACCGCTCACCATCAGCGCGCAGACCATTCCGGCGAGGAGTGCTTGGCCGGCGGGCGACTCGGCGTTCCACTGCTTGCGTCGAAGCATGGTCATCTCCTTGGGCGCGGGTTAGCGGTAACGCCATTTGGTGATCAGGACCGCGACTGCCCATACGCCCACGAGAGCCGGCCATCCCCAGGCGCCCCAATCGAACCGCGGCAGTCCGGCCTCCTCGAGGAACCCATAGCCACCGACGACGATCGCCACCGTCGCGAAGGCGAGCCCCAAAGCTTCGAGCATGATGCGCTGCTGCATTTCGTCGAGGCCGACCACATGCCGGTAGATCGCGACGATCAGCGTAGCGACCGCTGCCGCCTGGGTGAACGCCACCGCGATGCGGACGACCGAACCCAACTCGAAGTGCCGCTGGAGTGCGGCACCCGACACGACGACCGCGGCGCAGAACAGCGAGAGGATGATGATCTGCGACGAACTGGGCGATCGCCCCGATGCGGTTGAAGTCACGACGGCATCCCTCCTTGCGCGCCGCGGAAGTCGCCGCGCGTGGAGGACACTATAAAGCACGCTTGTCTTTATGTCAAGGTCGCTTGTCTAGACTGAGTTCATGCAGAGCCCCTGAAATCGAGCATCGGGGTTCGACTCAGTTCCCGAGCCACCGCTTCAACCACCCATGCACTTCCCGGAACCACAGCAGCGAGTTGTGGGCCTTCAACACCCAATGGTTCTCGTCCGGGAAGTACACGAGCCGCGCCGGGACGCCCTTGGCCTTGAGAATTCCGTAGATCCCGAGCCCGTGGCCGACCGGGACGCGGTAGTCGCGCTCGCCGTGCAACACCAGCATGGGAGTGTTGAAGCCGCTCGCGAAGCGCACGGGTGACCAGCGCTCCATACGGTCGAGACCGTCCCACGCATCGCCACCCGCGGACGCCTGGCGGCCCTGCGTCACGTCGCTCGCGTACTGACTCACCAGATCTGCGACCCCGGCGTGGTTGATGATGCAGCGGAAGCGGTCCGTGTGCCCCGCGATCCATGCCGCCATGTAGCCGCCATAGGAGCCGCCGGCCATCGCCATGCGCTGTTCGTCGACGAGGCCGCTGGCCACCAACAGGTCGGTCGCCTTCATGACGTCCTCGAACGGCCGCTCGGCCCAGGCACCCTGGATGCGCTGGGCGAAGTCCTGCCCCCACGATGTCGAGCCCTGGAAGTTCACCAGCGCCACGACATAGCCGGGCGCTGCGAACAGGTGCGGGTTCCAGCGCCAACTGAAGGCGTCGGCGCTGATCGCGTGCGGACCACCATGGACAACCTGCACCAGCGGCTGGGGCGTCGTGGGTGCCGGTCCCGGCGGGTAGAGCACGAACATCTGCACGGACTCACCGAACGCGCCCGCAAACGTCACCTCGCGCGCCTCGCCGAGTGAATACTCCGCGGCGATCGCGTCGGTGAAGCTCGTCACGCGACGCGACACGCCCTTGGCATCGCAAACGTGAACTTCCGGCGGCGCGGCCATCGCGCTCTGCGAATACCAGATGTGCTCGCCCGCGGGCCTCACGCCCGTGACCGCGCCGCCACGCACGATCCGTTCGGGATTACCGCTACCGCTCCAGCGGAACAGCGAGATGCGCGCGGCATCCTCGGCCTCGATCAAGAGCGCGCCATCCGCCGCAAACTCCCAGTGCGAAGGCGACAGCGCCCAATCCGCTGCGATCGCTTCGATCGCCCCCGTCGCACGATCGAATCGCATCAGGCGCATGCGGTCGGCGTAGAAGTTGTGATCGTGCTGGCGGCCAAAAACGATGTGGCGGCCGTCGCGGCTGTAACGTGCCCCCCCATCACCGGAGTGCTCGCCGCGCGTGATGCAACGCGGCTCGCCGCGATTGAGCGGGACCGTCCAGATGAAGCTCTGGATCAGGCTGCGCTGCGCGTCGAACTCGGTCGCACTGAGCACGATCTCATTGCCAGCAGGAGCAATATCGAACTGGCCGGAGGGGTCCATCCACTCGAACCACCACGTCGCCGCAGGCGTCAGGTCGCGCAGCGCGCCGCTCGCAAGATCGAGATGGAACAGGTGCGGCACTTCGCCCGTGGTCAACCACGTGTCCCAGAAACGATAGAGGCGGTCCTCGGTGACGTGCGCCTTCACCGGGTCCTTGTCGCGGCGCTCCACTTCGAGCTTCGTCGCTTCCGCGGTGAGGTGTCCTTTGATGAGCATGGCGCCGAACACCAGCCCCGAACCATCCGGCAGCCAGCGCGGGTCGAAGGCGCCGAGCGGCAATTCGGTGACCGCGCGCGCCTCGCCGCCATCGAGCGGCATCAGGTGGATTTGTGCCTTGCCCCCATCATTGCGCCGCACAAACGCCAGCTGCCTGCCATCGGGCGACACGCGCGGCTCGCTGCTCGACTTGTCCGGAGCAGTCAGCGCGCGCGGCTCGCCCGTCAGCGGCACCCACCAGATCCTGCTACGCGACAGCTGCTTGTCGAAGTCCCACTGGCCGACCGTCACGGCGCACGCCAGGCCATCCGGCGAGGGCGAGGGCGGCCCAACGCGCGGCAACCGCCAGATGTCCTCGGCCGTCATGGGGCGCTTGCCCGCGCGGGCGGGATGGACTTGCTGGGAATTCAGCAATTCGAGCGTGTTCATGCCGGTCTCCGGCGCCCGGTGCCGCAGGTGCGCGAATGGGTGGGGTCGAGTATCCTTTGGGGTGGAATGTAGCTGATTATTGGGGTAGGTCCATCAATCACCTGGACGAGCCATGACGACGCAGGATCTCGAAAAACTGATCGCCGAAACGAAAGCCAACGAGCATCAGGAGGTCGGAAGCCTCTTGTCTACCTTCAAGCAGCACCTGCCCGATCCCGATGAGACCGAGACGCGGGAATGGATCGAGTCGCTCGACGACGTCGTGCGCAATTCCGGCCGCGAGCGCGCCGACTTCCTGCTGCGCAAGGTACTCAAGCGCGCCCGCATGCTGCAGGTCGGCCTGCCCGGGCTGGTCCAGTCGCGCTACATCAATACGCTGTCGCCCGAACAGGAACCGCCCTTCCCCGGCAACGAGGACATGGAGCTGCGGATCCGCCGCATCATCCGCTGGAACGCCGCCGTCATGGTGCTGCGCGCCAACAGCCGCTACCCCGGGCTGGGCGGTCACCTGTCGACCTACGCTTCGGCGGCCAGCCTCTATGAAGTCGGCTTCAACCACTTCTTCCGTGGCAAGGACGACGGCGACTCGGGCGACCAGATCTTCTTCCAGGGCCACGCCGCCCCGGGCATCTACGCGCGCGCCTTCCTCGAAGGCCGCATCAGCGAAGCCCAGCTCGACCACTTCCGTCGCGAAGTCGTGCCCGGACAGGGCCTGTCGTCCTACCCGCACCCGCGTTTGATGCCGGACTTCTGGGAGTTCCCCACCGTCTCGATGGGCCTCGGGCCAATGAGTGCGGTCTACCAGGCGCGCTTCAACCGTTACCTGCAGGCGCGCGGCATCAAGGACACCAGCAACAGCCGCGTGTGGGCATTCCTGGGCGACGGCGAGACCGACGAGCCCGAAGTTCCCGGAGCCTTGTCGCTCGCGGCGCGCGAAGGACTCGACAACCTCACCTTCGTCGTCAACTGCAACCTGCAGCGGCTCGACGGACCGGTGCGCGGCAACGGCAAGATCATCCAGGAGCTCGAGGCGATCTTCACCGGCGCCGGCTGGAACGTCATCAAGGTGGTGTGGTCGCGTGACTGGGACCAGTTGCTGGCCGAGGACTACGACGGCCAGTTGGTCGAAGCCATGAACGAGACCGTCGATGGCGAGTGGCAGCGTTACGCCGTTGAGACCGGCGGCTACATTCGCGAACACTTCTTCGGCCGCGACCCGCGCCTGCTCAAGATGGTCGAGCACCTGAGCGACGAACAGATCCGTGGCCTGCGCCGCGGTGGCCACGACTACAAGAAGATGTACGCAGCCTACTCGGCCGCGATCGCGCACAAGGGCCGCCCCACGGTGATCCTGGCGAAGACCGTGAAGGGTTGGACGCTCGGCGCCACCGCCGAGGGGCGAAACATGACGCACCAGATGAAGAAGTTGAAGACCGAGGAGCTACGCAAGTTTCGCGACCTGCTGGAGCTGCCGATCAAGGATTCGGAGCTCGAGGATCCGCCGTTCTACCACCCGGGTGCGCACAGCGACGAAGTGAAGTACATGCTGGAGCGCCGCCGCGTGCTGCACGGCTGCATGCCGCACCGCATGAACCGCTCGAAGCCGCTGCCCGCGCCTGAAGACAAGGTGTTCGGCGAGTTCATGCTCGGCACCAAGGAAAACCAGCTCGTCTCCACCACCATGGTCACGGCCAAGCTGATCCGCAACTTGTTGCGTGACCCCGCCTGGGGCAAGCGCGTCGTGCCGATCATCCCGGATGAGGCGCGCACGTTTGGCATGGAAGTGCTGTTCCGCGAAATCGGGATCTACGCTCCATTTGGACAGAAGTACGATCCCGTCGATTCGCAGCTGGTGCTGTCGTACAGCGAGAAGGCCTCCGGCCAGCTGCTCGAGGAAGGGATCAACGAGGACGGGTCGATGGCGAGCTTTACCGCCGCCGGCACCAGCTACGCCACGCACGGCGAGCCGATGATCCCGTTCTATATTTTCTACTCGATGTTCGGCTTCCAGCGCACCGGCGACTTCGCCTGGGCGTTCGGCGACGCGCGTGGCCGGGGCTTCCTGCTCGGCGCCACGGCCGGCCGCACAACGCTCAATGGCGAAGGCCTGCAGCACGAAGACGGTCACAGCCACGTGCTGGCCTCGACCGTACCGTGCGTGCGCGCCTACGACCCCGCATTCGCTTATGAGTGCGCCATCATCATCCGTGATGGCCTCCAGCGCATGTACGTCAACGGCGAAGACATCTACTACTACCTCACGCTCTACAACCAGGACGACCAGATGCCGGCACTCCCGAGCGGCGTCGAGGACGGCATCCTGCGCGGCATGTACCTGTATCGCGCCGCCGTCCAGCAGGCCAAGCACCGCGCGCAGTTGATTGGCAGCGGCGTGATCCTGCGTGAGGTGCTCAAGGCGCAGGACCTGCTTGCCCAGAAGTACGACGTCGCGGCGGATGTGTGGAGTGCCACGAGCTTCCAGCAGCTGCGCAACGATGCGCTCGATTGCGAGCGGTGGAACAGGCTGCACCCGGCCGAGCCCGCCCGCGTGCCGTACGTCACGCGGTTGCTTGAGAACTCGCCCGGCCCGGTCGTGGCGGCGACGGATTACATGAAGTCCGTGCCTGACATGGTCGGACGCTGGGTGAAGAACTCGTTCACCCCGCTCGGCACCGATGGCTTCGGCCGCAGTGACACGCGCGATTCACTGCGCCGTCACTTCGAAGTCGATGCCGCGAGCATTGTCGTGGCGGTGCTGTCGGCGCTATGCCGCGAAGGTAAGATCGCGGGCGGTGTCGTGGAGCAGGCGATGCGCGAACTGAACGTGAACCCGGAAGCCTCGGAGCCGCGGGACGCGTAAGGGCTTGGCGACAGATAGGCTAGAAACGAGGCCCGGGACGGCGACGCTCCGGGCCTCGATGTTTTTCTGGTGCGTGGTTCCTACGGCAACAGAATCACGCGCCGAGTGGAGTGCGAAGCCCCCGCGAGCAGATCGATGAAATACAGGCCCGCCGGTGCAGGCGATCCATCGTCGCGAATTCCGTCCCAGGCCAAATCAAAACTTCCCGCCGGATAGTGGGCGCTCGCCAGCGTGCGAATGTTGCGGCCGGCAAGGTCACGAATGGCTAACTGGATGTGGGAAGAGCGCGGCAGCGCGAAGCCGATCCTGGTTATGCCGTGCATCGGGTTGGGATAGGGGGACAGGAGCTGCAAGGGTGAGCCTGGCGCCCGCCCAGGAATATCCAGCGTCGAGTTGCCAACGCCTTCGATGTCCTCCACCCGCAGTCCCGTGGGGTTCACCACATCCGCATTGGCATTGTGCACCACGAAATCGAGGTGGTTGATGCCAGGCACGAATCCGGACGTCACACTGAACGGCAACAGCGGGTTGTACCCGGGCACGCTGTTCCCGGTTGCCGCGCCATTGAGCACCAGCGTCGCCGTGTTGTCCGCGGCCCACACGCCGCTGATCGCGACCGTGGCGGGATTCAGGTCCGTGAGATCGAAGGACAACCTGAAGATGTAGTCGCCTGGCGGGTGCAGGGTGCCGCCGGTCGGGTAGCCCTCGGCAACCGCCGGCGCGATCCACTGCGATACGGTGCTGTTGCCGGCCCAGTATCCGGTGGGGATGGGATCCGCGACATAGGCGTTCGGTCCGCGATGCAGAGGGTCGGCGCTGCTGATCAAAATGTAGTGCAGGTCCACATCGCCGGGATTGAGCAGGTAGCGATCCGAGTTTACCCCGGTATTGAACAGGCCCGGCACCGGTAAGGAGTTGCTCGGCAATCGGAACGTGGCCGCATGGATGTTGCGCTGGTCGGCCCCGTCCTCGTCGCTGCACCACACCATGCGAATCCTGCCATTGGGCAGCAGCGTGATGTCATTGAGCTGCTCATTCGCCAATGGCGTATCCGTGATCTGGTAGATGGTGTTGTTCGAGATGTCGTAACACCACGCGTCGGCAATGTCGCCGAGCGTGGGTCTGTTCTCCAGGGCAATGGTGTGGCCCGCAATGCTCGGGCCTGTGCTGTAACCGGGCTGCTGGAGTTCGACCTCGGGTGAGCCGGGGGACGGGATCCAGTACACCTCGCTCGGCGTAGGACTGCGTAGCGTGTTATAGACGACGAGTCCCCCGCTGGATTCGGAATTCTCCTCATAGCTGCTCGACGCTGTGACCACGCTCGCGGTCCAGACTCCGCCGACCTTGTCCGCCCGCCACACGTCGCAGTTGTTCAGGGCGCTCGAGCAGTGTTCCCACGTGACGACTTTGCCGTCGCTCGAGACCGAGGGGCCCTGATCGGGCAGGGGGTCGAAGGTCATTCGGCTGGTCGGTCCGCCCGCGAGATCGTGAATGACCAATTCCCCGTTGGCCTGCAGCCCGTAATCAATGTAGGCCACGGTATTGCCCCCGATCGCCGCACCGAGGCGCGCGGTTCCTGGGGCAGGGTCGAGTTCGACCGGAAGGACAGCCGGGGTGTTCGCGTCAAAAACCATCACGGCGGTTCGGTCGCCGACGATGACGTGTGAGTACACGATCCTGCCTCCGCTCACGTCGGAGAGCAGGTCACGCGCGGCCGACCCCAGGGGGATCTGCGCATTCAATCCGGTGGCGAAGTTGTAGTAGCGGATCGTCAATTCGGAAGTGTAGGCCACCCAATCGCCGCTCACGTGCGGGTCGTACTGGTCACCCGTGTTGGTGTCGATCGCGACCTGGGTGGTCGTCGGGGTCGTTCCCAGCACCGGCACCAACGCCACAGCAGGGGTTGTGGCGCAAAACGTTGCGGCGGCGATTGCGAGCAAGAGGGGCATTCGGGTGTTGGAATGCATTGGCGGCGCGCTCCCTGCTGAGTCGAGTCTGGGGACGACTCGGGGCGTCAACTTCGCCAACGCGGCGCCCGACGGGGTCGGTGCGCTGGTTCACGATGCTGTATACGGTAACGCGGCGCTCATGGGTGATCCAGAACTATCTGGGCCGCGGTCGACCCCGCACTAGTAGTGCGACGCCTCGCCCACTCGCACGCGACCTCGGTGCAGCCTGTGGATCGTGATGAAGTAGAACACCACGATCGGGAAGCCCAGCGACCACCACCCGAGCGCGGTCTTCAGTCCCGCGGCTTCCGCCCCGCCATTGAAGGCCGTGATCGACAGCGCCGGATCGGTGAGCGAGCGCAGCATCACCGGGAACAGGCACGCCGCCGTGGCGCCCAGCATTCCCAGAATGAAGGCGCATGAGCCGAAGAACGCCTGCGCTGAACGGCCGCGACGGCCCGCGGCGATGGCGGTGGCGAGGCCGACGATCGCGAGCAGCAGCGCCAACCATGCGGTCGGGCGCGTGGGTAGCGCGGGCAGCAGCGTGGGGTTCACCGCGTGCGTGGCGAACGTCATCAGCGGCCACAACACCGCAAGCCCGATCTGGAGCCGTACGCCGAGACGTTGGCTACGCGCACTCAGTTCGCCGCTCGTGCGCCACGCAAGGAACACCGCGCCATGTCCCGCGAGCGCCACGAGCGCGAACACACCTGAAGCGACGGTGTACCAATCCAGAATGCCCGCCGGATCGTTGGGCATGAACGTCGTGAACAACGTGAGGCGGAACCAGCTACCGGGCCGCCGTACAGCAGGCGAAGCACCGCGCGCAGTTGATCGGCGGCGGCGTAATGGTGCGTGAGGTGCTCAAGGCGCAGGACATACTCGCCCAGAAGTACGACGTCGCGGCGGATGTGTGGAGTGCCACGAGCTTCCAGCAGCTTCGCAACGATGCGCTCGATTGCGAACGGTGGAACCGGCTGCATCCGGCCGAGCCCGCCCGCGTGCCGTACGTCACGCAGTTGCTCGCGAACTCGCCGGGGCCGGTAGTAGCGGCGACGGATTACATGAAGTCCGTGCCCGACATGGTAGGACGCTGGGTGAAGAACTCGTTCACCCCGCTCGGCACCGACGGCTTCGGCCGCAGTGACACGCGCGACTCATTGCGCCGTCACTTCGAAGTCGATGCCGCGAGCATTGTCGTGGCGGTGCTGTCGGCGCTGTGTCGCGAGGGCAAGATCGCGGGCGGTGTCGTGGAGCAAGCGATGCGCGACCTCAACGTGAACCGGGAAGCTGCGGAGCCGCGGGAGGCGTAGACGGCGCTGCGATAGCGCAAGATGAAAACGAGGCCCGGGGCGGTGACGCTCCGGGCCTCGTTCGTTGTGGCTGATTCGGCGGAGGCCGTCTCCCGATCCTCCGCCGCGTATCCCCCCCGCCTAGTGAATCTTCACGAACCGCACCGTCGCCTGCTCCTCGCCGCTACGCGGCGACCATCTCGCGAAGTACACGCCGGCTTGCAGCGGCCCCGTCGGAACACTTACAAACGCCGAGCCCGACACACTCCGCTCAATTACACGAGTCAATAGGGCGCGACCCTGCACATCCACGAGCTGCAACCTCCCTCCTGCGGAAGCCGCGATGCGGAAACCCACATTGTCCCGACAAGGATTGGGCCCGAGCAGCTGCAGGCGTTGGCCAGCGCTCACCGCTTCCGGGGTAGGGGGCATGACGTCAAGAGTCCTCGCGATGGTCCGATGATTGTTGAATACCCCCGCCTTGCTCGAAGACACGGTGATTCCCGCAGGCACGCCGAACACATCTCCATCAGGGAAGAACGTGTAAATGGGCCGGAGTCCATCCGGCGAATTGACGTGGTTCAACTTCGAATCCTGGACCAGAGTAGGGTTGTACAACGTTTGTCCGACGAGGGCGGTAGCGTTGAGACTCGTGGGAGCGCCTCCAATGGTTCCGGCGATATCCCAATGGGTATCCGCGCGCCCGTTGACCCTCACACTCACCGTCACCGGCACGTTGACCGGCACATTGATCGTTCCGCTTGAGACAACCTGACCATTCTGCTCGAACACTCCCGGCATGAATGTCACGCCACCGCTGCAGGTCGGAGGCGGACCGCCACAACCCCGCGTCGCAGTCGTGGTTCCGAAGTCGAGATCCTGGCCATTGATGGTCGCGCTTACATTGGCGGTTGCAAGCGCTCCACATTGACCGGCGCTGATGATATCTGCGGTCGTGGCTACTGAGCCGTTGGTCGTCAGGTTTACATGAATCGGAACGACCTCGCCCGGAGCAGCGCCGTCTCGATAAAAGACGAAGTCATCATACGTTGCCTGAGCCGAGCCGGTCAGTATTCGGCTCGAGGGCCCAACGAGATGGAGTGTGGGATTGATGGTCTGGAGGAAACTGCGCAGCCCGAGCATGAGCCCGCCGGGCGCCGCGACGGCCTCGCCATTGGTGGTCGAGATAAGATCTCCCTCGGCGGAATACACCTCGATCACATCCGAATGTGCGACAGCCGTTTGTCCGTCGGTGGCGACATCCGAGACCGCACCGCACGTCGCCACAAACGTTCCCCACGACGGCGGATTCGGGGCACAAGGCAAGGGATCTGCCCTGCCCGGGGGTGAGTAAGGCGTCGCGGTGATGCGGGGCAGGTATTCGAAGTGCGCGTGCGCACTCTTGGAGCCCCCACTCGCGCCGGAGAGCGCGATAACCTGAGCCTTGGAGACGTGTTGGCCGACCGTCACATAGGCGAGTGCGAGGTGAGCATACAGCGTCACTCCGTGACTGTGCCGAATCGTGAGGTAGTAACCGAACCCCACCGCGCCTCGGTTCACCACTCGCTCAACAGTGCCTGCATCGGCGGCAAGCATTGCCGTGCCCTTTTGCACGGCATAGTCCTGACCGAGATGGGTGTATGTGCTTCCGTCCGTTCGCATCGTTGTCGCACCGAACGCACCGCCAGCGCTGGGCGGGGCGCCAACGGGCTGGCAGATCGGCTCAGCAGGACACGAGACGGTGGCGAGGGCAGAGGCAGCGCCGGGAGGTGCCTGGGAAGCTGCAGCCGGTTCAGGCATCGACGAGACGACCAGCAGCAGGTCGTAGAAAACCGACCCGCCGGAGTCCCGGCGAACGAACCGCTCCGGCATGCAAACGATCGTGGCGGTATCTCCCACGATTTGCGTGAGCACCGGGTCCACGACGTAGACGGAGTCGAATTCGCTCTCTTCCGACATGGCCGCGAGAATCACGGGCACTTTGTCGATGGGAAGTTGCGCCAGAAACGCCGCCGGCAACGCAACATGCAGCGTGATGGGCTGTTGGGGAGCGCTCGAGGCGATGCTGATGCGCGTTTCGAATGGCAGCCGCTCCCCCAATTGGAAGATCGAAGCCGCCAGGTCATAGGGCTCGCCGAACTCGGTGCTCGAAACGGCAGCAACTTTGACCTGCCGGGGCGCGGGCAGTGTACCCGCAGGGAACTCGCACCTCCCAAAACTTGGCGCAGCGAAGCTACCGCCGTCGGAGCCCACCACGAAGCTATCGGGCGCGGGCGCCGCAAACACGCACTTTCCGGAAGCCCCAGCGGAGAAAATGGCCTGCAGCTCGCTTGCCATCAGCGGACGGTTGTAGAGCGCCAATTCATCAATCGCCCCCGCGAACTGGTACGCGGGTGCTCCGCTCTCGTACTCTGCGCCAATTGTAAACGGATTGGCATCGTAGGCGATCGACTGCGTGACGGCTCCCGAGGCGCTGAGCACCCCGTTGATGTAGAGACTCTGGATGTTCGCTGCATCATTGAATGTGTAGGCCACGTGGTACCAGATGCCGGGCGAGGGGGCGAATGGGGTGCTGAGAATCGGCCCGAAACCTGCCGCTTCACAAATCAAGCCCGACAGTTGTCCTCCATTCAAGAACGCACCGAATGACTCGAGCGGTCCTGTCCCAAGACTTTTGCCAAAGAGCATGCGGACGCCGCTCGTCGACGAAAAGTTGAACCAACCCTCCGCGGTAAGACTCTGCGGCCGGAGAGAGGGCGCATCGGGGACTCTGTAAAAGTCGTCGAACCCATCCAGAACGAAGGCTGCGCCGGCCTTGCCCGGGCCGTATCCAGCGCCATTCTGGGGAGTGGCTGGGTTGCTACCGGCGGTATCGTTGCCGCTGTTCTCCGCCGGCCACCACGCCTGAATCCCGGCGGGCGGAGAACAGGTATCCGCGGCGGCGCTGCCCGCGGACAGACTCGTCCACACCGCGAAAGCCAGTCCGAGCAACCCTCGCTTCCATCGTATCGAAGTGTTCATGCTCACCTCCCAAGGGGTTCAACACCAGGGTCGCTGGAACGGCTGATGGCAGCGCCGAGCCTTCCCTGGGTGGAACGATGGCAGGCTCCATTGCGAACAATATTTCTTGCGAGCCGGCTCGACGAACTCCCTGGCCGTGCCTGGCAAGGGGGGTGCACCCCGGCAGTCCGCGATGTCAGCTGGAAATCCCAATCCGTCGCAGGAGGTTGTCGAACCGCGGGTCGCCGCGGAGGATCGCGAAGTCGGGGTCAGCCTTGATGTAGAGGATCGCCTGGTAGTGCTTCGCGTAGGCCTTCTCGAGCCACTCCATGGCATGGTCACGGTCGCCGAGGTAACAGTAGATAGTCGCAATCGCACACGGGTTGATCTGGCCATAGCCATCCCGCATGCGCTCGATGTCCGCGCGCCAGAATGCCTCGGCGCCTCCCTTTGCATAGGCTACCCTCAACGCTGCGATCGTCCCGGGCTCGGCGCTGATGAAGCCGATGGCGGATAGCCCGTCGTAGATGATCAGTTGCTCGGCAATCGTCTCAGGAATCATGCCCTTTGCGTGATACGCGACCATCAGTGAGTAGTGCACGTCGAGCCATGTCGAATCCAGTTCCAGCGTGCGGTACGCCTGCCGGATACTTTCGTCGTAGCGACCCGTCATGCCCAGGATTGTGGCGAGGCTCTGGTTGCTGCGAATCGACAATGGGTCGATGTCGCGGGCACGCCTCGAATACACCAGCGCCTCTTCAGCACGCCCCATGACCGCGAGGTACGAGGCCATCGCCCGGTGCGCGACTGCAGTTCCCGGGTTCATGCTGAGGGCAGCCTTCAGGTGCGACTCGGACTCTTGAAACTTCCAATCCGCAATCATCAGCAATCTGGCCAGCATGACGTGGGCTTCGACCAAGGTGGAGTCGATTTCGATCGCTCGGTAGGCCAGTTGCTTGGCGCGCTCGTACGCAGCCTCGGCGGGCATCCCGTTATTGAGCGCGAGCTGCAAATAACAGTCCGCCTGCTCCGCGTAGGCACCGGCAAAATCCGGCTGTCGCCTGATCGCATCCTCGAAATATTCGATGCCCTTGCGAACATCCGGCTCTTGGATCCGGTCCCGAAAGTGACGCCCCTTAAGATAGCTGTCGTACGCCGAGGGATCGATAGGACGGGGTCGCGCGAGTTCAGCGCGCTTGCTCGGCGAGACCTTGGCTTGGATCTCGCCCACGATCGCCAACGCCACGTCCGTACGCAGCGAGGCGAGATCGGTCGCAGCCCTGTCGTAGGACCGCGCCCACAGGTGTTCGTCCGTGGCAGCCCGCACGAGCTGAGTGGTGACGCGAAGCTGGTCGCCCACGCGGCCGATCGAGCCCTCGACGATGGCATCCACGTTCAGCTCGCGGCCAATGACCGGCATCGGCTTGGGCGCCAACTTGTAGCGCATCGTCGAAGTTCGCGAAATGACACGCAGGGAAGGGATCTGCGCGAGGTTGGCGATCAGTTCCTCAGTGAGCCCTTCGGCGAGGAAGTCCTGTGTCGAGTCGCCCGAGATGTTCGTGAAGGGCAATACCGCGATCGAGCGGATCCGAGGCTTGCCGCCCAGTTGTTCAGGGACCCGATCGCGGTTCGCGAACCCGACCACCGTGAGGGTGGCCACGACCGCCGTTGCCGCAGCAAGCCGAATCCATGCCGGGCGATGCACGCGGAAGGCGAGTCCGGCGCGTTCGAGTGGTGGCATGGGCACCGCGGCGCCCTTGAGTTCGCGCACGACGGCAGCCGCATCGGGATAGCGCCGGACAGGATCCTTCTGCAGCAGCTTCCAGATCACCCACTCCAGCCGGTGGGAAATGTTTGGGTTGAGTGCGCGTGGGGGACGTGGCCGTTGCTTCAGGATCTGCATGCACAGCACAGCCGGCGCCTCGGAATCGAACGGGGTGCGGCCGGTGGCCATCTGGTAGAGCACAACGCCCAGCGAATAGAGATCGGCGCGCCCGTCCACATCGTGACCCAACACCCGTTCAGGGGCCATGTAGCGCAGGGTACCGCCGGCTGGCTGCATGGAGCTTAGTTGCTCGCTCTGTGCGAGACTCATCGTGGAGTCCAGCTTCGCCATGCCGAAATCGAGCACCTTGAGGCCACCCGATTCTGTGATGATTACGTTTCCCGGCTTAAGGTCGCGGTGGATGACCTGCTGGTCATGAGCAGCCTGCAGTGCCTCGGCGATCGCGATGCCCCAGGCGAGGATGTCGGGCTCGGGAAGGGGCCCGGATCGCATGCGCGCTTCCAGCGAGTCGCCGACCAAGTATTCCATCACGAGGAAGTCGACCCCGTCCTGGGTGTCGAACTCGTGGATCGCGGCCACCCCTGGATGGTTCAGGCGCGAGAGTGCGAGCGCCTCACGTCGAAAGCGGCGCCGCGACTCAGGGTCAGCCACGGCCCCAGCGTGGAGGATTTTGACAGCGACATCCCGGCCCAATCGCTCGTCCCGTGCGCGAAATACCACACCCATCCCTCCCGCGCCGAGGCGATCGAGGATGCGATAGTGGGATAACTTGGTGCCGATCACGACTGAGTGTTCCGAGGATTCATGACGCGTCATGCTCTCACTTTCATGTTACGGTTAGCGAGTACAAATACCGTGTTGCTAGCCCATTTGGTCTACCCGCGCCCCAACCGGAGGCACTACGTCATCACCACGCAAGCTCCCGGGAGGAGAAGGAGGCTCGCCACCGTCGCTCACCGAGCTCGTCGTGCGCGCCCAAGCGGGCGACGCTGCCGCGCTGGATGCGTTGTTTCGACGCCACTATCCCGTGCTCAAGCGCCTCGCCCACCGTCGCCTGCCAGATCGGGCGCGACGTGACCAGGACACCGATGACGTGGTGCAGATCACACTGCTGCGCGCCGTGCGCGGGCTAAAGGAATTTGAGCCCCGCTGGGAGAATGCGTGGCTGGCCTACCTTCGGCAGATTCTCTTCAACTATTTGCGCGATGAGGGACGTCGTTCCGGACGACTACCCGATGTCGATGAACTCAGCGAGCAGTTGCCGGATGGGACCGTGACTCCGCTCGACCAAGTCGTTGACGCCGAGACGCTCACGGCCTACCAACGCGCCCTCGAGCGACTGCCACAATCCCAACGGGATGCCGTGGTCATGCGAGTCGAGAGTGGGCTCAGTTACGCTCGAATCGCAGAACGTCTGGACATCGCAAGTAGCGACGCGGCACGCATGATGGTGAAGCGCGCCATCGCCCGGCTGGCGGGGATGGTCGACGAATCGCGAGAGGCGTAGACGGCGTTGAGTTAGACACGCCCGCGATGCAGCCGGTGGATCGTGATGAAGTAGAACACCACGATCGGGAAGCCCAGCGACCACCATCCGAGGGCGGTCTTCAATCCCGCGGCTTCTGCCCCGCCATTGAAGGCCGTGATCGAAAGCCCGGGATCGGTGAGCGAGCGCAGAATCACCGGGAACAGGCAGGCCGCTGTAAGACCGAGCAGCCCCAAGATGAAGGCGCACGAGCCGAAGAACGCCTGCGCTGAACGGCCACGGCGGCCGGCGGTGATAGCGGTGGCCAGCCCCACGATCGCGAGCAGCAGCGCCAGCCAGGCGATGGGGCGCGTGGGCAACGCCGGGAGTAGGGTCGGGTTGACGATGTGCGTGGCGAGCGTCATCAGCGGCCACAACACCGCGAGCGCCATCTGGAGCCGCACGCCGAGGCGCTGGGCGCGGGCGCTCAGTGCCCCGCTCGTGCGCCAGGCGAGGAAC
Source organism: Candidatus Eiseniibacteriota bacterium (assembly GCA_043720995.1). Classification (GTDB taxonomy): domain Bacteria; phylum Eisenbacteria; class RBG-16-71-46; order RBG-16-71-46; family RBG-16-71-46; genus JANLWK01. Next base: position 18,596 of record JAYSRO010000572.1, read on the forward strand.
GCGGCGCCGTGGCCGGCGAGGGCCACCAGCGCGAACACACCCGCAGCGATCGTGTACCAATCGAGAATGCCCGCCGGGTCGCGCGGCAGGAACGTCGTGAACAACGTGAGGCGAAACCAGCCCTCGGGCGTCAGGGGCACGCCGCGGATCACGTTGCCGAATGCGGCGCCGAACAACACCGCGAGCAGTGCGCTCGCGAGAGCGAACACCACATCCCAGAAGCTACGCCACATCGGCTCCTTCAGGTGACCGCGAAACTCGATTGCCACCGCGCGCAGGATCAGGCACCACACCACGAGGAAGATCGCGAGGTAGAACCCTGAGAACCCCGCCGACAGCACGCGCGGGAACGCCAGGAACAACGCGCCGCCGCCTGCAAGCAGCCACACTTCGTTGGCGTCCCAGAACGGGCCGATCGCAGCGAGCACCTGGGCCCGCTCATCCGGCGTGCGCGCCACGAACAGGTGCAGCGCTCCGGCACCCAGGTCGTAGCCATCGAGCACGACATAGAGCGCCAACATCACCGCGACGATTACGAACCACACCTCAAACATGGCTCGCCTCCCCGTGCGGCCCGCGTGTGACCTCACGCGCGATGAGCGACGCGTAGAGCAGGCCCAGCACGAAGTAGAGCCCGCAGAACCCAATCAGCGTGAACAAGGCGCTCCCCGAGTGCACGAGCGGGCTTGCCGCGTCGCGCGTGCGCAGGAGCCCGTACACGACCCACGGCTGGCGGCCGAGCTCGGTCGTGAGCCAGCCCGCGGTGGTCGCGATGTAGGGGAACGGAAACGCCAGCATCAGCACCCACAGCATCGGGCGGCTTCGCACGAGCGCGCCGCGCAAGTGCAGCAGTGCCGCGAGAGCCATCACGCCGAGCAACAGCGTGCCCAAGCCCACCATGATGTGGAAGGCGTAGTAGAGCAGCTCGATGTTGTCGGGCCAGTCGGATTGCGGGAACTCGAGCAGGCCCGGCACGTTCATGTGAAACGCGCCGAAGGCGAGGAAGCTGAGCATGCCCGGTACTTTGAGCGGATTGTCGATGCGCTGCTGCGCCACGTTGGGCTGGCCGATCAGCGTGATCTCGGCGTAGTGCCCGCTCTGGAAGCGGCCCTCCATCGCCGCCAGCGCCGCCGGCTGGTGCGCCGCGACCAGCTTCGCCTGGTGATCGCCCGTCGGGAACGCCACGAGCGCCGAGGCGAGCAGTCCCGCAGTGACGCCCACCGTCAGGAAGCGCCGCGCGGCATCCATGTGCCGCACGCGCAGCGTGTAGAACGCGCCGACCGCCGCGACCACGAACGACGCCGTCACGACACTCGCACACATGGTGTGCGCGTATTGCGCGATCGCCCATGGGTTGAGAATGAACGCCGCGAAGTCCGCCAGTTGCAGGGAGCCATCGGCGGCCACGCGATAACCCACCGGGCGCTGCATGAAGGCGTTGGCCGTCATGATGAAGTAGCCCGACATCCAGCTGCCGAGGAATAGCGCCAGCGAGGCGAGCCAGTGGACGCGCTTGCTCACGCGTTGGGCCCCGAAGACGAGCACCGCGAGGAAGCTCGACTCGAGGAAGAAGGCGAACAGCCCCTCCATCGCCAGCCCCTGCCCGATGATGCTGCCCGCGTAGCGCGAGAACCCTGCCCAGTTGGTGCCGAACTGGAATTCCATCGGGATACCCGTGACGACACCGACGCCAAAGTTGATGCCGAAGATGCGGATCCAGAACGCCGCGGCCTTGTCCCACGCTTCACCGCCACGCCGCAACCCCAGCGACTTCATCACGAGGATCAACAGCGCCAGCCCCATCGTGAGCTGCGGGAAGATGTAGTGATAAACGGCGGTGAAGGCGAACTGCAGGCGATGCCAGAAGGCGACGTCCAACGTGGCATTCATGACTTGCGCAGCACCCACGTGGTCATACTGCGCTGGCCGTGCACGAGCGTCGTCTTGAGCGGATCCGCGAGCGTGCCGCCCAGCGTCGCCGCCGACTCCCCGAGGAACGCCTCCTCGACGAGGTAGCGCGTCGAGCCATCCGGCAGCACGTAGCGGTGATTGCCCAGCGGGTTCAACTGGCCTTCGAGGCCCGCGGTCGATGCAAGGCGCGAGAAGAACAAGCCGCCCGGACGCAACACGCGCCAACACGAGGCGAGCATCGCGTGGAACTGCGCTTCGTCCGCCGCGAAGTGCAGGACCGCGCTCGCGACTACCACATCCGCGTGCGCATCGGGGAACGACATCTGCTCGATCGACTCGACGCGGAAGGCGTTCGCGGGGAGCGAGGGTGCCAACCGATTGGCCAACGCGCGCACCGCCGCGACTGCATCGGCGTCAGCATCGGCGCCGCAGACCTCGAAGCCTTCGCGCATCAGGTAGACGAGGTTGCGCCCGCCCCCGCAGCCGGCATCGAGCACGCGCATGCCCGAGGCGATGCGGCCGCGCAGGAGCTGGTCGAACAGGTAGATGTCGATGTCGCCGAATTCAGCCGCGAGGTTGCGCATCAGCGGACTGTAGCACCCGGACATGCGAGGGCCGAAAGATACGCCCAAACCGTTGCCGAAGCCTCGCCCCCTCTTCTATAGTTGCCGCAATCCCGAACCGGGGCCCACGCCCCGGAATTCACGCGTCCCCGCCCTTCGTGGCCCGCGTACTCCAACCCAACCGAAAGCCCCCTCCATGTCGAAGCTCATTGACGTGTTGCTGTTGCTGGCATTGCCCGCCTCCGGCAAGTCAGAAGTCCGCCGCTACATGGCCAACTTGTCGCCCGAGCAATGCCGCGACGAGATGCACATGGGGCCGACCGTCCAGCTCGACGACTACCCCTACGTGCACATGATGCGGCGCGCCAGCGACGAACTGCGCAGCCGCGGCCAGGACGGCGTGTTCTTCGACTCGGGCGAGCTGCCGATGAAGGAACAGCGCGACTGGGGCACGCTGATTGAATTGCTGAATGAGGACTACGACGATCTCGTCCACCGCCGCAAGGCGTCGCCCGCGTCCGCCGCGTCATGGCTGCTCGACCGCTTCGACGCTGCACGGCGGAAGGTCGGTGCTACGCCTGCGTTCGGTGCGCTGGCACCCGCGCTGCGCGCCGAACTCGTCGCCGCACTGGAGCCCGAAGCTGCGGACCTCGTGCGCGAGAAGAACGCCGGCATCCCCGACACGCTCGAAGGCAAGACGGTAGTAATCGAATTTGCCCGCGGCGGGCCGGATGGCGCGAGTAAGCCGCTGCCCGCACCGCTCGGCTACCAGTACTCCGTCGCGATGCTGTCCGACGAGATCTTGAAGCGCGCCTCGATCCTCTACGTGTGGGTCGAGCCCGAGGAGTCGCGCCGCAAGAACCACGAACGCACCGACCCGAACGACCCCGGCTCGATCCTAAACCACGGCGTGCCGATGGCCGTGATGCTCGGCGACTACGG
>JAYSRO010000573.1:0-8136 GCA_043720995.1 Candidatus Eiseniibacteriota bacterium
GGCCCAGCGTCACGTCGCAATCGATCGTCTGCCAGTACTCGCGATCCGCGCTGGCCAACATGGGGTTGTCGGTCGAACGCACGCCGCCCGAAAGCTCGATGTGGGACAGCGGCAGCGGGTCGAACCCGAGGCTGCCGGAGCGCAGCGTACTCTTGAGCGAGCTGCCGGAATACTGCGACGCGCGCACGCGCAAGGTGGTGTGCAGCGGGGCGAAGCGGTACAGCTCGCCGCTGCTCGACCAGGAGTGCGCACTCGAGCCGCCGGCGGTGTTGCGGCCCTCGAGCGTCAGGCGCACGTGGCTCCTGATCGACGACTGCGCGCCGTACCAGGCGCCCTGGCGGTAGGCGTCATCGAACTGCGTCTCGGGCGTGAGCCGGTCGCGGTAGAGCCGCACGCTGCGGCGGCTGTCGTAGCCACCGGAGAAGGCGAGCCACTCGCGTACCGGCACGCGCAGCGTCGCGAAGGTGCTGGTCAGCGCGAGAGCCGCCTCGCCGGCCGAGCGCTTCCAGCCGCGGTTCACGTCGGCCTCTTGCGCGATCGAGGCGTTGAACTCCTTCGAGAACCACCAGCTCTGCGCGAACAGGAAGTCGCGATTGGGTTGGCCATGATCCTGACTCGTCACGCCGCCTGCCGAAACCGACCAGCGCTGGGTCGCGAGCGGCTGCTGGTGCCATTCGGCGTACACGCCGCTCTCGACGATGTCCTTGGCGAGCCGCAGTCCCACAGGCGCGGGCTGCGTGCCGCCGAAGACGCCGACCGATTGCCGGCCATTGCCCCACTCGAACAGGGCGCCATCAAACAAGCTGATCGCGGCGAGTGTTGGCGAGGTCTGGCGTCCGAGTGTGGCGCGACGGTTCGCATCGAGCGAGCGCACGGTGACCTCGGCGCGATGGACGCGCGCGAGGAATTGCGTCTGGTCGGCGATGCCCGTGAAGCTGCGCGTGGTGCGGCGCGTGCGCATGTCGAGCGAGACATCGAGATGTCCCGCGATGGCGTTGGTGGCGTCGAGCTTCACATCGAGGGCTGGCTGCTGGAAGTGGCTACTACCACTGGCATCGACGGACAGCCAGCGGGCGCCGACGCGGCCACGAAGGCGCGGCGCGTTCGGGTCGCGCTTGCGCGGGGGGGCTGGCGTGGCGAGCGCGGCGCTTGAGTCCGCGGCCGGCGCGGCGGCGCCGTCTGAAACGCCCACCACCGCGCGGGGCGCCGCGCGGCCGTTGCCCAGCACGAAGTGGTCGCCGACCGCGAGCGCAGCCTTCGTCCACACCGTGTCGCACACCGCGCGCTGGCTCGAGACGAACGCCACTCGCATCAGCGCGATCGGTTCGCCATCGCGCACCACCTGGATCGAGTCGCCGGCCTGCACGCTATCGGCGGTGCCTGCGTTGATGTAGGCGCTGCTTCCGGTGAGGTAGTTGATGCGGAATGCGCCGCGTGCAGGCGTTTGCGCTGCGGTTGCGCCCGCAGCAGTCTGCGCCACGGCTCCGCCCGGGTGAATGGCGGCCGAGCACGCCAGCATGACGATGAGGCACCACGCGCGTGTTCTCATCGGTGACATGCCTCGCAGCGCGTGGGTGTCGGGACATAGCTCGCGAAGGCGTGGCCGGACTTATCCGGACGCGACTCATGGCACGACGCGCACGGTGTGGTCTTGTGCGCGCCATCGAGCTTGAATTGCGAGTCGCGATCGTGGTTGAAACGATCGGTAGGAACGAACGCCTCGACGCCATGGCAACTGGTGCACGCGCCGTGATCCTTGCGCCCGGCGAACTGCGTGCCGTGCGGGCTCTGGTGGCAGTCGGCGCACAGGCGCTGCTTTGATTCGAACGAGAGTGCCCGCAGCTCGCCGCCGCGCAGGCTCGTCTTCGATCGCGGGCTCTTGAGTTCCGCGTGGCACGCCTGGCAGGGAACGCTCATGTGCGCACCCTCGAGCGGGAAGGCGCATTCCGCGTGCATGCGCCCGTCGAATTTCGAGGGCGAGTAGGCGCTCATGTTGTGACACGCGACGCATTCGGCCTTGCGAGCACGTGGGTTGGGCGCGCTGAAGCGGCCGGCGTGCGGGTCGCCATGGCAATCGACGCATGCGCCGAATTTGGGCCGCAGCATGACGCGCGCGCTGCCGAGCGCCGCCGCGCTCGCATCCGACGCGGGCAGCTTGCGGTGGCACCCCGAACAATCCGCCGTGGCGTGCGCACCCTCGAGCGGGTAGGCCGACTGCTGGTGCATGGCGGCCGTATAGCTCGGCCCGCTGAACCCTGAGACGCCATGGCAGGTCGCGCAGTCCGCGACCTTGCCCGCGAGCGTCGCGGTCCCGTTGTGCGCGTCGGCGTGGCAGTCGGCGCACTGCGCGAACTTCGGCTTCGCACCGAAACCGCCATGCGCCGGATCGTGGCAATTCGCGCAGGCGACCTGCGCGTGCTTGCCCTTCAAGGGGTAGCGCGTCTGGTTGTGGTCGAATCCCGTGCGGCTGATGGTGTGAAAGTCAGTGGTGACGTGACACGCCTCGCAGGCGCCCTTGAAGCGGCCGGCATGCGGGTCGCGGTGGCACGGCGTGCAGTCGGCGTGCGGGATGGGCTTCCACTGCGGGACGGGTAATCCCTTGGCGTCGGTGGCCTTCACGAATTGCGCCGCGGCGTGGCACTTCATGCAATCGAACTGCACGTGCGCGCCGGTGAGCGGGTAATCCGAGTGCGCGTGATCGAATCCGGGCGCCGGTTTCCACTTCGTATGCGTATGACAGGTCTGGCACTTCACGCCAAGCTGGCCGCGATGCACGTCGGTATGGCAGTCGGCGCACGCGGTCTGCAACCCCAGCCAACTCGTGGCGTGGTGCTTCTTCTGGATCAGCGCCGTGGCGGGCGACTTCTGTAGCGCCGGCTTGTGACATGCCGCGCACGCCAGGCTCGCGTGCTTGCCCTCGAGCACGAACCCGGCGCGGCGGTGATCAAACTTCGCCGCCGCACCCTCGTCCCAGATCACCAACTCGAAATCGCGGCCACCGTGATCGGGATGGCAGCTCGCACAGTTCTTCGCGCTGACGCGCGCGTGGAATCCCCGCTGGGCGGTTCTCATCCACGCCACCTCTTTGTGGCACGCCAGACAGCGCGCATCCATGTCGGCCATGGCTCCGCCCTTGCCGTGGCACTGCAGGCACTGGAGCGGGCTGTCGAGTGCGGCATGCGCCGTCGACAATGGCCCGGGCGAAACCTGCGCATACGCCAAGCCGAGCCAGGGAGTGGCGACGGCGATGAGAGCGAGGAGCAGAGCGGGGAGGTAGGCATGGTGAGCGAGCGGCCTCATCCCGCGCCGGCGCTGGCTTGTGGCTCGAGCGTCAGCTCCTTCTTGACGATGCGAATGCCTGCGCGCTCGAGGAAAGGGTAGGCCGATTCGCCGCCGATGCGCACCACGACACCGTCGTTGGGTAACAGGCGCGCGGACCCGGCGTGGTCGAGCACGGCCACATCGCGACGGATCTCCCGCACTTCGCTGCTGAGCAGCAGCTCGACGCGGCCCGCTGCGACTGCGGTGTCTAGCTTGGCGCGATTGCGATCCTTCACGCGGCCGAACTCCTTGCCGCGATACGACAGCGTGACCGTGGTGCCCGGCTGGTTGGCGAGCCCGAGCGCCGACTCGACAGCGCTGTCGCCGCCCCCGATCACCAGCATGCGCTGGCCCTCGAAGGCTTCCATCTCGACGATGTCGTACAGCACCTTGTTGAGCTCTTCGCCCGGAACACCGAGGCGCCGCGGTGTGCCACGACGGCCGAGCGCCAGCACCACGCGGCGCGCGCGGAACAGCCGCTCACCGCTGGTGACGTAGAACAAGCCGTCGCGCTTCTCGATGGCGTCGACGCGATGATGCGTGCGGACTTGGAGTCCCGTCTTCTCGATCATTGCCTGCCAGACTTGGAGCAGCGCTTCCTTCGAGGCGTCGGCGATCCACAACTCGCCATAGATCGGCACACGCAGGGGCTCGGCGAACAGCAGTTTCTTGCGCGGGTACTTGGTGATGGTGTCGGCGATCGTGCCCTGCTCGAGCACGCAATAGGGCAGCCCCTGGTGCACCGCCTCAAGGCCCGCCGAGATGCCCGCAGGGCCCGCACCGGCGACGATCACGTCGTACACGCCATTGGAGGTGTCGCCGCGGAAGGGGTCATTTTCGAGTGAGCGCGCGACGTTTTCCATCGCGAGGCGCCCCTCATTCACCGCGTTCTTGATCAGTCCGCGGCCGCCGAGTTCGCCGACGACGTACAAGCCCTGCACATTGCGCGCCTCGAAATCATGCGTCAGGTCGGGCACCTCGATGGTCTGCACCGCGGCGCCGGAGGTCACCACGATCGCATTCACCGGGCAGGCGGCGGCGCACGATGCGTGGCCCTTGCACAGCTCGAGCTCGACTTTCGCGATCTTGTTCACGAGACGAATGGCGCCGGGCTCGGGGCAGGCATCCACGCAGGTGCCGCAGCCGACGCACACATCGGCGCGAACGATCGCGTGGAGGGGGCCCGAGGGAGCGGGCTGTTCGCGCTCAACGATCTTCGCGGTGACGAGTTCGAACGCCTGCAGCGGCGCTCGGCAGGTGGGGCACCACTGCTGGCCCTCGACGAGCTTCGTGCTGCAACGCGGGCATGCGTTCACCGGCGCTGTCGCGGTGCGCTTGTTGCGCAGCACGTGCACCAGCACGAACACACCGGTCGCGAGCAGGAAGCCGAGCGTCGTCAGGAGGTTGAACACCGCTTAGTGCCCTCCGGAGAAACCGATGCCACCAATCATCACGGCGACACCGACGTGGATCAGGATGGCCAGCAGCGCGGTGACCGCGAACGGCCGGTGCGCGACGTGCCAGTAGCCGAACACCTTGCGCGTGGCATCGAGCATGCGCACCTGTTGGGTCAGCGCCATTTCCTGGCGCGCGAGCCGCAGCGTCTGGCGCAGCTCACGGCCGGTCAGTCCGGGGTGTCCGGCGCGTGGTCGCTTGAACTCCTGCTCGAGCTGGCGCAGGGCGCGGCCGCGCGAGAAGTCGGAGGTGATCATGCTGCGCAGCGTCGCCAGCGGGCTCATGCCCGCGCGGGGGCTCAGCTCAATCGCGAGGCGCTTCTCGACGTCCGCGGGCACCAGGCCGGTGGAAGCCGCGATGCTGGTGATCAGCGCGCGGCGTTCATTGCTCACTTCTTCCATGGTGAGCTCGAGCCCGCTGCGGCTGCGCGGAATGTGCGTGTAGAGGTAGCGGCCCACGATGCCGGACAGCGACACCACGAGCATCGACAGGTAGCCGAGCCCGATGAGCCCCTCGAAGCGCCAGCCGGCGTGCACCGCGCCGATCAGCGGGATCGCGAGGCCTGCGACGATGTGCACGCGCATCCAGTTGCCGACCGAGCCCGTCCACGCCAGCGCCCGAACCTTCTTGCGGAAGGGGTAGAGCCACATGAACAGGAACAGCACGAGGGCTGCGATACCCAGCGCCAGCCCAACGGTGCCCGAGGGCTTGAGCAGCGCATGGAGCGGATGGCGCAGCTGGATCGCGTGCGGCGAGGCGTAGTAGCGGGAGCCCCACGCCGTGATGCCGAGCGGGATCGAGCAGGCGATCACGGTGGCGATGAGGTCAGGGTTCCAGCGCGCGGCAGGGCGCACCGATGCAACCTTCACCGGAGCCGGCCCGCCGGCCTTCGCAGGAGGGGGCCCGCTGCCAGGCGCGCAGGTTACGAGCGTGAGGTTGGGGGCAGTCATGGCCGTCAGCGTCAGCTCCAAATCTGCACGGGAATCGTGCGCGTGGCCATGCAAATTGACGCCCTCTCCTTAGAACTACGGAAACGGGGACAGCAATTCGATGGCTTCGGCCGAGGTCCGGGTCACGCTCCGCAAAAGCGAGGCCCAGTTCCGAATGTGCGGAGTCTAACGGACGCGCGGCGGCGGGTCATTATGTATGATGTCCGCGCCCACGAGTTTGAGCCTCCCCGCACCCGGACCCCAGTGCCGCAGGAGAAGCCATGGATTCGCTCGACCGCCCTGCCGATACAATTGAAAGCCCAAAGCAGGAGCCGCGACTCCCGCCAGGGCAGGTCAAGACGGACAAGTGGCCGGTGCTCCAACACGGCTCGGTGCCGAACGTCGATCTCAACACCTGGGACTTGCAGGTCACAGGCGCGGTCGCGAATCCGCAGCGATGGACGTGGGCGGAGTTCAAGAGCCTGCCGCGAGTTCATGTGCACAGCGACATTCATTGCGTCACGCGTTGGAGCCGTTACGACAATTTGTGGGAAGGCGTTTCGCTGCGCGAAGTGCTGCACCGCGCAGGCCCTTTGTCCGAAGCGCGATTCGCCATCCTGCATGCCGAAGCGGGGTTCACCACCAACCTGCCGCTCGAGGAATTGGCGAACGATGACGTGCTGCTCGCGGACATGCATGACGGCGTACCGCTCACTCCGGAACACGGGTGGCCGCTGCGACTCGTCGTGCCAAGCCGTTACTTCTGGAAGAGCGCCAAGTGGATTCGTTCAATCGAGCTGTCGCCGACGGACCGGCCCGGTTTCTGGGAACAAAACGGTTACCACAACGAAGCGAATCCCTGGAACGAAGAGCGCTATTCGGATTGGTAGCGCGGCCGTGCGATGTGTGCGCGCGGCCCGTCACGCGGACGGAGCCGAACGCCCTCGCCGGAGGCAACAGTAATGAGCGGAATGAACGCCAAGGCCGCGCAAGCCAAGCTCGACAAACAGATCGAGCAACTCGGTGAACTGCGCAACGGTGGAACGCGCGCCATCGAGTTCCGCGAGTGGCGCCAGACCACGCTCACGCTGATCGAGCGCATCTGGCCCGACCAATCCAGCCGCGCCACGCGCTTCAGGCGCATCCCGTTTAGTCCTGCATCCGCGAACGCCGACGATCGCGTCATGCGCGAAGCCTTCGAGCGCGGCTGCGCCGAAGCTCGACGACTGCTGCGGTTGTGGCACGCCGAAATCGGCAGCCGCGGCGTGTCGCAGGACGCCGAAGCCCCACGCCTTGCCGAAGCCGTGCGCCAAACGCTCGTCGAAATGAGGCCCGCCACGCCGCCGCCCGCCGCGAACGCCGGCGCTGCCCCCGCGCCTGCCCCCAAGCCATCGCGGCGCGTGCGCAAGACTCCGCTCGGCGAGATGCTCGGAATTCCCGGCGCCGCGAGCGCACCCGCACCGCCGGAGCCATCGCGAGTGGCCGGAGTGCCGGCTGCGCGAGTGGTGCCTGCCGTCGGAGTTCGCGTGGTGCCCATCGCCGGAGCGCGCACCGCTCCCGCTGGTCCCGTGCCGTCGCGCCCCAGGACACGCGGCCCTGGCCCCGAGTTGCCACCCGAATTCGAGCACTCTGCCGGACAGCCCGCAGCACAAGCCGCCGAGCAGACCGCCGATGCGCTGGCCCAGAGCATCGACCACGCACTCGAGCGAGCGCGCCGAGAAGCCCACGGCATGCGTCCCGTTCCCGAGCCCATGGATCCCAAGGGGAGAACGTACGAGGAAGCCCCCGTCGCAGAGAACCGCACGCTGGTTTCCTACGTCGCCCGCGCATTCATCGCATTGGCAAGCGACGCCGAAGAACTCGGTGTCCCCGAAGCCCATCGCGAGCGCGTGCGCTTCGCGCTGTTCGACCTCGCGAATCACCTGGATAGCGGCAGCGTGACCTGGCCCCTGATGCGCGACGCCGTAACGCTGGTGATGCACTATCCAGCGCTCGGACGGCAGGCGCTGCCATTGCTGCTGCCGTTTTTGGAGAACGCGGCGTAGCTTGAGCAGGCCTAGGGGCAGAATGGTCCCGTCTTTTGGGTGCTGAGGCCTAGCGGTGCGTTAACTGAATAGGTACCGGCGCGGGCAGCATCAGTGCCCGTCAGACTATTGCTGTGCGTGTAGTCATCACGGCAACGCGGCTGCGCACCGAGGGCGGCCCTGAGCACTTCCGCCGCGACGAGCGAAGCGTCAGTCCCATTCACTGCAGCGCCGGGCGATCCTAGACCGTTAACGTCATATGCCACTACCTTCAACGGCGTGAGGATCTGGCCAAGACTCGTGCGGACATAAGCGCAGGGCACGCCGATGTTGGTCCCAGCGCTAATGACGTTGCCGCTGAGGAGTACGGCGTTTGCGGCGCCTTGTACCCAGAGAGTGAGCTGCCC
>JAYSRO010000574.1:0-1869 GCA_043720995.1 Candidatus Eiseniibacteriota bacterium
GCCGGTGCCCGAGGTCTCACCGAGATTGCCGAACACCATCGCCTGCACGTTGACCGCGGTGCCGATGTCGTCGGGAATCCGGTTCTGGCGCCGGTAGTAGATCGCGCGGTCGTTGTTCCACGAGCGGAACACGGCGTCGCGCGACATCGCCAGCTGCTCGTAGGGGTCCTGCGGGAAGTCGCGGCCGGCGCGGCGGCGCACGAGGCGCTTGAACTCGAGCACCAGCGTCTTCAAGTCCTCGGGGCTCAGGTCGGAATCGAACTTCGCCTTGCGCTTGTGTTTGATGGCTTCCAGCACGTCCTCGAATTCAGGCTTGTCGAGTCCCATCACCACCGAGCCGAACATCTGGATGAAGCGCCGGTAGCAATCCCACGCAAACCGGGCATTGCCGGTACTGGTGGCTAGCCCATCGACCGAGCGGTCGTTGAGCCCGAGGTTGAGCACGGTGTCCATCATGCCCGGCATTGAGAACTTGGCGCCCGAGCGCACCGACACCAGCAACGGGTCGGTCGCATCGCCGAGCTTGCGGCCCATCATGTTCTCGAGCCGCGTCAGCGCGTCGCGCTGCTGCGCTTCGAAGGCATCTGGAAGCTTGCGCCCACCGGCGTGGTAAGCGCGGCACACGCCCGTCACGATGGTGAATCCCGGCGGCACCGGTACGCCGACGTTCGTCATCTCGTGCAGCCCGGCGCCCTTGCCGCCGAGCACGTCCTTCATGGTGCCAGTGCCTTCCGCCGATCCTTCACCAAAGAAATAAACAAGCTTCTCCATGGAAGCACCCTTCGTGGAAACCGTGTCGAGCGTCGATTGAGTCATGGGGGGATCCTTTCCCGGTAAATCCGGCTCAGCGCGAAGATGGCGGGAGCGGCGTTTCCGGATGCACGAACAGGCCATCCGCAACACCTGCATTCAACGCATAGCGCGTGAGCTTCAAGTGCATCACGCGTTGCGCTCCCAGCCATCGCTGTTCGTCGAACGGGAGCCGGATCCCGTCCACCGCGCGGTAGTCGTGGTACCAACGGCGAACCGCGGCGCTACCGTCGCGGTTGTCCGAATCCTGCAGCTCGACTCCCGACAGCAGATGCGTCACGGGATCGAGATACATCATCCGGTGCGACCCGAACGCGGTCCACACTTCGACGCGTTCATGGTTCGCACCATTGAGGAACGTGGTTCCGCGGGCCGCAACGCGCGCCTTGGGATCGGCGGCGTCGAGCAGCACGTGGATCACATCACCACGGAAGCCCTGGCGGAGTGCGGACACCTTCGTCGTGTCGGAGTCCTGGAACTTCGTCAGCGTGTCGATCGGCGAGCTCCATGACTTGCCATCCGCCAACACGTCGCGTGAGCCACGCTCCTCAATTCGCAGGTCGTAGATCATGCGCTCGGGCTCTTTGCGCATCTGCACCAGCTTCGCCGTCGCCTCGGTCTTGCCCACACGCATGACAGTGCTGGCCTCGATGATCGAGTCGCGGACCTTCTTGAGCGCGGCCAGTGAACCATGCGCCGCGATCGTCCTGGCGATGCGCGCCCGCCCGCTCTTCTCGAGCTCGGGTGTGACCGGGTCGTCGGTGCCACCCGAGGTGGCGATCGGGGCGATCGCGGCGAGCGGCGCACGCAGGCGGTCGGCCGGCCCCGCCACCACGAAGCTCATGTGAGCGGGGTCGAACCATTTGCGCGCCGCCGCCGTGACACTCGCGGCCGTGACCGTCCCGACCTGCGCCGGGAACGCCACGAGATCCGTGAAGGACATGCCGAGTGCCGCTTCGGCGCTCCATTGATCCGCGAGCCCCTCGAGCGATTCGAAGCGCAACGGGAAGCTGCTCTGGATGGCGGTCTTGAGGGGTTCCAGATCCGTCGCCCGCGGCG
>JAYSRO010000575.1:0-1868 GCA_043720995.1 Candidatus Eiseniibacteriota bacterium
GCAGTACCAGACCCAGTTGCCGGACAAGCGGCTGCTGGCGGCCAAGCTGCATGAGTTCTATGCCTTGAATGCGCCGGACGCCACGCCAGCGGCCGGTGCGCTCCGTTCGCGAACGAAGAAGGGCAGCAAGAAGTGATCGCCGACCTCAAGCCGTATGCGGAGTACAAGGAGTCCCCGCAGGCGTGGCTCGGGGAGGTGCCGGGGCATTGGGGCGTGCGGCGGATGAAGTTTCTTTTCAAGGAGCGGGCGCAAAAGGGATTTCCGAATGAACCGCTGCTTGCGGCAACGCAAAGCAAGGGTGTCGTGCGAAAGGAGGACTATGGGCTACGCACGGTGACTGCCATGAACGGTCTTGAGAATCTCAAGCTCGTTGAGGTTGGTGATTTCGTCATCAGCCTCAGGTCGTTTCAAGGCGGTATCGAGGTCTCGCATGCACGTGGGATCATTAGCCCTGCATACACCGTGCTTCGACCGCGTCATGGCTTCGAGCCGCGGTATTTCAAATCGTACTTCAAGTCGGCCGACTTCATCAGAAGCCTGACATTGTTTGTGACAGGCATACGTGAAGGACAGAACATCGACTACGAGCGCCTGAGTCGAGCGTTCATGCCGCTTCCCCCGCCCGCCGAGCAGGTGGCGATTGTGCGGTTTCTGGACTGGGCGAACGGGCGGCTGGAGGGGACGATTCGGGCGAAGCGGAAGGTGATCGCGCTGCTCAACGAGCAGAAGCAGGCCATCATCCACCGCGCCGTCACCCGCGGCCTCGACCCCTCCGTCCCCCTCAAACCCTCCGGCATCCCCTGGCTCGGGAACATTCCACAGCATTGGAAGGTGTCGAGGATCAAGAACCAGTTCCGCTGTTTGAACACGCAACGTGTTCCGCTCAACTCGGTCGAGCGCGGGGCTATGACTGCGAGGACCTACGACTACTACGGCGCATCCGGCGTGATCGACAAGGTGGACGACTACCTCTTCGAAGACGAACTGCTGCTCATTGCCGAAGACGGGGCCAACTTGATTCTTCGCAACCTTCCGCTCGCAATCATTGCAAGGGGGAAGTTTTGGGTGAACAACCATGCCCACATCCTGAGACCGAGGCGCGGAAGCATCGTCTATCTTGCCGATGTCCTCGAGACGTTGAACTACAAGCCCTGGATCTCAGGAGCGGCGCAGCCCAAACTCACGCAGGACCGGCTGATGTCGATCTCGATCGCCGTTGCTCCCCCAGACGAGCAAGTCACGATCGTCAAGAAGACGTCGGAGCAAACACGCCCACTCATAACTGCGATCTCCCGTCTCACACGCGAGATCGAACTCCTCCGCGAGTACCGCACCCGCCTCGTCGCCGATGTAGTGACCGGCAAGCTTGATGTGCGCGAGGCGGCGGCACGGTTGCCAGAAGCAGCCGGGCCAGACGTCACCGAGGGAGCAGTTGATGCAGAAGACGACGTCGAACTCGCCGACGATGAGGCGATGTCTTGAAGTGCCGGCCTGGCTATGAGGCCGCGATTTTCTGTGGGATTGGCCCGCCCCGAGGGGGGCGACGATGATCCGATTCGCGACGGGCGACATTCTGACCGCCGATACCGAGGGCGTGGTCAACGCGGTGAATTGTGTCGGCGTGATGGGGCGCGGCCTCGCGCTTCAGTTCAAGTACGCCTTTCCCAGCAACTTCGACGCCTACGCGGCGGCGTGCAAGCGCGGCGAGGTTCGGCCGGGTAAGATGTTCGTGTTCGACAGTGGCCACTCTGCGGCTCGCCGGTTCATCATCAACTTTCCGACGAAGCGGCACTGGCGTGAATTGAGCCGTCTCGAGGACATCGAGACGGGCCTTCAAGCGCTGGCCGGGGAAGTCCGGACTCTCGGCA
>JAYSRO010000576.1:0-1868 GCA_043720995.1 Candidatus Eiseniibacteriota bacterium
ATCATAAAGAGGGCGCGGAGAGCTCTGGGCGGTATTCGCCGCGATCGGGTTCGTCAGCACCCTTAAGCCACAGGAGGTCGGTCGGCCATGGGAAAGGTACGCGTAGCCATCATCGGCGTGGGCAACTGCGCTTCGTCATTCGTGCAGGGCCTCACCTATTACCAGAACGCGAAGGATACGGACCGCGTGCCCGGCCTCATGCACGTGAACCTGGGCGGCTACCATATTCGCGACGTCGAGATTGTCGCCGCCATTGATATCGACAAGAACAAAGTGGGCAAGGACGTCTCGGAAGCGATTCTCAGCCTTCCCAACAACACCCTGAACTTTGCCAAGGTGCCGAAGCTCGGCGTCACCGTGCAGCGCGGGATGACCCACGACGGCCTGGGCAAGTACCTGTCGAAGATCATCCAGAAGGCGCCGGGTTCGACGGTCGACATCGTGAAGTTGCTCAAGGACACGAAGGCCGACGTGGTGGTGAACTACCTGCCGGTCGGTTCGGAAGAAGCCACGAAGTGGTACGTCGAGCAGGTGCTCGAGGCGGGCTGCGCGTTCGTCAACTGCATTCCGGTGTTTATCGCCCGCGAGCAGTACTGGCAGCAGCGCTTCGAGAAGAAGGGCCTGCCGGTGATCGGCGACGACATCAAGTCGCAGGTCGGCGCCACGATCACGCACCGCGTGCTGTCGCGCTTGTTCGTCGAACGCGCCGTGCGCATCGACAGGACGTACCAGATCAACTTCGGCGGCAACACCGACTTCCTCAACATGCTCGAGCGCGAGCGGTTGGAATCGAAGAAGATTTCCAAGACGCGCGCCGTGACGAGCATCATTCCGTATGAACTCGCCGAGGACGACATCCATGTCGGCCCGAGCGACTACATTCCGTGGCTCAAGGACCGCAAGTGGTGCCACATTCGCATGGAAGGCACGACGTTTGGCGATGTGCCGCTCAATCTCGAGATGAAGCTCGAAGTGTGGGACTCGCCGAATTCCGCCGGCGTCGTCATCGACGCCGTGCGCTGCGCCAAGCTGGGGCTCGACCATGGCCTGAAGGGCGCGCTGGTGGCGCCCTCGGCGTACTTCAAGAAGTCGCCGCCGGTGCAGATCCCCGATGATGAAGCGCGCGTGCTGATGGAGTCGTACATCCGCGATCCCAAGGGCACCGAGAAGCGCCTGCGCGAGCATGCGCCGACGGTGACGCGGGACGTGAAGTACGTCTCGGGAGCAGCGCTGAATGCGAAGGCCTCGCGCAAGGCGAAAGCGCCCCGGGCGAAGGCAGCCCCCAAGCGGGCCGCAGCCTCGAAGAAGAAGGCCGCCGTGGCTCGTAAGCCGGCTCGCGCGGCGGCGGGTGGCGCAAGTAAGCGGCGTGCACCGGCGCGCGCCCGCTAGAGTCCGATCAGGCAATCCAGACCCATGCCCGGCCTGTTCGTCACATTCGAAGGTGGTGAAGGGTCGGGCAAGTCGACACAGATCGAGCGCCTCGCCGAACGCCTGCAGCGGCGTGGCCTCGATCCCGTGGTGACGCGGGAGCCGGGCGGCACCACGCTGGGCGAAGGCGCGCGAGCGCTGCTGCTCGATCCCGCGCACAAGCCCGATGCGCGCACCGAAGTGTTCCTGCTCGAAGCGGCGCGCGCGGAACTGGTGGCGAGCGTGATCAGCCCGGCCCTCGCCGAGGGCCGCGTGGTGCTGTGCGACCGCTACGCCGACTCGACGCTCGCATACCAGGGGGGAGGGCGTGGACTCGACCACGACACGCTGGCCGCGATCAACCGCTTTGCCACCGGCGGGCTCGACCCCGACCTCACCTTCCTGTTCGACCTGGCACCCGCGGTCGGCTTGTCGCGCCGCACCGAGGCGGGAGACACCAA
>JAYSRO010000577.1:0-3886 GCA_043720995.1 Candidatus Eiseniibacteriota bacterium
AAGCCCAGAAGGAAGCAGCTGCGCAGTAACGCTTTCGTTGTGAAAAGCGCCCGGTTCGCGATCATGCGGACCGGGCGTTTTTGTCTGGGTCCGGGTCGCCTGCCCGCTTGGCCACCCCGCGCTCCCGCGCTAACATGCCCCGACTTCTTTACCGCCCCCAAGGAGACGTGCATGGCCGCGCAGCCGACGAGAACGCTTCGTCCGGAAGACGAACTCTCACACTACAAGATCGTGGGTCCCTTGGGTGCCGGCGGCATGGGAGAAGTCTACCTCGCCCAGGACCAGACGCTTGGCCGCAGTGTGGCAATCAAGATCCTGCCGCCGGATCTTGTGCGCAGTGAGGAGCGCGTGCGCCGCTTCGTGCTCGAGGCGAAGTCCGCCTCGTCGCTGAGCCACCCGAACATCGTGACGATCTACGAGATCGGCGAGCAGCCCGTGCGCTCGGCGGGCGAGCCCGACTCGAGTCCGCTGCATTTCATCTCGATGGAACTGGTCAGCGGCAAGACGCTCGGTACGTTGATCCACGAGGACAAGACCGACTTGCGGACGCTCCTGGGCTACCTGGCGCAGGCGGCCGACGGCCTGGCGAAGGCGCACGCGGCGGGCATCGTTCATCGCGACCTCAAGCCGGGCAACATCATGGTGACGTCCGACGGATTCGCGAAAGTGCTCGACTTCGGACTCGCCAAGCTGACGGAGAAGCGCGACGTCGGCCCCGATGTCTCCAGCGCACCGACAATGATGGCGGACGCCACGCAGGAAGGCCTCGTCGTCGGCACTGCCGGTTACATGTCACCCGAGCAGGCCAGGGCAAGGGCGTCGATCACCGTTCCGACATTTGCTCGTTCGGCTGCATCCTCTATGAAGCGGCGACCCGGCGCCGCCCATTCGCGGCCGACACCGCGGTCGAGACGATGCACAAGATCCTCAACGAGAAGCCCACGCCTGTTGAAGAGATCAACGACAAGGTCCCGGCTGAGCTGCGCCGGCTGATTCGCCGCTGTCTCGCCAAGAGCGCCGACCAGCGCCTGCAGTCGATGAAGGATCTCTCGCTCGAACTGCGCGAGATCGTCGACGAGTACGAGGCGCTCTCGGCCTCGGCGAGCTCAGGCAGCATCGTCTCGGGCGTAGCGCCCGTGGCGGCCGCGAAGCGTGTGCCGCTCGCCCTGATCATCGCTGCCGGGGTCGGCTGTGTGGTGGCGATCGGCGCCGTTTGGTGGGCGCTCCACCGCCGCGGCACCGAGACCCAGCCCTACCAGAACGTGCGCGCCGCGACCCAGACGAATCGCGGCGACGTATTCGACTGCGTGCTCTCCCCCGACGGCCGCTATCTCGCCTACCTCGCCGGTACCGCAGGCCGCACGAGCTTGCGTGTGCGCCAGGTGGCGACCGGAAGCGACGTCGACGTGCTCCCGGCGACGGGAGCGGAAATCCACAATCCCTCGTTCAGTCCCGATGGCAACTATCTCTTCTACACCTCGCAGCGGGCGGACAACGCGAGGTACCAGACGCTGTTCCAGGTGCCCTCGCTCGGCGGGACGCCGCGAGAGCGGGCGTTCGACATCGATTCGCGCGCGAGCAGCTCACCGGATGGCAAGCGCATCGCCACCGCGCTGCTGCGGCCCGCCCCTGATCTCACCTCGACGATCGCGTTGTACGATCCCTCCAGCGGCAAGCGCGAGGACTTCGTGCGGGCAAAGCGCATGGTGATGAACAACGTCGCCTGGCTGCACGACGGCAAGGGGCTCGTGGCGAGTGGCCAGAACATCCAAACCTCACCGAACTCCCAGCTCACGCTCTACACCTACCCCGGCGCGCGTGCGTCGCTCATCACGAACGACTTCAACGACTACGTCGGCGTCTCGGCATCACACGCCGACCCGACAATCAGCGCCATCCGCACTACCAGGATCAGCAACCTCTGGATCGCCGACGCCGCTGGCGCTCCCGCGCACAAGCTCACTTCGATTGCGACGCCTGAGAATTCAGCGTTCGCCAGCGGTGCAGCGGACAGCAACACGATTATCTACGGGGCTCCGGACAACCAGTACCTGCAGATCTGGTCGATCGATGCTTCCGGCAACGGGGCAAAGACTCTGACGGACGGGAACCGTCATAGCTTCTCGCCCCAGGTCGGTGACGGCGTCGTCACGTTCAATCGCTTTGACAGCACCGGCGTCCATCTTTGGCGGATGAACTCAGACGGCAGCAACCTGCGCGCGCTTACCTCAGGAACCGGCGAACCGAATCGGGAGCTTTCACTCGACGGACGTGTAGCGGTCTACGCGCACTACGACGCTCCGAGGACCCTCACGTTGGTCTCCACAGTGGATGGCAAGATCCTGCGCAACGACATGGACGCGTCCGGGATGATCGGCCCCTCGCTTGACGGCCAGAGCATGCTGCTCGGAGTAGACGAGCGGGATGCGAGTGGATTGATCGCGACAGCGTGGAGGCTGGTGCCCACCACGGGTGGCCCGCCGAGCGCCACCCTGCGTTTCCCGGCCACGGCAGCCGGTCCGCGCTGGGGACCCGACAATTCCTCTGTCACGTTCTTGGATACGAAGACACCGGTACTCAACGTGAGCCGCCAGGACTTCTCAAGCGGCGCGCTGCAGCAGGTCACGCACTTCACGGAAGGCCGGTTGATTGTCCACAAGTGGTCTCGCGACGGTAAGAAACTTGCGGTGCTGATGCAGTCGGGTACGGCGACCAATGTGTGGGTGACTGATGCGGATGGTGGACATCCAGTCCAGGCCACCCAATTCACTTCCGAGCGCGTCTTCGGCTTCAACTGGATGCCCGACAACCGCCGGCTCGTGCTCAGCGCGGGGACCACGGCTTCGGATGCGGTGTTGATTCGCGGCCTACGCTAGCGGTTTCACGCCATCGCGCCGCTGCAGCTTTCCTGCGCTGAAGGAGGAGCCCACCGTGCACATGCCGGCCCTCGTGTTGGTCGTGCTGCAATTACTACTGACGCCACCATCCGCCGCCGCGTCAGAGTTGACCGCCTCCCCGTCCGCAAACGCCGTGTACCAATTCCAGAAGTCGAACCGGACGAAGCCATGGCTGCATATCGTGACGGATTCCGGCGCCGTCACGCGGCGCGCGGGGTTGGTGGATCGCTCGGGGCTCTACGACCTTACGGCGCCTGATGGCACGAAGCAGCCAGGCCCGCTGCTGTGGCGCGACATTCGTCGCGTCGACGAGGTGGTGACGCGTTCGCGGCAAATGCATGTCGTCGGTGGCATCGTATTGGGGCTCACCTTCGCAGGACTCGGCAATGCGCTCGGGGCGCCCGACGGCAAGGGGCACGGATATGCGCTCGCCGGCATGTTGATCGGGCAAACGGTGGGCGGAGTGCTGGGGGGCCGGTTCGGCGATCGCTACAAGTCCGAGAAGCTGTGGTACGCCGCAGCCCCCGGTGCGGTGGGCACAACGTCGGATTCAAGTGCCGCGCAACTTGCCCCCGCAGCTTCTATCACCGGCGCGGACACTGCTGCAGTCGCACTCCCTTCGATCCGCACGCCTGTGGACACTCTCGCGCTGACGCCTGCCGCGCGGCGGGCGTGCGATCGCATCAACCCAAACCTGCGCATCCGTGTGCGAAGCCGGTTTGGCCTTCTCGACGGGTACGCTGGCTCAGCCGGTCCCCAGGGACTCGGCGACTTGCGGCCATTCCACCGTCCACGTCGTGGGGCTGCCGCGACTCCGCTGCCGGACCTCATCGCGTGGGACGATATAGACAGGGTGGAAGCGCGCGGCGGCAGCAGCCTCAATGGCGCCCTCACCGGGGCGATGGGATTCGCCGCACTCGGCGCGCTGGTCGGGGCCGCCGCGATCGCCGCGTCATCATCTGATTACAGCGTGGCTGGCGCCGCAGGCA
>JAYSRO010000578.1:0-8112 GCA_043720995.1 Candidatus Eiseniibacteriota bacterium
CGGTCATCGCGGTGTGGGCGTTGTACCACAGGGCATTGAGCTCGACGGCCTTGCCATGACGCGGCGGCAAGCCGGCCAGGCGCAACCGCCGGTCCATCCAGGTCGCATCGATGTCGCCCTCGCCCGCGCGCAGCAAGCCATCGCTGGGATCGGACGAGAGGCCACCGCGCGTGCCGCGCTCCATCGCATCCAGCGCCGACTCCAGCACCGGGAACACCCGCGACAGGAAGGCGGTATCGATGGTGTGCTCGAAGTAGGCGCGCACTGCCTGCACATACCACAGGGCGATATCGGGTGCCGCGGCCCCCGCCGGCGCATCGACGGCCACCGAAGCGTCGATGGCGCTGCTCAAGCGTTCGAGAATCTCTTTGGCGCGCTCGGGGCGTCCGGTCGACAGCGTGAGCCCCGGCAGCGCGATCAACGTGTCGCGCGTGAAGTCCCCACTGGTGCCCATCCCGGGAACCAGACCCGGCTGCGACACGAGCGATCCCGGCGGGTGATCGGCCAGCAGGCCATCGGCCGCGAGCACCAGCGAGCGCATCCACGACGGCGCCTGGCGCGCGACGGTGGGCTGCGCATGGCGCCACCCCTCGAGGAGGCCGCGCTCGTGCGCGGCGCGGCGTGACAGTGCCGACACCAGAGCGAGCGGACCCGCTTCGCCGGCGCCCGCATCACGACGGGTGCTGGCGACCAGCGTGGTCTCTTCACCGGCCTTGAGCTTGATGACGAGCTCCGCGGCGAGCAGGTGATCCTCGTGCGCGGGTGCCGCGGTGCTGCCCTCGCGGGCGAGCAGGAAGTCGGTGCCAGTCATGGCGCGGCAGGATTTCAGCGGAGGGCGCCAGCAGCCACAGCGGCGTCGCCCCCTCGAAGGCTTCGATGCGCAGGCCGCCGGTTGCCGGTTCGACGCGGGCGGTCCACAGACCGCGGCCCGCGGCGGCATCCGCGGGACGATGATTGACCAGCACATGGAGGCGCAGCCGCGCGGGTTCAGGCGTCGCGCGCAGGCGGTACTGGATGTAGGTGGTGTTCTCTCCCTGTTCCATCCAGATGCGCTGCTCGAGCCGCACACCGGACATCGCCCATACCCACAGCGGAATGCCATCCTCGAGCCCGAAGGATTCAAGGTTGAGGTAGCCCTGGGGATCACGCGCGCCGCTGCTCCAGCGGCTCGTGTCGAGTGCCCAGCGCTGGTCGCGCAACTCGAGCGTCGCCGAGAACTTGGCGAGCAGCAACGTCGGCGTATCGGCGCCCGCGAGTGCGGCGCTCAGCAGCCCGTGCCGGTAGCGCGAAAGCTCCCCGCTGGCAGTTCCGGCGGCGAAGCCACCGATGCCATTCGAGACGCGCCACTCCCTGCGGCCGGCGACGTCCGGGTCGCCGAGCTCGCCTCGTCCATAGCGAAGCTCGTTCACCAATGCCTCCATGCATGAGCAATAGAAATCAAGGGGCCACACGAGATCCTTCCCGTGGCCGCGTCGCATTCTATGACGTCGCGCCGCTTTGACACAACCGCGCATGGGTCGCTAGCGTCCGCCGCCATGGTCGAACCCATACTTCAAATGCCGCGCACCGGATGGATCGAGGTCATCGTCGGCAGCATGTACAGCGGCAAGACCGAGGAGTTGATCCGACGGCTGCGTCGCGCACAGATCGCGCGCCAGCGTGTCGAAATCTTCAAGCCCGGCATCGACGACCGCTATGCCCCCGACGCCATCGTTTCACACAGCGAACTACGCATCCCCTCACGGGCCGTCAAGCACGCGCGCGACATCCTGAAGCACGCGCATGAAGCGCAGGTGATCGGCATCGACGAGGGGCAATTCCTCGGACGCGGCCTGCTGCCTGTCGTCGAGCAACTGGCCCGCAGCGGCAAACGGGTCATCGTGGCGGGGCTCGACCAGGACTATCGCGGCCGGCCGTTCGAGCCGATGCCGGAACTGTTGGCGATCGCCGAGTACATCACCAAGGCCCTGGCCATCTGCATGGTGTGCGGAGCACCTGCCAACCGCACCTACCGCAAGCTCAAGCGTAGCGGCCGGGTCGTCGTCGGCGGCACAGATCTCTATGAAGCGCGGTGCCGGCGGTGCTTCGATCTCGGGTCTCGCGTAAACTCCCGCGCGCCGCTCAAACCTGCTTCCGGAGGTACCGATGTCCCTAAGAAAGTTCGCGCACGCCCTCGCCGCAATAGCGCTGCTCAGCCTGCTGCTCGCCGGGTGCGCTAAGCAGCAAGCCAAGACGGCCGCCAGCCCCGCGGCCCAGCAGTACAAGGTCGGACTCGTGTTCGACGTCGGGGGACGCGGCGACAAGTCGTTCAACGACGCCGCCTACGCCGGCCTCGACCGCGCCAAGAACGAGCTCGACGTCAACGTCTCGACGCTCGAGATGGGCGAAGGCAACGACCGCGAGGCGGCATTGCGCCAGTTGGCGCAGAACGGCACCCAGCTCGTGTTTGGCGTGGGCTTCCTGTTTTCGGACGACATCAAGTCGCTGGCGAAGGAGTTCCCCAACACGAAGTTCGCTTGTATCGACTTCACGGTGACGCCGGGTGAATCGCTGACGGCGAATCTCGTGGCGCTCAAGTTCCGCGAGGAGGAAGGCTCGTATCTCGTGGGCGCGCTGGCCGGGCTGGTGAGCAAGTCGGACAAGCTCGGCTTCGTGGGCGGCATGGAGATCCCGTTGATCAAGAAGTTCGAGGCGGGCTACCGCGCGGGCGTGCTGGCCGTGCGGCCTAACGCCAAACTGCTGGTGAAGTACGCCGGCACCACGGGCGCCGCATTCAAGGACCCGACCAAGGGCAAGGAACTGGCGCTGGCCGAGTACCACGATGGCGCGGACATCATCTTCCACGCCTCCGGCTCGACCGGGCTCGGCGTGTTCGAGGCCGCGCGCGAACTGCACAAGCTGGCGATCGGCGTGGATTCGGACCAGTACGACGAAGCCCCGGGCGCGATCCTCACCTCGATGGTGAAGCGCGTGGACACGGCCGTGTTCGAGACCATCAAGCAAGCCCAGGCAGGGCAGTGGACGAACGGCGTGAAGGAGTTCGGGCTCAAGGAAAACGGCGTGATGTGGGTGTATGACGGCCGCAACCACAGCCTGATCCCCGATGAAGTCCACTCCAAAGTGGATTCGCTGAAGGCCGCCATCATCGCCGGCAGCATCGTGGTCCCCACGCAATAACGGCAAGCGCGACCGTGACTCCAACGCACGCCCCCGCCTGGACCGATCTGGGCGGGGGCGTGCGTGTACGGCAATCGCAGGCGTTCATGATGAACTCCTGCGTGCTGCTCGACGGCGAGCACACACTGGTGATCGACCCCGGCGTGCTCGAAGCGGAAATCGAGGAGCTGGCTGCGGCCACGAAGGAAGCAGCGAGCGCCGAAGTCACGCTGTTCCTCACCCACGCGCACTGGGATCACGTGCTGGGCGCTGCGTGGTGGCCCGGGGCAGCCAGCATCGCCCACGACCGCTTTGCCGCGGAGCTCAAGGCTGGCGAGACGCACACGCTGGCCGAAGCGCAACGCGTCGCCGCGGAGTTCGATGCGGCGTGGACACGCGGCTTCAAGGCGTTCAAGCCGCGCCACGCGGTGAGCGGGCTGCATTACACGACGCGGGGGCCGTGGCACCTGGTGTTTCGCGACGCGCCGGGCCACAGCGACAGCCAGCTCAGCCTGCACCTACCCGACCGCAAGCTGCTGTTCGCGGCGGACATGCTGTCGGACGTCGAGATTCCCATCCTCAACCGCGAGCCTGCGGCCTACCGCAAGACGCTCGAACCGCTGCTGCAACTCGCCGCCAGCGGCGCGATCGAGACGCTGGTACCCGGCCATGGGTCGATCGCCCGCGACCGCGACGAAGTGCTGCGGCGCGTGCGCGAAGATCTGGAATACCTCGATACGCTGATGCGGCTCGCGACGGCGGAGGTGCGCGCGGGGCGCGACCTCGACGCCACGGAGGCCGCCCTCGAGGCGATGGACTATCGCGGCAAACACGATGGCCCCTTCCCCATGACGGATGTCCATCGCGAAAACGTGACGTTCGCGTGGCACGCCGCGAAGACGCCGAAGCGCCGGTGAGCGGCGACGCGGCGAACTCGCCCGACGGCCTCGCCCCGGTCCCCACCGCGCGGTTTCGCGCGCCCTCGCCCGCAACACTGCTCGTCGCACTCGCACCCGTCGCCGCGATCGCCGTCGCACTCGCGATCGGCGGGGTGTTCATCGCCGCGATCGGCCAGAACCCGTTCGAGATCTACGGCGTAATGCTGCGCGAGAGCCTGGCCACCGGCTACGGGCTCGGGCAGACGCTGTTCCGCGCGACACCGCTCGTGTTCACCGGGCTCGGGGTGGCACTCGGGTTCCGCGCGGGAATGTTCAACATCGGCACCGAGGGCCAGTTGTACCTGGGCGGCTTCGCGGCTGCGCTGGTGGGCGCCACATTCGCGGGCTGGCCCTCGTGGCTGCTGTTGCCGCTGGCGATGCTGGCCGCCGCCGCCGCAGGGGCCGCGTGGGGAGCGATCCCCGGCGTGCTCAAAGCGCGCTTCGGCTCGCACGAAGTGATCAACACGATCATGCTCAACTTCATATCGTTCGCGCTGGTCGCGTGGTTCGGGCGCTCGGTCTACCAGACCGCGACCGTCCGCACCGCCGAGATCGGTGCGGGCGCCGTCATCCCCCGGCTGGGCGATTTTATCCCGGCGTTCAAGGGGACGCCCGCGAATCTCTCCCTCGTCGTCGCACTCGCCATGGCCGTGGGGACAGGCGTGCTGTTGTTCCGCACGCGGCGCGGTTACGAATTGCGCGCCGTCGGCTTGAACGCGCCCGCCGCCGAGTATGGCGGCATCTCCGTCGGCGGCGCCCAGATCGCGGCGATGGCGCTGTCGGGCACACTCGCGGGCCTCGGCGGCATCAACTTCGTGTTGGGCTACAAGCACTACTTCGAACAGGGTTTTTCCGCAGGCGCGGGATTCCTCGGGATCGCCGTGGCCTTGCTGGGCCGCAACCACCCGGCCGGCGTCATCATCGCCGCGCTGTTCTTCGGCGCCCTGTCCTACGCCGGGCTCGTCATCAACGAGCGCGTCCCGCGCGAACTCGTCGACATCCTGCAGGGGTTGGTCATCCTGAGCGCGATCGCCACGCAGCAGGTACTCGAGCGCGCCGCGCGCAGGCTGCGCTGAGCATGGAACTCGTACTGTTCCTCGCCGCCACGCTGCGCATCAGCGTGCCGTATGCGTTGGCAGCACTGGGGGCAGGATTCAGCGAGCGCGGCGGCGTCATCAACATCGCGCTCGAGGGCATCATGCTGGTTGGCGCACTCGCCTACGTGTTGGGCGCGCACGCCACCGGCTCGCCGTGGATCGGCGCCGGCTGCGCGGTCAGCGCAGGCATCGCGACGGCGGCGTTGCACGCGCTGGTGACGGTGGTGTTTCGCGCCGACCAGATCACCAGCGGACTGGGGATCAACCTGCTCGCAGCGGGCCTCACGCGGTTCGTACTCAAGCTGGTGTTTCACTCTTCGTCGAACTCGAGCCGCGTCGTGGGCTTCGAGGGCTTCTCGGTACCGGGCCTTTCGGCGATCCCCGGCCTTGGCCCCGTGTTCGCCTCGCCGCTGGTGTTGCTGACGCTGGCCCTGATCGCCGCGGGGCACTGGCTGCTGTTCCGCTCGGTGTTCGGCCTGCGGCTGCGGGCCGCGGGCGAACGCCCCGAGTCGCTCACCACGCTCGGGCTATCGGTCGCCGTCCAGCGCACGCAAGGCGTACTGGTATCGGGCGCTCTGGCAGGACTCGCCGGCGCATGGCTGGCCAGCGAGCAGCACTCCTTCACCGATGGCATGACGAGCGGCCGCGGCTACATCGCGTTGGCGGCGATGATCGTGGGCAAGTGGTCGCCCCTTGGGGGCGCTACGGCCTGCCTGCTGTTCGGCGCCGCCGAGGCGTTGCAAATCACCCTGCAGGGCTCCGCCTTCCCCAGCGAACTGCTGCAGATGCTGCCCTATCTCGTGACCATGCTGGCATTGGCAGGCTTCATTGGGCGGGCGATTCCGCCGCGTTCCGTGGGGGTGCCGTACGACCCCGAGCAACCCTCGTGAGATTTGCCGTTTCCTGACGGTCCATTCCCCGGTTTGAGTGGTCCAATGGGTTGACCGCTGTGTCGTCTTCGCACCGATGCACCCAAGGAACCCGATGACCTTCGTCCGCGCATTCGCACTCATGATCCTGGCCCCGCTGCTGCTGGCAGCCGCGCCAGCGTCATCCCGTGCGATCACGGTGGTGAGTGCCCGCGCCGTGCACACGAGCGTGCACCCGCGCACGCACGGGCATCACCGTCACGCGCGCCATCACCACACCGCGAACGCCGAGCTGCGCGCCGGGACGCGGCACCACGGTGCGCATTCGCGTGCCGGCGGCCCCGCGACGCCGCGCCCACATTCAAGCAGCTCGCACGCGCTGCCGCCGCACGCGAGCAGCAAGCTGCAGCGTAACCATTCACCTGGTGGCGCGCCCTACGCGCTCGGCCACGCCAGCTTGAGCCTGGGGTTGTGGACCACGGGAGCAACCCTGACCGCCACACAGAACGACGGCGTCACCGAGCCACGCCTGGGACACTTGAAGGGCCGCAGTCCGCCACGAGGTAACCCGCCCAGCGCGATTCGCTGTTGTCGCGCGCGCGCAGTCGCCCCGAAGCGCGCCCCTTCCCCAGGGTTCCAACCCTTCCGAAACGCCCGGCCTGACGCTGAGTCCACCGCGAAGGCCCGCCGCGACGCCCCGCTCGCCGCTGAGTCCAGCGCCCTTGCGCTCCGCGACGCCCCGCTCGCCGCTGAGTCCAGCGCCATCGCGCTCCGCGACGTCCCGCTCGCCTCGATGCGCAGTCCGCGCGTGTATCGCGCGCCCTCGACGCCCGGCGCCCCATGTTGTGTTGCCGTCACTGCTTCACTGAACCCCGGCCGTGCCTTCGAGGGCAGGACGGCGGGGTCATCATTGCCCTCGCGGAGGAAATTCTCATGAAGCGTTTCACTGTCTCGCTGGCTGCTGCCGCTCTGGTCCTGTCGCTCGGTGTCGCAGCCCACGCTGATGAAACGACGGGCAGCGCTCCGGCCACGACGCCTGCCCCCGAGGCCAAGGCCGCTCACCACGGCCATCACCACAAGGGCAGCATGGCGGGCAAGGAGTCGTCCGCACTCGACCTGAACAGCGCCTCGAAGGAAGACCTGATGAAGCTGCCGGGCGTCGATGACGCCACCGCCGACAAGATCGTCGCCGCGCGCCCGTTCGCGATGCGCTCGGAACTGGTCAAGAAGTCGGTCGTCAGCAGGCTTGAGTACTCGAAGATCAAGTCGAAGGTCAACACGAAGAAGTCGTAAGCACACCGCAATCCCGTGAGTGCCGGCCCGCCTGGGCCGGCACTCCGACTGAACCGGAAGGCAACCGGGCACTCGCCTTCCTGCTGCAATCCCAACGTGCCCATTGGGAGTCACCCAAATGAAGCGTTTCAACTCGGTTGCCGCACTCGTTGCCTTCCTCTCGACGCTGACCGCCGTCAGCGCGTTCGCCGCTCCGGCCACCACGACGTCCACCCAGCACATGCAGGCCGCGACGTCCGCTCCGGCGGCCGCTGCGGCACCCGCAACGGTCGCCACGAAGCCGGCGGCCAAGACCGCGGCGAAGCACGTCGCCAAGACCGCTCCGGCGGCGCACACGATGGTCGACCTGAACAGCGCGTCGAAGGAAGAGCTGATGAAGCTCCCCGGAATCGGTGACGCGACCGCCGACAAGATCGTCGCGGGACGTCCGTTCAAGGCGAAGTCCGACCTGTTGAAGGACAAGCTCGTGAACGCGCCGACGTACTCGAAGATCAAGGGGTGGGTGATCGCCAAGCAGGGGTCTTCCGCCAAGTAGTTCTGTCACTTTAGCAACACGGCCTCGAAGCCCATGGAGGGGGTTCGAGGCCGCGTAGTTTTTAGTCGTCGTCGTCGAGGAACCCCTCGGCGGCCGTGCGGGGCGACCGAGGTGTTGCTTGGGCACGCTCGGCCGCGGGTCGTCGTCCAACCCCCCAGCGGACGTGAGGGCCGACCGAGGTGTTGCTTGGGCACGCTCGGCCGCGCATCCTGCGCGGCTGTCGC